>JAJUIU010000035.1 GCA_029267445.1 Rhodospirillaceae bacterium
CCTGTCGGCGCGGCTCGTAACGGTCATCGAGACCCTGCACGAGCCCATCATTGCCGTCGCTGAGGCGTTCGCAAACCTGACTCTGGCCGCAGCTAACGTCCCAGGGCTCCTCGAGGGGGTCCTCCTGAGCTTCCTGGCCCTCCGCGCCATTCGCCCCATCGTGGGCATCCTGGAGGGCGCTAGGCGGGCTCTGGCGGTCTTCGGCATCGGGGGCAAGGGGAAGGGCGCCGCTAAGGGCGGCGGGGGCCTTTTCGGTGGCCTCACTCGCAGTCTGGGCAGGCTTCGCCCGATGCTCACCCGCATCGCCCCGATGCTGCTCCGTCTTGGCGGGATTATCGGCATCGTTGGCGGGACTCTGATCAGTGCATATCAGGAGTCGGATCGCCTCAGAGATGCGCTGTCTCGACTGTGGCAGGCTGTCGTTGACGCCTTTGAGCCCGTGCGTCAGGCTCTGGAGCCTCTGAAGGAGGCTCTGAGCGAACTCCTCACCACCGTCATGGAGTCCGTCCAGCAGGTTGGCGAGGCCCTTGGTATCGACATCGACATTAGTGGCATCGAGAGCTTTTCCCAGGCCACTGGCGATCTTCTGGCACTGCTGGTCGACTACGCCATTCCTGGAGTAGCCGCCTTTGCTGAAGTGCTGGCAAATCTTATTGCTGGCACGATCATGAACTGGGTTATTCCTGCAATCCAGTCTCTGTCTGCGATCATCTCCCAGTTCGCCAACTGGCTCTCCAATGTCTTCATCCCCGAGATGCAGAACGTGGGCGTCCAGATTGGCGTCGTCTGGGATTGGATTCGCGATAAGGTCAGCACGGTCGTCAGTGCGCTCGTGCCGATTGTTGCGGCTGGCATGGCCGTTCTCCAGGGCGACTGGAGTAAGGCATGGGCGATTGTCCGCAAGCTGGTCTCGTCGGCCTGGAATGCCATTAGGTCCACCGTCCGTGGGGGCATGGACGGCGCCAAGACTACTGTCAACAACGGCCTTGCGGCTATTGTGAAGTGGTTCCGGCAGAAGTGGAACGCGGCAAGGGCCGTTGTCGTCAATGTCGTTGCCCGGATTCGCAAGACCATCTCGAATGGCATTAGTGCGGCAGCAAATGCTGTCTCCTCTTTCCTGTCTCGGATCGTCAAGACCTTCAGGAGTGCCTGGAGTCAGGCAGTAAGCGCCACGTCCGCTGGATGGGCGCGGATCGTCACCACGATTGCCAAGTTCATTGGCAGGGCACTGAGCGTCATTAGGTCGCTCCCATCGCAGGCTGCGGGCATTGTTCGCAGCGGCGCGAGTTCCATGGTGTCGGCTGGCGCCTCGCTCATTTCGGGCTTGGTTAGCGGCATCAGGTCGGCGGCGTCCAGGGTGGCTTCGGCTGCCCGGAGCGTCGTCTCTAGCGCCATCACTGCGGCCCGCAAGGCTCTTCAGATCAATTCCCCCTCCAAGGTGTTCATCGGCATTGGTCGCTACACCGGACAGGGGTTCGTTGAGGGCCTTCTCTCTGAGGAGAGTGAGGTTGAGAAGGCTGGACGCAGGGTGGCTGAGGCTGCCGAGAGGGGCGTCAAGTCCCTTGGCGACCTGTCTGCCCATGTGGGAGTTGAGGGGTCCGTCAGTGGCAACCTCGGCTCCGGCGTGGGCGGTGGTGACACCAACATCATCATCAATGGCGCCAACACTGATGCCCCAGAAGAAACGGCTCGTGCCGTGAATTGGAGTCTCCGCGTTGAAGAGCGTGGCGGAAAGTATAGGAGGCGTGGCCGGTGACCGAATTGAGGATCGGTGAGTTCGATCTTGACGGCTACGTCTTCGGTGGCGCTGGACCGATTGTCGTCTCGGACTTTGACCCTGGCGACAGGAGCTTGGAGGTCCAGGACACTCGCGGCCATCGTGGCGGTCTGCTTATGGGGCGGGATTACGAGCTCGCCCCTGAGTGGACCTTCGAGATGTGGACCGACGGACATGACGGTCCTAGCGCCCTTGCGGCCATGCGGGAGCTTCGCAAGGCGTGGCAAGGGCCTATCGACACACCCGGCGCACTCTCTACCCTCCGGTTCAACCTGGACGGGCAGACGCGCCGGGTTCTTGGTAGGCCCCGCCGTGTGGCGGATCTCGGCATCAAGGAGGCCATGCGGCAGGGGGTTGGCGGCATTCTCGCCACCTTCCAGCTCGCAGACGCCACAGTGTTCGGGGATGAGGGGCACTCGGTAACGATCCCCATCGTCCCCGCATCTGGCGGTGGCCTCCAGGCTCCGCTCGTTGCGCCTCTGAGCACTAGTGCCACGGGCGCCTCTCGGGCCGGGTTTGTCGTCAATGATGGCACCTCCCCCAGTCCCGTCACTGCATTGATTCATGGGCCAATTACGGACCCGTGGATTCGCGGTGAGGGCTGGGAGGTGTCGCTGGGGTTGACGCTCGCCTATGACCGCTACGTCACGCTGGACGCCCGCAACATGACGGTCCTCCTCGACGGCGGGGCGTCGGTGGCAGGCACGCTCTCGCGGCGCTCTCGACTTCCTGACATGCGACTTCCTGTTGGTCAGTCTGAGGTCACCTTCGGGGGCACGGACCCGACTGGGACTGCCTACTGCGAGATCTCCTGGCACGACGCCCAGTATTCGCTCTAACGACGTAAGGATCATTCAAATATGGCATGGGACAGTGTTCCGTGGTTCGTCGCTGGTGCGAACCATTCGGTTGAGGTGGCCAGGCTTTTTGCCTATGCGGCAACTAGCGGCGCAGAGGGGGTTATCCTCCCTGACGACTTGAAGGTGAGAGCACTCAGCACCCCCGGTAGTCAGGTTCGCGCGGCTCCTGGTGGGGCTATTCTGCTTAACCGCTATGCGGGCGGCGGTCAGCAGTCCTACGTGGGGCGCAATCCCACACAGGACAATGTTGCCATCACCGCGACCGGCTCGGCAGGGGGGCGCAGGGACCTTATTGTCGCTCGCGTAGCCGACCCGCAATACCCTGGCACCTCCGCCCCGACAGACCCGAATGACTTCCAGTACATTTACACGGAGGTCATTGAGGATGTCCCCGCTGGGATCACCAGGGCGCGGGACCTGAACCTGAACTACCCGGCGATCGAGCTGGCCCTGCTGGACATTCCGGCAAACACGGCCACCATTACGAACGCGATGATCACCGACCTGCGCAAAGTTGCTCTTCCGCGCAAGGATCGCACGCTTCTCGTGAAGAACTTCGCGGCAGGTGAAATCCACGACCTCGGCTCGTCCAACTTCCAGCAGTGGCCGAACGAGAATTTCGACCTGTTCATCCCCGAGTGGGCTACTCAGATGAACGTCATTGCTGACTGGGTGCAGGTGCGCGTATCTGCCGGTGACCGAGCGGGTGAGGTGTGGGTCCGGTTCCACGACGGCGAATCGTGGCCGTCGACCGCCCGCAACCGATGGGACCTCACTGGCGTCCCCAACACGTCCCGTATGAGCATCCGTTCGGCGGCACCGATGAGCGTCCCGGCAGCGTTCCGAGGACAGACCGTCCGCGTGAATCTCATGGGCCGCAACCTGACTGGCGGAAGCGGAAGTCTTCGCCTTGATGGCAGTTCGTCCGTGACTCTCGATGTCGAATTCCTCGAAAGGGCAGTCTGACCATGACATGGCGGTACATTGCACAGCGAATCCCGTCCGGTGAGTTTGTTGAGTGGGATGTACCCCTTCAGGATGTTTCCATCACCCAAACGCTTTCTGGGCCGGGTCGCCTTGAGGGGGTAATTCCCCTGGAGGTGGCCCGCATGAAGGGCTCGGATGGCGCCCCCCTCTTTGATGAGTGGGGTACTGCCATTTGGGCCGAAGCCTCTGGCGAGATCAGAGGCGGTGGCATCCTCGTCCAGTCGGACTTCAATGACTCTGGCGCATGGCAGTTGGACTGCATGGGCTTCTCTGGCTATCCGCAGGGCATTCCCTGGGTTGACGGCCAGGAGAACTACGTGCGTGCCGATCCTGCTGACATTGTGCGTGACATCTGGAGTCACATTCAGTCCAAGCCCGGTGGGGATCTTGGCGTTGTCGTGGACGACACGACCACTCCTGTGAGAGTTGGCGAGCCTGACAGCGATGACAACTCAACCGAGGGGCCTTACAGGCTCAACTGGTGGGAGACGCACGATCTCGGCAGCGTCATTGACGATCTCGCCACCCTCGCCCCGTTCGACTATATGGAGGAGGACTTCTGGGATGGCGACACTCTCGCTCACCGGTTCAGAATCTTCTACCCCATGCGGGGTCGACGCAGGCACGATCTCCGCTTCGCCATTGGCGAGAACGTCGTGGCGGTGCCAGAGGTTGACAGGGGTGGTGACGACTACGCCAGTGAAGTTCTGCTTCTTGGTGCGGGCGAGGGGCGAAAGCAGGTTAGGGCACATGTCAGTCGGCAGACTGGCAGGCTGCGCCGCGTAGCAGTGGTTCCCGCCAAGGACATCAAGAAGAAGAGCGTTGCGGCAGAAGAGGCGCGTCTTGAGCTTAGGGCGCGTCAGGGGCTTGAGTCCATTGAGTCCTTTGCTGTCACCAATCACCCGCACGCTGAGCTGGGTTCATTCTCGGTAGGGGACGAGGTTCGCATTCAGGGCGAGACCGGATGGTTTGACCTTGACATGTGGGCGCGAATCCTGGAGATGACAATCGTCCCCGAGTCCGACACGGTAACATTGAAGGTGCAAACGTAATGACCAATCGCCATGTCGGCCCCCGTCTTTCTGTGGAGCGGCTTGCTCGCGAGCTTGCTCGTACCGATCGCCGCCTGACGACCATTGAGACCGCCCCGCAACTGGCGCACTCCTCGGTTGACGTGGATGGCGTGGACTACACGGTGCCGGACACTGTTCGGATCGGCAAGGATGCGGCGGAAGCGGCGGAAAACGCCCGCCAGTTCGTCGAACGGCTCGACCAGGAGTTGGCCGACGCTCGCACGGCGCTCGAAGAGGCCGACGCCGCTCTGCAGGACATGCTTGCCGACATTGATGTCGACATGGAGGAGCACCAGTCCCGCATCGACGAGTTGCGCAACGTCACCATCCCGTCGCTTGAGAGCGACCTCGCCTCGGCCCGACAGGAGTTGGAGCAGGCGGACGCGGAACTCGACGAGCGCCTCGACGCTGCGCAGCGAGACCTCGCTGATCACGAGGATCAAATCGCCAACCTGCGCGATGTAACGATCCCTGGCGTCGAGAGTGACCTCGCTGATCACGAGGATCAAATCGCCAACCTCCGCGACGTTACCGTCCCCGGCATTGCCGACGACCTCGCCACGGCCCGACAGGAGTTGGAGCAGGCCGACCAGGGGCTCGACGAGCGCCTCGACGTGTTCGGCGGTCGTGTCGACGCCGTCGAGACCACCGCTAGCGATGCGGCTGCTGCTGCATCATCGGCACAGTCCGCTGCCGACGCCGCGACGGCCCGTGCTGACGAAGCCCGCGAAACCGCCGAAGAGGCCCTGCGCGGGCAAGCGAACCTCATGGCGGACGGTATGGTGCAGCCGTCCGTCGCCCTCGCGGGCGGCGTCATCCGGTGGGCCGCGTACCAGGGAACCGACGAGGTCACGCTCTACCGCAACGGAACCCCCGTTGAGCGCGACGGCAGCGGCCCCATCTTTTCCCTTTCGACGGACCCCGGCGATGTCCTCACGGCAGACGGCCCCGTCGCGTTGTGGTCCGATGAGTTGCGCGCCGCGTTGCCGCCCCTGTCGTGGGCATCGCGTGAGTTCGTAATCGGCGTCCCGGCCAACGCCTCCCCATACCAGTTTTTCGTGTATGCGCCGTTCTCGGCAGCCGATGTCACCGCAACACAGGACGATGACCCGGAAGCTGCCGAGACGTTCAAGGTGCAGGCGGGGACCACTACGGTCCTGAGCGGCAAGGGCTCCGGTAAGTGGCAGTTCGTTTCCGACGAGCGCGTCCTCGTCGGGTGGCGTGGTTACGGCGGCAACCGCTCTGACGTTGCCCGTCCACCGCACCGCTACAACCTCGTCTACCGGGGCGGCGGTCAGGATCGTGTGGCCACTACGCCGGACGCCACTGCGACCGCCACGTCGGCAACGGGCGACGGGTACGGCACCAACGCCGTCCTCCTCGATTGGGGAGAGGGCAACAAGGGCTCCGTCTACCCGAGTGCGGACGGGTCCGGTAACGATATGGAGACCGGCGCTACGCCGGACACCATCTCCGACTTCTACGGCCTCCCGCACGCACTCAGCGACTACGCCCTCATGGCCGTAGAGCCGACCATCGTTCGCGTCGAGGGCTGGAACGGTGAGGAGTGGGTGCTCCGCAACGAGCACGACTTCTCGGCGGCTTCCTACGAGGCCCCGATGGGTTCTCAGGTCGGCAACCCCGGAGGCGGCGGCTCGAACTTCACCGTCGAAGGGCCGGACGGCACGGACGTTGAGCCCTCCTACTGGCGACTCCGGGGTACGGGCAAGTTCTACGCCCGGACGAACCGAGGGACGCGCGAGTACGCCCCGGTCGGCTTCAACGCAACCACCTACGTCCCCGGCACGGACCCGACGGGCGCAGCCGCGCTCCGTCAGGCCGTCCAGGCGGCGCAGGATGCTGCCGCAGCACAGGACCGCGCCGAGGAGGCGCACAGCCTCGCAGGCACCGCCGAGAGTAATGCACAGACCGCCATCGCGGCGGCAGGTGCAGCGCAAGAGGCGGCGGACTCCAAGCCACTTCTCCTGAAGGACACGTCCGGGCCGACCGGCACCGCCCCGGTTGGGTCCGTGTGGTGGCAGGTCGACAGCAATAGCCAAATCATCGGTCAATGGCAGCGCACCGAGTCTGGGTGGCAGGAGCGCGAGATCCGCTCCGAGGTCATCGCCAACCTCGATGTCGGTAAGCTGACCGCGACCGACGCCACCATTGCCGAGGCCGTGATTGAGAAGTTGTGGGCCGAGGTTATCCACGCCCGCAAGATCACGTCCGACATGCTTGTCGTGGGCAACTCCTCCAACCTCGTCGACAACCCTGGCCTCTCTGGCGGCAGCATGGACGGGTGGGAGGTCGTCAGCGGGGCGTGGACTGTCGTCAGCTCCGAGGTGCGTAACGTCCTCCGTACCACCATCTTTAACGGCGGTTTGATTCGGAACCTCCGACGTTTCGATTGTGTCCCCGGCGACCAGTACCGGTTCGCGGCGTCCATCCGTGGCGCGGGGTCGGGGGACAAGATCGCACGGATTAGGTGGTACGACTCTGACGGTGTGGACCTGGACGCCTCGACGGAGTTGTCCGCTCATGGTCACGGGTGGACCGACCGGTCCACGACGGCTACCGCCCCCGCTGGTGCCTTCTCCGGTCAGTTAGAGTTCGAGGTCGTCCGAACCGGAAGCACCAACTACGAAGTCATGTTCGCGACCCCGGAGATCCGGCCCATGACCGGCCCGGCGCTCATCGTCGACGGTGCCGTGACGGCAGACAAGGTCGACGCTGAATCCGTCGCGGCAGCGGTCGGTACGTTCCTCGACTTGTCCGCCGAGCAGATCACGTCAGGCACCATCGACACCGCCCGCCTCAATGCGCAAGAGGTCGCCTCTGCCGTCGGTACGTTTCTGGAGCTCACCACGGACCAGCTCGTCGCCGGTGATGCGACGATCGGTGAGGCCGTAATTGAAAAGCTGTGGGCGGACGTGATTCGCGCCCGCAAGATCACGTCGGATATGCTGGTCATCGGCGGAACGCGCCTCATTGATAACCCCATCTTCGAGCCGGACGATTCTGGCTCTTGGGGTCCGGGCTGGCTGCATCCGTCTGAAGACTCTACCGCGCGCGGTACGGCGGAGTTTTACAAGCCGGACGACTTGGACGCTAACGCCGTCCGGTTCATGTCCGATGGCGAAAACGGCATGCTCATTAACATGCCTAACACCCGCCGCGCTGCAGTTACGCCCGGACAAGAGGTCCGCGTCGCAGCCGACGTTAAGGTCCCGGACGGCCCCGGTGTTATCTTCGGGATCAATTTCCGCGACCGGGATGGCAACCTCGCCAACAACGGCTCGGCAATCACCGTCCCGTCGACCGGTAACGTGTGGGAGCGGTTCGAAGCTTCGTTCGTCGTTCCTGACGACGGATCGACCACGATGGAATTCGTCATCGCTGCGATCCTCGGCACCGGTTCCGCTACCGTTTCGATCTCCAACGTCGACATGCGACCGAAGACCGGCCCCGAGCTGATCGTGGACGGCGCCGTTGCGGCCCGCCACGTGAACGCCGAATCGGTCGCCGGTGCGGTCGGTACGTTCCTCGACTTGTCCGCTGACCAGATCACGTCGGGCACGATTAGCGCCGACCGCCTCAACGCGCAAGAGGTCGCCGCCCACGTCGGCGGCTTCCTGGAGATCACCACGGATCAGCTCATCGCTGGGTCAGCGATCATCTCCGACGCCGTTGCCGAAAAGCTCATCTCCGAGGTCGTCGAAGCCAAGACCATCACCGGTGCCACGATCCGCACTGCCCCGTCTGGCGCCCGTGCGGAGCTGAACGCTGCCGATGGGTTGACGCTTTACAACGACAACAACGATGCGGTCTTCTCGGCTGATTCAAACGGCGACCTGGAGATCGTTGGCAATCTCTCGCAGGTGAACGCTACGGGCCGCATGGTCACCGGCGCCGACCTGTTCGGTCCGGCCAGCACGTCACCAGGCATCCGTTTCGACGACGCCAGCGGCAACATGACGCAGCCGGGTGGGGTCGCGTACGGCGACTTCCGCAGCTTGGTTTACGACGGCGGCGGGGGTTCCAACTACGGCACGTTCCTGGTTTCGCCCGAAATCAGCACCGCGCCTGGTCGCCGCACGGTCGCAGCCGTGACCACTGGCGGCTTCGTCGTCAACTCCGTGCAGGGCACCGAAGAGGCCGGGATTAACATCTCGCCTGCTGGCGTCGGCTTGTACGGCGGTGGCTTCACGGTCGGCATCGGTGATGACGGGATCACGTTCAACGAAACGCCGCTGCAGGGGCCGCATTGGTACGGGACGCTCACGGTGGATCAGCCGTTGGGGACAGGCTGGTCGGCGGTGTCGTGGTACGACGGCGAATCCACCATCCACACCGACGGTGGCTTCAGTCGGAACGGTACATGGAACGAGCTTGTCGTCCCGACGCGCGGTAGGTACCAGATCGTTTTCCATTGCGTGTTCCCGCCGCCCAACGCACACAACGACTCCAGTTCTGCCATGAACGGACGCGGCGGGTCGCGGCTCATGGTTAACGGGTCCGTCCGCGTCGCCGGACCATCGGCATTCCCCGTCATCGGCGGTTACTCGTTCAGCTCGCAGTTGATAACCACGGAGATTTTGAACCCCGGCGACGTTATCAGCTTCGCCGCGATCCGTACCGTCGTGAATGACCCGAAGGTCTTTTCCGGCAACCCGTCCAACCCCGCGACGCAGGTTCGCATCGACTACCTCGGCCCCGTGTGGGACTGACCCGACGTATGGAGTTTTACGAATGACCGATCCGCAGCTCGACGTGAACGACATCATCACGGCGCTGACCGACGAACTCGCCGCCACGCACCGTGCGTTGGCCGTCGAGAAGGCTCGCAGTGCCGCCCTCGCTCGCGAGATTGAGCGCCTTACCCAGTCCGAGTAACTACCGCCACCGAAGGGGTCGCCTCGCCATCACGCGGGGCGACCCTTTTGCGTGCCCACCGTCCCGAGGCGCCCATGAAAATCAAGAACCAACTCGTCACCTCTCGCGCCAGGACATCCGGCGAGGGCAACCCCTGTACCTCTATCACCGTCCACGAGACGGGCAACACCGACCCCGGTGCCGACGCCCAGGCGCACGCCAACCTCCAGTCCAACGGCAACGTCCGTCAGGCGTCCTGGCACATCACCGTTGACGACAAGCAGGCCATCCGCTCCTTCCCTGACACTGTGAAGTGCTGGCACGCGGGCGACGCCACCGGCAAGGCGGCCCTGGACAGGCTTGCGAGCGGCCAGCGCAACGTCGCCATGGCCGGCACGCCCGAGGGCGCCCTGAACGCGGCGGCGCTGACCACGGCGGCGGCGACCACCGCCCCGAAGCCGCAGCGTGAGGCGGCCCAGGGGTCGGCGGCGCGGCAGGCCCGCGCGGTGCCGGTGGACAAGAAGGGCGTGAAGGAGATCCAGACCCGGCTGGCCGCCGCCGGCTACAAGGTCGGCCGGCCCGACGGGCACCTGGGCAAGCGCACGGCGGCCGCGATCCGCGCCTATCAGAAGGCGAACGGCCTGCCGGTGGACGGCCGGGCCACACAGGCGCTGCTGGGGCATCTGCGCGGCGGGGCCGGCCGGGGCTGAGCCGGGGAGAAGCCGGGATCAGGCGGCGTCCACGCCGGCGGCCGAGTCCGTCAGCAGCCCGGCCGCCGCCCACCAGCCCGGACGTTCCACCCGGATGGCCGCCGCCGCCGCCTCCGCCGCCGCGCGATCCGCGAACAGGCCGAAGCAGGTGGCGCCGCTGCCGGACATGCGGGTGAACATACATCCGCGTGCGCCGGTCATGCGCGCCGTCACATCCCCGATGACGGGGGCGAGCCGGGCCGCAGGGTCGGCGAGGTCGTTGCGCCGCGCCGCGAGCAGCCGGGCGAGGTCGGCGGCGTCCACCGGCGCCCGCTCCAGCCGGCCGGCCGCACCGAAGGGACCCGTGCGGGCGGCGAAGACGTCCCTCGTCGGCTGCGCCACGCCGGGGTTGACCAGCAGCACCGCCACCGGCGGCAGGGCGGGTGCCGCCTCCACCCGGTCGCCGACCCCGCCGAAATCGGCGGTGCGGCCGAACAGGCAGACCGGCACGTCGGCCCCCAGCCGTGGCGCCACGCGGGCCGGTCGCGGATCGTCGGGGGCCAAATCCCAGAGCCGGGCCAGCGCCCGCAGGGCCGCCGCCGCGTCGGAGGAGCCGCCGCCGATGCCGCCCGCGACGGGCAGCCGCTTGGTCAGGCGCACGGCCACGTCCGGCGCCCGGCCAAGCTCGGCGGCCAGCATCCGGACGGCGCGGGTGACGAGGTTCCGCTCCGGATCCTCAGCCAGCAGGGGGGCTGCGAAGGGACCGTCGATCGTCAGGCAGAAGCGGTCGGCGGGGCGGACCTCCACGCTGTCGGCGAGGTCGGCGAAGGCGACAAGGCTGTCGAGCTCGTGGTAGCCGTCGGGCCGCCGGCCGAGGACATGCAGATAGAGGTTCAGCTTGGCGGGCGCGGCCGCCCGGATCGCACGGGACATGCCGGCCCTGATAGCATCAGGGTGCGGCGTTTGTCCCGCCCGACGCGGCCCCGGCGGCGACACCCGCCTGCGTACCGGAGGCGGCCGTCTTCGGCAGGGTCAGGCCCTGTTCAAGCTTCCGCTCCACGGTCTGGCGCATGGCGGGATCGTCGGCATGCTGGGCCGCGCGGCGCCACTGGAACCGCGCCTCCGTCATCCGCCCGGCGGCCCAGTAGGCGTCGCCCAGATGGTCGTTGATGACGGGGTCGAGGGGCCGCAGCTCCACCGCCCGTTCCAGATACCGGATCGCCGTGGCGTAGTCGCCCAGCCGGAAGGCGGCCCACCCCATGCTGTCGACGATGTGGCCGTCGTCCGGCCGCTGCTCCAGGGCGCGGGCGATCAGGTCCTTGCCCTCCTCCAGCCGCTCGCCCCGGTCGACCCAGCTGTATCCCAGATAGTTCAGCACATGCGGATTGTCGGGGTTGAGGGCGAGGGCCGCCTTCAGCGCCGCCTCCGCCTCCGGCCAGCGCTTGGCGCCGTCCAGCGCCATGGCGCGGGCGTAGTGCAGGACCCAGTGCGGCCGGACGGTGCCGCCGCCCACGCGGCCGAGCGCGGCGTCGTAGGCCGCGATGGCCTCGGCGTCGCGGCCGGCCATGCGGTGCATGTCGCCCAGCCGGGCCAGCGCGTCCGTCCGCTCCGGCCGCTCGGCCGCCATCGCCTCCAAGAGCTTGCGCGCCTCCTCCTGCCGGCCGAGGCGGCGGAGCGCGTCCGCCTCCCGCAGGCGCGGGGTCCAGGTGGCCGCGGGGCCGCCGGAGACGGAGCGGAACACGGCCAGGGCCTCCGCGTGCCGTTCCCGGCCCATCAGCGCCTCCCCGACCAGGAGCTGGGTCAGCGGCTGGTCCGGACGCAGATGCAGGGCGATGCGGCCATAAAGCAGGGCCATGTCCTGGGCCCCCTCCCCCTGCAGGGCGGCGGCGACGTCGAACAGCGCCTCCGCCAGCCCTTCCGCCGGGGTGTCGACCAGCGGCGGGCCGCCCGCCTTGGCGGTGTCGAGGCGGGCCAGCTCGTGCGTGGCCAGGAGATTGTCGGGGAAGTCGATCAGGAAGTCGCGGTAGAGGTCCCTGGCGGTCTCAAGCTCACCCTGGCGGCGCATGAAGTCGGCGGTGAGCTGCACCAGCCGCAGGGGCCGCGTGCCCTCCAGCGCCAGGGCGTAACGCTCGGCGGCGGCGTTCACGTCGCCCTTCATGTCGAGGATCAGGGCGGCCTGGAGATGGCCCAGGGCCTTGAAGCCGGACCCGCCGTCCAGGGCCTGGAGCGCCTCGAGCGCGGCGGCGGTGTCGCCCAGCGCGACCTTGGTCCAGGCCGTCAGCAGCGGGGTCACGTATTTGCCGAGGCCGTCCTTGGGCAGGGCGTCGAGCCGCGCCGCCGCGTCGGCCGCCCGGCCGCGGGCCAGATCCTCCGCCACCAGCAGGCTGGCGGCCAGGAAGCTGTCGGCCTGCTTCTCGCGCAGGCGGGCGGCGAGCTTGACCGCCTCGGTCGTGTCGCCGTTGCCGAGATGCAGCAGGAAGGTCCGGCGCATCAGCGGCACGTTGTCGGGATCGTGGGCCAGGGCCGCCGTCAGGTGCGTGGCGGCGGAGGACCAGTCCCCACCCGCCTGGGCGGCCCGGCCGACGAGATAGCTTGCATAGGGGCTGCGCGGCCGTTCGGCCTTGACCTTCGCGGGCGTCTCGGCCAGCGCCGGACCCGCACCGGGGACGGCCATGGCGGCGAAGCCCACGCCCAGAAGTGCCGTGCCGAGGAACGCCGTGCGCCGCCGGAGAGTCAGGAAACCCATGTCTCTGCCCGTTTCCCAAGGACCCGTCCGGGCCCGTTCGATCGTGGCCGCTTGCTGCGGCGCGGGACACAAGCGTACGCGCGGAAGGCTTAAACGATCAATAATCCTACGTGACAAAGTGCGGAATCGCAGTGCGATTTCGGAGCACCGCGCCGTCGGCGTCGATTGGCGGCCACCCCTTCGCGCCCCTCTGGTCGGATTACCACAAAAGTTGTACTGTCTTTGGCGATACCACGGAAAGGACGAAATGGAGGGGGCGATGCGGATGGGCAGGATCGCGGCGCTGCTTTGTGCCACCTTGCTGGTGGGGGCCTGTGCGGGTGATCGCCCCGCCAGTTGCGGTCGGATCGTGGCGCAGCCAGGACTGCCGTCCCTGATCGGAACCGGCCCGTCGGCGCCCGCCGCGAAGCTCAACCGCCTGATCCTGCTGCCGCCCGAGGACGGCCGCTCCATCCGGGAGGGCATGGCCAAGCGGCTCGCCGCACTTGATGCGGCCGATCTCAAGAAAGAGCGACCCGTCCGCATCCTGGCGCTGTCGACCGGCGGCGCCTGGGGCGCATACGGCGCCGGTGTGCTGAACGCCTGGCGCCAGCTCAATCCGGACGAGACCGGCATCGAGCTGGGCGGGGAGAAGACCTGGCGCCACTTCGACGTCGTCACGGGGTCGAGCACGGGGGCGCTGCTTGCGCCGCTGGTCTATCTCGGGCGCCCGTCGGACATGACCAGCCTGCGGAGCAATTATACCTCGATCAGCGACACGGATGTCTTCACCGAGCGGTCCATCCTGTCCCTGCTCTGGTCGGACGCGCTGTTCGACACGGCACCGTTGCGCAAGAGGCTCGGGAGAATCGTCACACCCGCGCTCATCGAGGCCGTCGCCGCCGAGTATCGCAGCTCCGGCCGCATACTGGCGGTCACCGCCGCGAACATGGATACGGGCGAGGCGGACGTGTTCGACCTTGGCGCCTACGCGGCGGACGACAGCATCCCGATCGAGACGCGGGTGCGCGGCTTCATCGACCGGATCATGGCCGCCTCCGCGATCCCCATCGCCTTCGATCCGGTGTTCGTCGACGGCTGCATGTACACTGATGGCGGCGTGCGCCAGCACTTGCTCGTGACCGCCGAGGTAGCGGCGGAGGTCGCGAAAGCTGCGGACCTGCTTAGCGAAAGCCCTCAAGACGAACGCACAGGACGCCCCACCGTGGAAGCGGGCCGTCTGCCGACGGACGGCTCCGTCCGCAAGGCGGAGCTTCACCTGATCGTCAACGGGGACATCCGGGTCACGGTGGCCGACACGCAACGCGGTCTGCTGAACATCAGCCGACGGACGTTCACTCTGATCACCGACGAGGGACTGCGCGCCGGCATCGAACGTCTGCGCCTGCTTGGGGACGATCTCGGCTGGAGCGTGAAGTACACGGACGCCTGGGACATCACACTGCCTCCGGGCCCCGCCAAAGAAGAATGCGAACCCGACATCGTGGACGGCAGAGTCCGGCCGATCAGCGATAACAAGGATATGTTCGACCCATGCTTCAATAAGAAGCTGTTCCAACTGGCCTTCGATAAGACCTGCGCCCGCAAGGCTGATGTTTGGGAAGATCCCTACCAGTCCCCTGGACCGCTTTTCGTGGACAATGCCACCAGCCAATCCGTCCGGGGGAGCTGCGCCGCAAACGCGGACTGATGCGCGGCAGGACGGACGGCCCCGGACCAGCGCCCGGGGCCGTTTCGTCACATGTTCGGGTAGTTCGGGCCGCCGCCGCCCTCCGGCACCGTCCAGACGATGTTCTGGAGCGGGTCCTTGATGTCGCACGTCTTGCAGTGGACGCAGTTCTGCGCGTTGATCACGAAGCGCGGGTTCTTCCCCTCGTCGTCGCGCACCACCTCGTAGACGCCGGCCGGGCAGTAGCGCTGCGCCGGCTCGTCATAGATCGGCAAGTTGTGCGCGACCGGGATCGAGGGGTCCTTCAGCTTCAGGTGGGCAGGCTGATCCTCCTCATGGTTCGTGTTCGAGATGAACACGGAGGAGAGCCGGTCGAAGCTGATGACGCCGTCGGGCTTCGGATAGGCGATCTTGGGCGCCTGGTCGGCCGGGACCAGGCTTTCGTGGTCGGCCTTCTTGTGGCGCAGCGTGTAGGGCAGCAGGAAGCCCAGGCCCAGCTGGTGCAGCCACATCTGGATGCCGCCGTGCAGGTTCCCGAGCGCCAGGCCCCACTTCAGGCCGGGCTTCACGTTGCGGACCTTGTGCAGGTCCTCATAGGCCCAGCTGGTCTTCCAGGCGGCCTCGTAGCTGTCGAGGGTGTCGCCCTTGCCGGCCTCGGCCGCACCTGACTTCAGCCGGGCGTAGGCAGCCTCGGCCGCCAGCATGCCGGTCTTCATGGCGTTGTGGGTGCCCTTGATGCGGGGCACGTTGACGAAGCCCGCCGAGCAGCCGATCAGGGCGCCGCCGGGGAAGGCCAGCTTCGGCACGGACTGCAGCCCGCCCTCGTTGATGGCGCGGGCCCCGTAGGACAGGCGCTTGCCGCCCTCCAGATATGTGCGGATCATCGGGTGCCGCTTGAAGCGCTGGAACTCCTCGAACGGGCTGAGGTGGGGGTTCCAGTAGTCCAGGTTCACGACGAAGCCGATGGACACCTGGTTGTCCTCCAGGTGGTACATCCAGGAACCGCCGGCGGTCTTGGCGTCCAGCGGCCAGCCCTGGGTGTGGACCACCAGGCCCTGTTTGTGCTTGGCGGGGTCGATCTGCCACAGCTCCTTGATGCCGATGCCGTACTTCTGGACGTCGCAGTCGCGGCGCAGGTCGTACCGATCCATCAGCTGCTTGGACAGGTTGCCGCGCACCCCCTCGGCGAAGAAGGTGTAGGTGCCGTGCAGCTCCATGCCCGGCGTGTAGCGGTCGGTCTGCTCCCCGGACTTGCCGATGCCCATGTCGCCGGTGGCGACACCCTTGACGCTGCCGTCCTCGTTGTAGACGACCTCGGCCGCGGCGAAGCCGGGATAGATCTCCACCCCCAGGGCTTCCGCCTGCTGGGCCAGCCAGCGGCAGAGGTTGCCCAGACTGATCGCGTAATTGCCGTCGTTGTGCATCAGCGGCGGCAGCAGGAAGTTCGGGATCTTGAAGCCGCCGGTTTCCGACAGGACGTAGAAGCGGTCGTCGGTGACGGGGGTGTGGAGCGGGGCCCCCTTCTCCTTCCAGTCGGGGATCAGCTCGTTCAGCGCCTTGGGGTCCAGCACGTTGCCGGACAGGATGTGGGCGCCGACCTCCGACCCCTTCTCGATGACGCAGACGCTGACGTCGTGGCCCTGCTCGGCCGACAGCTGTTTCAGCCGGATCGCGGCGGACAGACCGGCCGGGCCGGCGCCGACGATCACGACGTCGTACTGCATCGATTCGCGTTCCATATCCGTCCCCAAACCCCTAGATGCACCCGTTTTCGGGCGGCTTTTTCAACGAAACCCGCGAAGGCACATGTAGAAACATAGGAGCGGTGCTAGGGTCAAACCATGAGTGAACTGGCGCAGAGTGTCGCGGCCCTCCGGTTCCTTTCGGAGATCGGGGCCGACGAGGCGGTGAACGACGATCCGACGGACTGGACGGCCGTCGGCGCCCGCGCGCGCAGGCCGACCCCACCGCCGGCTGCCCCGGTCCAGCAGCCCGCGCGCGCACCGGCGCGTCCGGCCGGAAACCTGGACGGGGCGCCGCTGGGCACGGCCGAATCCGCCCAGATGGCGCGGGCGGCGGCGGGTGCCGCGAAGACGCTGGACGAACTGAAGGCGGCGCTGGCGGCGTTCGAGGGCTGCGCGCTCAAGCACACGGCCACGAACCTCGTCTTCGCGGACGGGAACCCGCAGGCGCGCGTGATGCTGGTGGGCGAAGCGCCGGGCGAGCAGGAGGACCGGCAGGGCCTGCCATTCGTGGGACCGGCGGGCATGCTGCTGGACCGGATGCTGGCCTGCGTCGGCCTGGACCGGAAGGCGGAGGACCCCGCCAAGGCCGTCTACATCACCAACATGCTGCCCTGGCGCCCGCCCGGCAACCGCAGCCCGACGGACGGGGAGATCGCCGCCTGCCTGCCCTTCATGGAACGGCACATCGAACTGATGAAGCCCGATCTGCTGGTGTTCCTGGGCGGGATCAGCGCCAAGTCCCTGCTGGCCCGTCCGGAGGGCATCACCCGGCTGCGCGGGCGGTGGTTCGAGTACAAGGCGCCGGGAATGGCGGCGGCGGTGCCGGCGATGCCGATGCTGCACCCGGCATACCTGCTGCGGAACCCGGTGGCGAAGCGGGAGGCATGGAAGGACTGGCTGGCGCTGAGCGAGCGATTGGGCTAGCGCACGATCCTGTGGATGCCGTCCTTGATCAGGGCGACATTGAAGTTGATCAGCAGCCCAAGGCGAATGCCCGTGAGCTTCAGGTATGTCATGAGCTGGGCCCTGTGGACCGGCAAGAGATGGTCGACGACCTTCAATTCCACCACGAGGACGTCGGCAACGACGAGATCCAGTCGCAGCCCGGTATCGATCATTTCGCCGTCATATCGAACCGGAACGGATTTCTGACGCTGGAATGGGATAGCACGCTTGCCGAGTTCATGAACGAGGCAGGCCTCGTAGACCGATTCAAGCAGGCCCGGACCCAACTCCCTGTGCACCTTGAAGGCGCTGTCGACGACCTCGCGGGCCGCGGCCTCGATTTCCGGGGATAACGAGCTTACCGCCATGAAGTGAGCCCTGCCGTTCCATGGCTATTTTCCACCACAAAGACACGAAGACACAAAGTCCTTCTGCTCGCCAAAGAGGTTCGGCGGTTCACTTTCTCGAGCCGGCGGAGCCGGCTCATTCGATGATGGGAAGAGCGCCGCTTGCGGGGCATCACCGCCCCCTTTGTGTCTTGGTGTCTTTGTGGTGGAAAACCAAGTTCTCCAACGTGCTCCGGCCCCACAGGACCGTCGCTCAGAACCCCCGCGCCGGGAAGGACGGGGGGCGTTGGAGCCAGTTGTCGGCGGGGTAGCTGGCGGCGGCGTCGACGCAGTGGACTGCGTAGGCGTGGCGGGAGCGGTCGGAGGTGTTGGGGCCAGACAGGTGCGGCAACAGGCCGTGCAGGACGATGAGGGTTCCGGCCTTCGCCTCCAGCGGGACATAGCCGTTCTCCGGCGACACGGGCGGCCAGGGGGTGGGGTCCAGCACGTCCATGCGCACACCGCCCCCGGGCCTGCGCACGAAGCGGGACTTCAGCCCCGCCCGGTGGCCGCCGGGCAGCGCCCACATGCAGCCATTGTCCACCGTCGCGTCCTGGAGCGCGAACCAGAGGCCGATGACGGTCGGCGGGTCGGAGTAGAGGAAGGTCGCGTCCTGGTGGCACACCACCTCGCCCCCGATGCGCGGCTGCTTAAAGATGTACATGGACTGCATCAGCAGCGGCCGCGCCATGCCGAGATCGGCCAGGAGATCGGCGAGGCGCGGATCGCGGGAGAAGCGGTCGAAGGCCGGGTCGCGGTCGTGCAGGGCGTGGCCGATCTTGTTGATGGAAAGGTCCAGCGGCTGGCGGAGCGACCCGTCGGGCGCAAACGCCCCCTCCTCGAAGAAGCAGCGCACCTGGTCGCCGGAGGTGAGGAACCAGTCGTCGCTCGTCTTCTCCTGGTTCACGGTGGAGAAGACGCTTGCTGCCTCCGCCGGGTCGAAGCCGGCCACGATGTCGCCCGCGCGACGGATGAGGGCGGCGCAGTCGGCCGGGCTCGCGAAATCCTCGATCACGAGGAAACCGTCCCGATCGAAGGCGGCGCGGCGGTGGGAGGCGGTGTCGAGGGGCATGGTCTTCCAGTGTCAACATGGGCAGGACGGCGCCTGCCCAAGGGCCGATTTCAACACGAAGGCACGAAGACACAAAGGCACGAAGATGCCAAGGCGGCGGCGGCATGGGACCTTGGAGGCCCTATTGAGCCGGCCCGGGGCCGGCTCGGGCGAGCCATGCCGGAGAGCGCGTGCGTGGTCCCGAGCGCCAAATCCTTTGTGTCTTTGTGTCTTCATGCCTTCGTGTTGAAGAGGCGGGGGCTTCCCACCGGCGCGCGGGTGGGGAATCATCCCGCCCGTGTTTCCGTCACGGATTGAGAGCCCCATGGCCCGCATCGACGACACCCGCCCCTTCATCCCGGTGAACATCGCGGTCCTGACCGTGTCGGACACACGCGACCTGTCCACGGACAAGTCGGGCGACACGCTGGTGGAGCGGATCACGACGGACGGCCACACGGTCGTGGCGCGGGAGATCGTGAAGGACGATGTGGAGGCGATCGTCGCCAAGCTGCGCGGCTGGATCGCAGACCCGGCGGTGGACGTGGTGATCTCCACCGGCGGCACCGGCCTGACCGGGCGCGACGTGACGCCGGAGGCGTTCGACGCCGTGTTCGAGAAGCGGATCGACGGGTTCGGCGAGTTGTTCCGCCAGCTCAGCTACGAGAAAATCGGCACCAGCGCGCTGCAGAGCCGGTGCGTCGGCGGGCTGGCGGGCGGCACCTACCTGTTCGCCCTGCCCGGCAGCCCCGGCGCCTGCCGCGACGGCTGGGACCTGATCCTGAAATGGCAGCTCGACAACCGGCACCGCCCCTGCAACCTGGTGGAGCTGATGCCCCGGCTGCTGGAGCATCAGAAGCCCAAGGCCTGACCGCGCCGGCGGTAGGCGTCCGCGTCGTCCACGTCCCGCAGCGTGTCGGTGAAGCCGGGCTCGAGGCCCAGGGCGGCGATGCTGTCGGCCAGCGCGTGGGGCGTGGACCAGCGCACACCGGAGAGGGCGTTCAGGTCGCGCGGCGGGCGGCGGGTACCGATCAGCCAGTAGCCCCCATCCTCCGCCGGACCGAAGACGACGGCATGGCGACGCAGTTCGCGGAAGGCGCGGGCGATGGCGGCGGGGGTCACGCCCGGGATGTCGCCGCCGATCAGCACGGCGGGGCCGGGGGCCCGGGCCAGATGGCGAAGCATGCGCACGCCGAGGTCGCCCCCACCCTGGGGCACCGCGCGCCAATCCTTCGGCCAGCCGGACAGCGCGGGGTCGGGTGCGACCGCCAGCACACGGTCCCAGCGCGGATCGCGGCCCAGGACGCGCAGGGTGCGGGCCAGCGTGGCGCGGTAGAAGCGCAGCGCCTGCGCCTGCCCGATGCCGCGCGCCAGCCGCGTCTTCACCCGGCCCATGCGCGGCGCCTTCGCGAGCACGATCAGCGTCGGCCGGATCATCCGTAGACCCTGGCGATCAGGCGCGGCGGCACACCCAGGAACCACAGCGACAGACAGAAAAGGTTGCGGGCGGAGCGCAGCACCCATCCGTCGCGTTCCCAGCGGGCGGCGGAGGTGACCGCCGGCACGTCCAGCCCGACCAGCCGCGCCCGCCCCAGCCGGCGGACGATGTCCACATCCTCCATCAGCGGCAGCGGGCGGTAGCCGCCGACGGCGCGGTAGAGGTCGCGGTGGATCAGCAGGCCCTGGTCGCCATAGGGCAGCGCCAGGGTCCGGCAGCGCCAGGCGACCAGCGCCTCCCACCGGCGGGCGCGGGGATGGTCGGCGTCAAGCGCGAAGCGGAAATGCGCGGCCCGGACCCGGTTCGCCGGATCGGCGATGAAGCTGGCGACGGCGTCGGCCCAGCCCGGGTCCAGCCGGGTGTCGGCGTGCAGGAACAGGAGCCAGTCGCCCCCTGCCGCGCCGGCCCCGGCCGCGAGCTGCGGCCCCCGTCCGCGCGGCACCGTCACCAACCGGGCGCCGGCCGCCACCGCCAGGGCGGGCGTACCGTCGGTGGAGCCGCCGTCGCAGACCACGATCTCCAGCCCCCTCCGCCACGGCGCCAGGGACGCCAGCGTCGCCGGCAGGCCGGTGGCGGCGTTCAGGGTCGGGATCACGACGGACAGGCGGGGGATCATGGCCGACAGATGATCCGAACCGGCCCGTTCCGTAAAGCCCGCCTCCCACGCTTGTGAAATCGATCGGACAGAGGCGAAGCGAAAAATCGGCCTTCACGCCCCGCGCCATTGAAGGGATTACCGAAAACGGGTAACGATTCGCGGCCTAACGGAGAGAGGCCCGATGTCCACAGCGACACGCCGCAAGGGGAAAGCCTTGCCGGCCCAGGCGTCGGGGCCGAAGGCTCTGGAGGCGACACTCCAGGCGGCCCCGCCGCAACGACACGAGTTCATTCCGCCGGCGCGCGGGCAGGAGAGCGAGACGATGACCCGGACCTTCATTTCGATGGCCAAGACGGGCGGCCAGGGCAAGACGCTGGTGGCGCAGATGCTGGTGCTGCAGCACGAGCAGAAGGGCGTACCCGCCAAGCTGGCCGCCGCCGACAGCGACAACCTGAACCAGCGCTCCAAGTTCGGCCGCCTGTTCCCGGCGGTGAAGGAGCTGGGCGTCGGCGAGGACCTGACCAAGATCAAGACCTCCACCGACCCGAACCTAGCCATCAAGTACTGGGACGAGTTCGGCCGCACCCTGCTGGACGGCGGCTATGTGATCGACGTGGGCGCCAACGTGGCGTCCGAGCTGTTCGCCTGGGCCGAGGCGCGGAACGCCGGCGCCCTGCTGCGCCGCCGGAACACCGCCCCGCTGGACATGGTGGTCACCACCAAGGCCGAGAGCCAGGCGATCGAGGACGCGCGCGCCCTGATCCAGTACAGCTTCGACAAGAACGAATGGCTGCCGCTGGGCCGGCGCTACGTCGTGCTGAACGAGGTGGCGGGCAGCTTCGCCCCCTACGAGAACGACCCGGCCTTCAAGCGGCTGAAGGCGTTCCAGGGGATGGGTGTCGGCATCATCACCATGAAGCGCTGCGAGAGCGACATCTGGAACCTGCTGGAGAAGGAGTTCATCTCCGTCCGCGACGCGCTGAAGCTGACCGAGGTGGACCTCGAGAAGCGCTACGGCGTCGACGTCTGGACCGGCCATGGCGGCCTGACGGACCTGAAGGCCTGGGCGCAGGAGACGCTTTCGAACTTCGAGCGCGCGGGCCTGGTGCCGATGCAGCCGCAGTCCCGCCCGGTGATCGAGGCGGAAGCCGTGGGTGCGGGCTGCTGATCCCTCGCACAGTCCCGACTTGCTGCCGGCCGCGCTCCCAGGGGGCGCGGCCGGTTCCGTTTCGGGGTGCGGCCACACTGGAGAGGAACCGTTACCCCTCCCCCCCCTCGCTTGCGCTCGGGACCCTCTCCCGCAAGGGGAGAGGGAAAGGTTGGTATTTCAGAGACTTCGCCCGTCCCTTCCTCCCCCTGTGGGGGAGGGAGGGGCCCGCCGCGCAGTGGTGGGAGGGAGAGGGGTTACGGTGCTTCCAGGCAATCGCCGGCACTCAGTTCAAGGCCATCTGGATGGTCCGTACCCCCTCACCCTCCCGAGCCTGACGGCTCGGGTCCCTCCCTCTCCCCCTGGGAAAGGAGAGTCGCTGCAAAGGCGAATTACTTTCAGAGCCAGCCGTTGGCGCGGGCGATGCGGGCGGCTTCGACGCGGTTGGCGGCGTCGAGCTTCTGGGAGGCCTCGTGCAGGTAGTTGCGCACCGTGCCGGGCGAGAGGCCCAGCAGCTCCGCGATCTCCTTGTTGCTGCGCCCCTCCTCCGCCAGCCGCAGGAGCTGGCGCTCCCGGTCGTTCAGCGGGTCGGCGGCGTCCCAGGCCGCCTCCATCAGCTCGGGCGCCATGGCCCGGCCCCCGGCGGCGACCTTGCGCACGGCGGCGGCCAGCGTGTCGCTGGGCGTGTCCTTCAGCAGGTAGCCCCGCACCCCGGCCTCCAGCGCCCGGCGCAGATATCCTGGACGGCCGAAGGTGGTGACGATCAGGACGCGGGTCTTCGCCCCCTCCGCCTGGAGGGCCGCCGCCACGTCCAGCCCGGTCATCCCCGGCATCTCGATGTCGGCCACCAGCAGGTCCGGGCGGTGGGCGCGGACGAGGTCGAGGGCGGCGCGCCCATCGGCCGCGCGACCCACAACCTTGATGTCCCCCTCCAGCTCCAGCAGGGCCGAGAGCGCGCCCAGCACCATGGCCTGATCCTCGGCGACCACCACCTCGATCATGACGCGACCTCCGTTTCCGCTTTGGGCAAGGGCTCGAGGCCGGCGAGCGGGACGCGGGCGCGGATCGTCATGCCGTCTGCGCCGTCGACTTCCAGCGTGCCGCCCAGCGCCTCCACGCGCTGACACATCCCGGCGAGGCCGTTGCCCGGTGCCACCGCCCCGCCGACCCCGTCATCGGCGAGGGTGAGCACGGCGATACCGTCCGCCACATCGACCCGCGCGTCGCAGCGCGCCGCCCCGGCATGGCGGACGACGTTGGTCACGCCCTCCCGCAGCAGCATGGCGAAGGCCGCCTCCACGGCGGGCGGAAGGGCCGAGTCCGGCCCCTGCCAGGTGAAGGCCACATCGACGGAGGCGAGCGCGCGGCGGGCCTGCGCCAGCTCGGCCGACAGGGCCGTGCCGCGCATGCCGCTGACGGCGGCGCGGATGTCGGCCAGGGCGCCGCGCGCGATGCCGGCCAGCTCCTCCATCTCCCGCTTGGCGCGCGGCGGGTCGCGGTCGGCGAGCTTGGCCGCGAGGTCGGATTTCACCGCCACGACTGTCAGGGTGTGCCCAAGCAGGTCGTGCAGGTCGCGGGCGATGCGCTCACGCTCGGCCGCCGCCGACAGGGCCTGCATTTCCGCCCGCGACCGCTCCAGCTCCCGGTTCTTGTCCTCCAGCGTGGCGGTGAAGACGGTGCCGACGCCGACCATGACGGACATGAACACCCCCGGCGCCCAGAACAGGAACGGCGCGCCGATGGCCAGCGAGAACAGGCAGACCGACCCGGCGATCGCGGCGATGGTCCGCCAGGCGAGCCTGCGCGGCCGGATCGACCCGGCCAGGGCGGCGGCGTAGACGGCGAGCAGCGAGTAGTTGCCGGAGAAGTACGACAGCGCGAAGCCGACCAGCACGATTCCCGCGAGGTACGGCAGGGCGCGGCGGTCCTCGAAGCAGGCGCCGCGCAGATAGAGCCAGAGGAACAGCGCGAGCCCGATGGCGGCCGCCGCCAGCTCCATCGCCGAGGGCGGGCGCCAGAACCAGCCGATCCCGTAGAGCGGCAGGTAGGCGAGCCAGACATAGGGGCGGTCCGGGCGGAGCGTGGCCTTGACCCGGTCCCAGACCGTACCCCCCACTGCGCCGTCCACCGGCTTGCCCCTGTCCGCCCCGATCATCATGGCGCGCATCCTAGCAGCCCGCCCGTCACATGGCAGCGCGACGCTGCACGATGGCGAAAACCCCGGCCATGAGGACGCACCAGAGCGCCACCACGCCCAGATGGGTCGGTGTCGCGGGGCCGCGCTCGTAGCCGGCCACGGTGAGGGCGAGTTCGGCCAGATGGTACGAGGGCAGCAGGACCGCCGCCTGCCCCATCCAGGCCGGCATCACATGCAGCGGGATCCAGAGCCCGCCGACGATGGAGAGCAGGAAGAACAGGACGTTGGCGATGGCGACGGCGCCCTGGCCCTTCAGGCTGTAGCCCAGCACGATGCCCATCAGGGCGAAGGGGAAGACGGAGCCCAGATGCACCGCCAGCATCAGCGCCCACGCCCCCGGCGCGAGGCGCACGCCGCCCGCGAAGACCGCCAGGGCATAGAGCACCAGCAGCAGGACGAAGGTCATGGACAGCGCCGTCGCCAGTTTGGCCGCCGGGTAGGCCCAGGCCGGCATGGGGAAGACGCGCTTCAGGGCCAGCAGCCCCTGCTCCCGCTCGAAGGCGACACCGGTGGCGAAGCCGAACAGGGCCGGGCCCAGGGCGGCGAAGACGCCGTACGTGGCCATCAGATAGAGGCTGGCGCTGGCGTCCCGCGCCAGGGCGAGGCCGAACAGGGCGTAGAAGGCGGGTGGGAAGACCAGCGTGGGGACGACGTATTCCGGCGTGCGCAGGGCCTTCAGAAGCTCCGCACGGCTTTCCCGCGCGGCGATGGCAAGGGTGGCGGCGGTCATGCGACGCTCCGTTCGGCTGGGGCTACGAGGGGATCGGCGGCTTGCGCGCCGGTGAGGCTGACGAACGCCTCCTCCAGGCTGGCGCCGGTCACGGTGAGGTCGGCGAGGTCTGGGTCGGCGCCCAGCAGGGCGCGCAATGTGCGCTCCGCCTCGGCGGTGGCGATCACGGCGTGGACGCCGGAGCGGGCCACCGACCGCACGTCCGGCATCGCCCGCAGCGTGGCGTCGGGAAGTGCCGTGCGGCACCGGATGGTGCGGGTCGCCACCATGGCTTTCACGCCCGCCGCCGTGTCGTCGGCCAGCACGCGGCCCCGGTCGATGACGACGATGCGGTCGGCCAGCGCCTCCGCCTCCTCCAGGTGGTGGGTGGTCAGGATCACCCCGGCCCCGCCCGCGACCAGCGCCCGCACCGAGGCCCAGAGGGCGCGGCGCGCCTCCAGATCGAGGCCCACGGTGGGCTCGTCCAGCACCAGCAGGTCGGGCCGGCCGACCAGGGCGAGCGCGAACTGCACCCGCCGCTGCTGCCCGCCGGAGAGCGCCCGGCAGCGCCGGTCCTCAAGCCCTGTCAGCCCGGCCAGCCTGATCGCCTCGGCCACCGGAAGGGGCGATGGGTAGTATCCGGCGAACAGGGCGACCTGTTCCCGCACGGTGAGCTGCGGCGGCAGGGTGGCGGACTGGAGCATGGCGCCCACCCGGCGGCGGGCGGCAAGGTCGCGCGGGTCGCGGCCGAACAGCCGCACCTCGCCGGCGTCCGGCAGCAGGCGGCCCAGCATCAGGCCCACGGCCGTGCTCTTGCCCGCCCCGTTCGGACCCAGGATGGCGGTCACGCCTGCGCCGGCGACCTCCAGATCGAGGCCGTCCAGCGCCACGGTCCCGCCGTAGCGCTTGGCCGCCCGCCGCAGCGTCACCGCCGCCCCCTCCGCATCCATCGCACCCTCCGCCGTCAGTTCGACGGGGACAGCATCGACCGGTGCGGGATGCCTGTGCAGTGCCGGGGGTCAGCCGGGCTAGGTGACAGATGTCATGCGGCACCAGATCGGTCTGTTTCCGGGGCGGCCGTCCCGATAGAATGGCGCCCTATGGAATTTCGCGAAGGAACTGGTGCGTCTTGGTCCGCTTCGAGAATGTGGGATTGCGGTACGGCAGCGGGCCCGAGGTCCTGCGCGACATCAGCTTCGCGCTGGAGCCGGGGACGTTCCACTTCCTGACCGGGCCCACGGGTGCGGGCAAATCCTCGCTGCTGAAGCTGCTGACCCTGTCGGAACGGCCGAGCCGGGGGCTGATCACCCTGTTCGGCCAGCCGATGAGCAAGACGCCCCGCGCCGAATGGCCGGGGCTGCGCCGGCGCATCGGCGTGGTGTTCCAGGATTTCCGCCTGCTGGACCACATGACGGTGTTCGACAACGTGGCCCTGCCGCTCAGGATCGCGGGCTATCAGGAGAAGAAGGTGAAGGAGGGGGTGACCGACCTGATGAGCTGGGTCGGTCTGGCCGACAAGATGGGCGCCCTGCCGCCCACCCTGTCGGGCGGGCAGAAGCAGCTGGTCGCCATCGCCCGTGCCGTCATCACCAGCCCCAAGCTGATCGTGGCGGACGAGCCCACCGGCAACATCGACCGCGCCATGTCGATGAAGATCATGCGGCTGTTCATCGAGCTGAACAAACTGGGCAGCACCGTCATCGTCGCCACCCACGACATGGTGCTGGTGGACAAGCTGCAGAAGCCGGTGCTGGAGATATTCGAGGGCAAGCTGGCCGAGGCGTCCTGGTGGATGAACCCGGACAGCCCCGACCGGCTGGGCACCCCGCGCGCCGACCATCCGCTGGACGCGGCACCCCTGGACGATAATCCGTTCGCTTAGGGCCCTATACGATCCGCGTCGTCAGGGTCCCCAGGCCCTGGATGTCGCAGACCAGCGTGTCGCCCCGCACGACCGGGCCGACGCCGGCCGGCGTGCCGGTCATGATCAGGTCGCCCGGCATCAGGACGAACAGCTTCGACAGGTGGGACACGATCTCCGGCACCGACCAGATCATGTCCGACAGGTCGCCGCGCTGCTTCTCCACCCCGTTCACGGCGATGGTGATGGCCCCCTTGGACGGGTGCCCGACGGTCGCGGCGGGGTGCAGCGGCCCCATGGGCGCGCTGTGGTCGAAGCCCTTGCCCACCTCCCACGGGTGGCCCTTGCCCTTGGCGGCGGTCTGCAGGTCGCGCCGGGTCAGGTCGTTGCCGACCGCGTAGCCCCAGACGAGGTTCAGCGCCGCCTCCGGTGCCACGTCGCGGCCCCGGTGGCCGATGGCGACCACCAGTTCCACCTCGTGGTGCAGGTTGGATGTGCCGGGCGGATAGGGCACGTCGGCCCCGTCCGGCACCACCGCGTCGGCCGGCTTCATGAAGAAGAAGGGCGGCTCCCGCGTCGGATCGGCCCCCATCTCCTTCGCGTGGTCGGCGTAGTTGCGGCCGACGCAGTAGATCCGCCGCACCGGGAACCGGTCCGTCGACCCGGCGACGGCGAGGCTGGGGGCTTCGGGGGCGGGAACGACGAACGCCATGGGGGTCCTCCGGTATCGGGCGCGCCGCAGAAGAGCGCAAAGGCCGGGGCGGGGCAAGGGGGCGTTGCCCGACCCCTCACCCGGCTCACTCGCGTTCGCCACCCTCTCCCGCAAGGGGAGAGGGTTTACCGGGGCCACGGTCGATCCTGCGGGCACATGCTTGCTGCAAGAGACGGCGGCGGCCCAAGTTCCCCCTCTTCCCTTTCGGGAGAGGGTCCCGAGCGACGCCTCTGGCAGACGCCGGAGGCGACTAGCGAGGGGGGTGAGGGGTGAGCCCAGGCCGTCGTTCTTGCTCTGTTCCCTTCAAGTGGGTATCGTCGCGGCATGGTGGACGAGCTGCCGGATCGCGCGGTCAAGGGGCGTGGGGCCGTGTCGAACCGGGCGGGCCGGTTCGAGGCGCAGGCCCGTGTGGCCATCGACGACGGCTGGGCCCGCGCCCCGCTGCCGGGGGAGGACGACTGGGAGCCGCCGGCGCTGACCACCACCGTGCTGACCGACACGGCCCGCACCGTCATCGCCCGCAACGACAGCCCGGACATCCCCTTCGAGCAGTCGGTGAACCCCTACCGGGGGTGCGAGCATGGCTGCGTCTACTGCTTCGCCCGGCCGACCCATGCCTATCTGGGCCTGTCGCCCGGCATCGATTTCGAAACCAGGCTGTTCCGCAAGCCGGAGGCGGCGGCCCTGCTGGCGAAGGAGCTGCGGGCCAAGTCCTATGTCTGCCAGCCGCTGGCGATCGGGGCGAACACCGACCCCTACCAGCCGGTGGAGCGGACGGAGGGGACGACGCGGTCGATCCTGGAGGTCTGCCGCGACTTCAACCAGCCGGTCTGCATCATCACCAAATCGGCCCTGGTGACCCGCGACCTGGACATCCTGGCGCCGATGGCGGCCAAGGGCCTCGCCAAGGTCGCGGTGTCGGTGACCACGCTGGACCGCGACCTCGCCCGCCGGATGGAACCGCGCGCCAGCACGCCGCCGAAACGCCTCCGGGCGATCCGGGAGCTGACGCAGGCGGGCGTGCCCACCGCCGTGCTGGCGAGCCCGATGATCCCGGTGCTGAACGACCACGAGATGGAGGCGATCCTGGAGGCGGCGCGGGACCACGGCGCCACGCGGGCCAGCTACATCCTGCTGCGCCTGCCGCTGGAAATCGCGGACCTGTTCCAGGAATGGCTGCGGGAACACGCGCCGAACCGGGCGGAGCGGGTGCTGAGCCTGATCCGGCAGAGCCGGGAGGGTGCGCTTTACAAATCCGAGTGGGGGACCCGGATGAAGGGCACCGGCCCCTATGCGGAGATGCTGCGCGCCCGGTTCAAGCTGGCGCTGGCCCGGCTGGGCATGAACGAGCGGCGCTGGGACCTGAACACCGGCCTGTTCAAGCCGCCGCCCGCCCCCGGCGACCAGCTCGCCCTGCTTTGACGCGGCCCGCGCGCCAGACGGTCCAGGCGCGGGCGAAGGGGCGCAGCAGGCCGCCGCGCACCCCGCCGAAATCGCGGGATGGGGCGTCGTCCAGGCCGAGGCGGAAGCGCTCGCGGCCCCTGGGCACGTAGAGGCTGCCGAACATCCAGTCCCACAGGGCGAACATCTGGCCGAAGTTCCGGTCCCAGTGGCGGGGCTCCCGGCTGTGATGGATCTGGTGCTGGGCCGGGCTGATCAGCACATGCTCCAGCACCCGGCCGTAGCTGAGCCAGACATGGGAATGGCGCAGCCCCGCCCCGCCCAGGTGGAAGGCGGCGTAGACGGCGTTGGTGCCCATCGCCGTCCAGATGCCGACGGGCCCGGCGAACAGCGCGAAGACGAGGCCCATCAACGGCCCGACCAGCAGGGCCTTCAGCATACGGCTGCACAGGTCGAAGACCGGATGCTTGCGGAAGATGGTGAGCGGCGACAGCACCTCCGCCGAGTGGTGGACCTTGTGGAATTCCCACAGCCAGGGGACCGTGTGGTGCAGACGGTGGACGACGTATGTGGCGAAGTCGCTGACCAGCGCCAACGCCAGGGTCAGCCCGGCGATGGACCAGAGGTCCCAGGCGAAGGACGGGTTCCAGCCCGTGGCACCGCTGACGGCCACGCTGGTCAGGTGGGCGAGCCAGCCGCCCGTGGCCACCGCCAGCATGGCGCTGAGCGGGGAGAGGACGAGGTTGATGGCCGTCAGCACCGCGTCGTCGCGGGTGGAGGGATGGCGCCAGATGCGGGCCGGGAACAGGAAGCGCAGGAAACCGCCGGGTTCCTCCCGCCGGTGCCAGACGGCCCAGCCGACCAGCGCCAGCGTCAGGAACGCGCCGACGAACAGCAACAGGTTCGGCAGATGTCCCAGGCCGATGCCGCCCAGCACCGCCTTGGTGTTGGCCGCCGCCGCGGCCCAGAGCGTGTCCGCCTCCATGGCCCGCCTCCCCGCATTCCGGATGCAGGGGAAACGGGCCCGGGGCGCGCTTGTTGCGGGATCAGATGGCCTTGCTGTGGCGCAGCCCGGCGGGATCGAGATAGGCGTCGAACAGGGCGGCGACGCTGCGCACCAGGGCGTGGACATCGTCCCGCACCCGGATGCGGGTGCCGATCAGCTCGATCAGCCCGTCGGCCTCCATCTCCTCCAGCGCGTCCGGATCGGGCATGACCCGGGCGGGGTGGATGCCGTGGCGCAGGGCCACAGCCTCCACATCCACCTCGAAGTCGCACATCAGCCGCTCGATCAGGTCGGAGCGCAGCCGGTCCTCCGGCTGGATGGCGAAGCCGCGCCCGACGGCGAGGCCGTCCGCCTCCACCGCCTTCATATATCCGGGCACCGGCACGATGTTGGCGATGAAGCCGTCCGGCAGCCGCCCGATGGCCGAAGCGCCGAGGCCGATCAGCGCGTCGGCGTCGTCGGTGGTGTAGCCCTGGAAGTTCCGGCGCAGGGTGCCGTTCGCGGCGGCCACGGCGATGGGGTCCGTCGGCTTGGCGAAATGGTCGAAGCCGATGCGGACATAGCCGTTGGCGAGCAGCGTGTCCTCGATGGCCAGGGTCTGGCGCACCCGCTCCTCCGCGTCGGGCAGGTCCGCCTCCGCGATGCGGGACTGGTGGCCCTTGAAGCCCGGCATGTGGGCGTAGCCGAAGACGCTGAAGCGGTCGGGATCGAAGGCGAGCGCGGTTTCCACCGTCTCGATGCAGCTTCGCACCGTCTGCTTCGGCAGGCCGTAGATCAGGTCCAGGTTCAGGCCCCGGATGCCGGCGCGGCGCAGCGAGCCCACGGCCGCGGCCGTCATCTCCGGCGTCTGGATGCGGTTGATGGCCTTCTGGACCTCCGGATCGAAGCTCTGAACGCCCAGGGATGCCCGCGTGACGCCGGAGACGGCCAGCGCGTCGGGCATGTCGTCCTTGAGCGTGCGGGGGTCGATCTCCACCGCGATGTCGGCACTGGGCGAAAAGGCGAAGGCGTGGCGGAGCTCGCGCATCAGCGTGATGAAGGACGCCGCCGGCATCAGCGTGGGCGTGCCGCCGCCGAAATGCAGGTGGCTGACGGCCGGGCCGTCCGGCACCAGGGCGCCGACCGTTTTCGCCTCCTTCGTGAGGGCGGCGAGGTAGCGCAGCACCGGATCGTCGTGCGGGACGATGGTGGTGTGGCAGCCGCAGTACCAGCACATGGACCGGCAGAAGGGCACATGGACGTAAAGCGACAGGTGGCTGGTGCCGCCCAGTTCCCCCAGCCAGCGGCGGTAGGCGTCGCCGCCGATATCGGCGGTGAAATGCGGGGAGCTGGGATAGCTGGTGTAGCGCGGCACGCGCTGGCTGCGGTACTTCTCGACGAGATCGGGGCGCATTCCGGGACCGGCCTTTCCTGGCTTTTCCCGACTGTGCGTCGCCCGGCGAACCATGCGCCTTGATATGGGTCAACCCCGCCCGATGCCCGACCTTTCCCACGAGCTTCGCCTCGGCCACGCGCCGGACTTCCCCGTGTGCGGGGTGGACGAGGCCGGGCGGGGTCCGCTGGCGGGGCCGGTGGTGGCGGCGGCGGTGATCCTGCCCTGCGGCCCGCTGCCGGACTGGTGCGCGAAACTGGACGACAGCAAGGTGCTGAAACCGACGGCCCGCGAAGCCCTGTTCGACCGCATCGTGGCGGAGTGCCCGCACGGCATCGGTGAGGCCAGCGTGGCGGAGATCGACGATCTCAACATCCTGCAGGCCACGTTCCTGGCCATGCGACGGGCGGTGGCGGCCCTGCCGGTGCGGCCGGCCTGCGCGCTGGTGGACGGTAACCGCCGCCCGCCGGGCCTTGACTGCCGGGCGGAGACGCTGGTGGACGGGGACGCGCTGAGCCTGTCGATCGGGGCCGCCTCCATCCTGGCGAAGGTGACGCGGGACCGGATCATGGCCGATCTCGCCCGGCGGCACCCCGGCTATGGCTGGGAACGGAACGCCGGTTACGGCACCGCCGAGCATATGGACGCGATCAACAGGTTGGGGGTCACGCCGCAGCACCGACGATCCTTTGCGCCGGTGTCGAAACAACTGTCGCTAAGCCTCTGACTCCTTTGAGTCTTCCTAGAGAAATCGGTTGACGCCGAATCGCCCGTGATTCAGTGTCCGGGGTCCGATTCGCAGGTTTTCCCCGCTTTCCACAGCCCCGGGCGCCCGTCCATGAGCCAGTCCTCCAAGAGCCTTACGCTCCCGACCAACCGCATCCTGGTCGGCGACTGCGCCATGCTGATGCGCGACCTGCCGGCGGGGAGCGTCGACATGGTCTTCGCCGACCCGCCCTACAACCTGCAGCTCAATGGCGAGCTGATGCGCCCTAACCAGACCCGGGTGGACGGGGTCGACGACGAGTGGGACCGGTTCGAGGATTTCGCCAGCTACGACCGCTTCACCCGCGATTGGCTGGGGGCGGCGCGCCACGCCCTGAAGGACGACGGCACGCTGTGGGTGATCGGCAGCTACCACAACATCTACCGGGTGGGCGCCATCCTGCAGGACCTGGGCTACTGGATCCTGAACGACATCGTCTGGCGCAAGACCAATCCGATGCCGAACTTCAAAGGCCGCCGGTTCCAGAACGCGCACGAGACGATGATCTGGGCCGCCAAGTCCAAGGACGCCAAATACTACTTCGCCTATGAGGCGATGAAGGCGCTGAACGAGGACTTGCAGATGCGCAGCGACTGGACGCTGCCCCTGTGCACCGGAGCGGAGCGGCTGCGCGACGGCAACGGCCAGAAGGCGCACCCGACGCAGAAGCCGGAGGCGCTGCTGTACCGGGTGCTGCTGTCCTCAACCAAGGTGGACGATGTGGTGCTGGACCCGTTCTTCGGCACCGGCACCACGGGGGCGGTGGCGAAGAAGCTGCGTCGCCGCTGGATCGGGCTGGAGCGGGAGCAGAGCTACGCCAGTCTCGCGGCCGAGCGCATCGCGGCGGTGGAGCCGGCGGCCGAACCGGACCTGCTGGAGGTGACCTCCAAGCGCGCCCAGCCGCGCGTGCCGTTCGGCCAGCTGGTGGAGCGCGGCATGCTGAAGCCGGGCACCATGCTGTTCGACCCGCGCCGCCGCTACAACGCCAAGATCCGCGCCGACGGCACCCTGATCGCCCAGAACCACCTGGGCGAACATCGCGGCAGCATCCATCAGGTGGGGGCCGCCGTGCAGGGCCTGCCCGCGTGCAACGGCTGGACCTTCTGGCACTTCCAGGAGGGCAAGCAGTTCGCCCCCATTGATGTGCTGCGCCAGAAGGTGATCGCGGAAATGCACTGAGGGTTTGTCACAAGGTCCTCATCCTTCGACAAGCTCAGGACGAGGACCTTGTGATGTGCTCCTGAGGATTTGGACAGGACCTCACCCTGAGCTTGTCGAAGGGCGAGGTCCGGTTGCTCAGCTCAGTCCCGTCCCGCTTCCGGCGCACCCCAGCCGCCCTGAAATGTCCGGCCGCTTGGGCTTGAGGCCCCGTGCTGCGGGTGCTAAATCGCCGCCCATGACGACGACCACTGCAAAAAGCCTGTTCGCCCAGGTGACCTCGCCCGCCTCGCGCAGCCTGCCGGGGCGTGCGCTCGCCAAGGTGTTCGTCCGCGACCTGGTGCTGCCGGCCCTGGTCGGCATCTACGACCATGAGCGCGCGGCCCCGCAGCGCGTGCGGGTGAACCTGGAACTCCAGGTGCTGGACCGCGTCGGCCCGAAGCGGGACGCGATCGACGACGTCGTCAGCTATGAGGACGCGGTCAACAGCGTGAAGGCCGTGATCGGCGCCGGGCACGTGAACCTGCTGGAGACGCTGGCGGAGGACATCGCCGACAGCCTGCTGTCCGACCCGCGCATCCGCACCGCCACGGTGCGGCTGGAGAAGCTGGACGCCTTCGCCGAGTGCGGCGCCGTTGGCATCGAGATCGTGCGGACCCAGGCCTGACGCCGGCGCCGGCGCGAGCCCCCTCACCCCAGTCCCGCCAGCACCTTCACCTGGAAGCCCGAAGCCTCCAGCGCGTCCACGACCTTGCGGGCGTGTTTGGCGCTGCGGCATTCGATGGTGAGGTCGATGTCGGTGGATTTCACCGTGGCCGTGGTGAACAGGCGCTGGTGCATGGCCTCGATGATGTTGCCGCCCGCCTCCCCCACGCAGGAGGTGATGCGGCCCAGGCTGCCCGGCCGGTCGGGCACCACGATGCGCAGCGCCACGATCCGCCCCTCGCGCACCAGCTGGCGCATGATCACCTGGGCCAGCACGCGGCTGTCGATGTTGCCGCCGCAGAGCACGAGGCCGACCTTCTTCCCCCGGAACAGGTGCGGGTGGTTCAGCACGGCGGCGAGGCCGGCGGCGCCCGCACCCTCCGCCACCGTCTTCTCGATGTTGAGGAACAGGGCCACGGCCCGCTCCACCTCCGCGTCGGGGACGAGCACCACCTCGTCCACCAAGTCGCGCACGATGGCGAGGGTCTGGGCGCCCACGTTCTTGACCGCGATGCCCTCGGCGATGGTGTCGCCGCCCACCTCGATCGGCTGCCCGCGCAGGGCCTGCCACATGGCGGGATAGGCCTCCACCTCCACGCCGACGACCTTGATGGAGGGCTTCAGCGCCTTGGCCGCCGTGGCGATGCCGGCGATCAGACCGCCGCCGCCGATGGGGACCGCCAGCACCTCCAGCTCCGGGGCGGCCGCCAGCATCTCCAGCGCCACGGTGCCCTGGCCGGCGATCACATCGGCGTCGTCATAGGGGTGGACGAAGACCATCCCCTCCGCCGCTGCGAGCCGCTCCGCCTCCGCCTGCGCCTCCGTCAGGGTGGTGCCCTTCAGGACCACGCGGGCACCGTGGTTCTCCGTCAGCTCCACCTTGATGAAGGGGGTGCCCTCCGGCATCACGATGGTGGCCGGGATGCCGAGGCGCCCGGCATGGTAGGCGACACCCTGGGCGTGGTTGCCGGCCGACATGGCCACCACGCCGCGCGCCCGCTCTTCCGGCGTCAGCTTGCGCAGTTTGTTCAGAGCGCCGCGCTCCTTGAAGCTGGCGGTGAACTGGAGGTTCTCGAACTTCACCCAGATCTCCGCACCCGCGATGTCGGACAGGGTGCGCGACGGGATGCAGGGCGTGTCCACCAGATGGCCGGCCAGGGCGGCGGCCGCGTCCTGGATGTCGGCCAGGGTGACGGGGCGCACGGTAGTGAGGGAGGCCGTGTTCTTGGAAGCGGTCTCGGTCATGGGGTGGGCGGCTCCTCCGGCCGGGGTCTCACGCCCCGTGGCACTTCTTGTACTTCTTCCCCGATCCGCAGGGACAGGGATCGTTGCGGCCGACCTTCGGCTCCGTCCGGGGAGCCGCCAGCCTGACCGGCGGGCCCATGGTGCCGTCGAGGTAGAACCAGCGCCCGTCGCGCCGCACGAAGCGGCTGGTCTCGTGATGCTTGAACGGCTTGCCCTGCATCCGGTAGCCGGCGACGAACTCCACCATCCCCTCGGCATCCTCCGGCCCGCCCGCCTCGGTGGAGCGGATGGAGAGGCCGGTCCAGCTGCTCTCCTCCGCCCACTTCCGCGCCTCCTCCGGGCTGAAATCCTCCTTCGCCTCCGGGGCCAGCGTGTCGGCGAGGTAGTCCATGGCGCCCACCACATAGGCCGTGTAGCGCGACCGCATCAGCGCCTCCGCCGTGGGCGGCAGCGCCTCGCCGGCCACGAACGGCCCGCAGCAGGCGGAGAGCGAACGGCCGGACCCGCAGGGGCACGGATCGGCGGGGGCGATGGCGGTGGCGGGCATCGAAGTCCGTTAGACAGGATAATGGGGAGCGGCGCGCAGCCTTAGCACAGCGCCGCCCCCACCGCACCAGGGGGGATCACTCCGCCGCCCGTGCCAGCGGGGATGGCGGGGTGTGGTAGCGGGACAGGAGCTGGGATTCCTCGGCCTTCGCGGCTTCCAGGTGGCGCTCCTTCACGTGGCCGAAGCCGCGGATCTTCTCCGGGATGCTGGCGATGTCGACGGCCAGGGCGTGGTTGTCGGGGCCGAGCTTCGGCAGCAGGGCCTCCACCGTCGCGCGGTAGTCCTGGATCAGTTGGCGTTCCAGCTTGCGTTCCGGGTTGCGGCCGAAGGGGTCGAGGGCCGTGCCGCGCAGGCCCTTGAACTTCGCCAGCAGGCGGAAGGCGTGCAGCATCCAGGGGCCGAACGCCTCCTTCCTCAGGTGCCCGGTGTGCGGGTCGCGCTGGGCCGTGGCGGGCGGGGCGAGGTGGAAGCGGAGCTTGTAGTCCCCCTCGAACTGGCCCTGCACGGTCTTGAGGAAGCTGCCGTCGGTGTAGAGGCGGGCGACCTCGTACTCGTCCTTGTAGGCCATCAGCTTGAAGAGGTAGCGGACGACAGCCTCCGTCAGCTCGGTGCGGCCGGGAACGCGGGCCGCCTCCGCCGCGCGGACCTTGGCGATGAAGTCGGTGTAGAGGGCGGCGTAGCGGGCGTCCTGGTATGCGGTCAGGAAGTCGCGCCGGCGCTCGATCCGCTGGTCGAGCGTCTCCGACAGGCGGCGGTGGCCGTAGCCGTCCTTCTCCGTCCGGGGCGGGAAGGCGGCCTTCAGCACGGCGTCAAGGTCGTGGGCGGCGCGGCGGCCCCAGCGGAACGCCTCCGTGTTCATCTTCACGGCGGCACCGTTCATCTCGATCGCGCGCTCGATGGCGGCGGCCGACACGGGCACCAGCCCCTGCTGGAAGGCGTGGCCCAGCATGAAGAGGTTGGTCGCGATGCTGTCGCCGCACAGCGCGGTGGCGATCTTCGTGGCGTCGAGCGCGATGACGCGGTCCGCCCCGCCGCAGGCCTTCGCGATGGTGGCGGTGAGGCCTTCCGTCGGGATCTTGGCGTCCGGGTTGGTGACGAAGGCGGCGGTCACCGTCTCCGCCGTGTTGATGACGGCGCGGGTGCGGCCGGCCGCCATCTTGGACAGGCTGTCGGCGTTGGCGGCCACGACGTTGTCGCAGGCCAGCACCACGTCCGCCCCGCCCGCCGCGATGCGGGTGGCGTGGATGGCGGCCGGGCTTTCCGCGATGCGCAGATGGCTGGTGACGCTGCCGCCCTTCTGGGCGAGGCCGGCCATGTCGAGGGCGGTGAAGCCCCGCCCCTCCAGATGCGTGGCCATGCCGACGATGGCGCCGATGGTGACCACGCCCGTGCCGCCGATGCCGGTGACGAGGATGTTCCACGGCCGGTCGAGGGTGGGGATCGCGGGCTCCGGCAGGGCCGGCCACGCCTCGGACGCACCGGCTGCAGGCTTGGGCTTCTTGAGGGTGCCGCCCTCAACCGTCACGAAGCTGGGGCAGAAGCCCTTGAGGCAGGAGAAATCCTTGTTGCAGCTCGACTGGTCGATCTGCCGCTTGCGGCCGAACTCCGTCTCCACCGGCGTGACGGACAGGCAGTTGGACTGGGTGGAGCAGTCGCCGCAGCCCTCGCAGACCAGCTCGTTGATGACCACGCGCTTCTGCGGGTCCGGCATCAGGCCGCGCTTGCGGCGGCGGCGCTTCTCGGCGGCGCAGGTCTGCTCGTAGATCAGGACGGTGACGCCGGGCACGGCGCGCAGGTCGCGCTGCACGCTGTCCAGCTCGTCCCGGTGGTGGATCTTCGTGCCATGCGGCAGGCCCTGGCCGAGACCGTACTTCTGCGGGTCGTCGGAGACGACGACGATGCGCTCCACCCCCTCGGCCGC
>JAJUIU010000131.1 GCA_029267445.1 Rhodospirillaceae bacterium
AGGGCTCGGCGCACCAGGCGATGATCGGCGAGCGTCCCGACATCGGCGAGCAGTCGATCCGGGCGCTGATGAAGGCGGTGGACGAGTACATCCCGACGCCGGTCCGGGCGATCGACCAGCCCTTCCTGATGCCGATCGAGGACGTGTTCTCGATTTCGGGCCGGGGCACGGTGGTGACGGGGCGGATCGAGCGCGGGATCGTGAAGGTGGGCGACGAGGTGGAGATCGTGGGCCTGCGTCCGACCACGAAGACGGTGGTGACGGGTGTGGAGATGTTCCGCAAGCTGCTCGACCAGGGCGAGGCGGGGGACAACATCGGGGCGCTGCTGCGCGGGACCAAGCGCGAGGAGGTGGAGCGCGGCCAGGTGCTGGCCAAGCCGGGCTCGATCACGCCGCACACCAAGTTCAAGGCCGAGGCCTATGTGCTGACCAAGGAGGAGGGCGGCCGTCACACGCCGTTCTTCACCAACTACCGGCCGCAGTTCTACTTCCGGACGACGGACGTGACCGGGATGGTGATGCTGCCGGCGGGGACGGAGATGGTGATGCCGGGCGACAACGTGACGATGGAAGTGCATCTGATCGCGCCGATCGCCATGGACGAGGGCCTGCGCTTCGCCATCCGCGAGGGCGGCCGCACCGTCGGCGCCGGCGTCGTCTCCAAGATCATTGCCTGATCCAGGTCGGTGATCCACACGGGCGGGCCCGTCCCTTTCGGGGGCGGGCCCTTCCGCGTTTGTGTGGGGCGGAACTTGGGTGCGGGCCGGGTGTCGGAAACGGGTATGGGGCGCTCCCAAACGCCTGTTGCCTTTGTCCGGCACATGCGCTAGATACCCGCTTCCCCTGACGCCGGCCGGGGAACGGCTGCCTATTGCCTGAAGCGATGGGCATGCCGCGCGCCGCCGGAGTCGGTCGTGGAGGAGTGTAGCTCAACTGGTAGAGCACCGGTCTCCAAAACCGGGGGTTGGGGGTTCGAGCCCCTCCACTCCTGCCATGTTCCGGGCGACCGGGGCGGGCGGCACGACACGGGCAACGAACGTTTCTGATCGAGAGTGACGGCTCAAGCCACCATGGCGAAAACCAGTCCCGCCGAATTCATGCGCGAGGTGCGCCGCGAGGTCTCCAAGGTGACCTGGCCGACCCGGAAGGAGACGACCGTCTCCACCGCGATGGTCTTCGTCATGGTCACGCTCGCCGCGCTGTTCTTCCTTCTCGTCGACCAGATCATCTCGTTCGGGATCCGCCTGATCCTCGGGATCGGAGGCTGATCCATGGCACCGCGTTGGTACGTCGTCCACGTCTATTCCGGATTCGAGAAGAAGGTCGCACAGGCGATCCGCGAGAAGGCCGCGCAGAAGGGGCTGGACGAGAAGTTCGAGGAGATCCTGGTGCCCACCGAGGAGGTGGTCGAGGTGCGCCGGGGGACCAAGGTCAATTCCGAGCGGAAGTTCTTTCCCGGCTACGTGCTGGTGAAGATGGACCTGCAGGACGAGACCTGGCACCTCGTCAAGAACACGCCGAAGGTGACGGGGTTCCTGGGCGGCGGCGGCAAGCCGCAGCCGATCTCCGAGAACGAGGCGATGCGCATCCTGAACCAGGTGAAGGAAGGCATCGAGCGGCCGAAGCCCTCGATCCAGTTCGAGGTGGGCGAGCAGGTCCGCGTCACGGATGGCCCCTTCACCTCCTTCACTGGCCTCGTCGAGGAGGTCGACGCCGACAAGGCCCGGGTCAAGGTGGCGGTGTCCATCTTCGGCCGCGCCACGCCGGTGGAACTCGAATACACGCAGGTGGAGAAGGTCTAGCCGCCTGCAATCATCGTCGGCCGGGCGCCTTCAGGGGCGGCCGTCCGGCACAGCGCGTGGGAGGTTTGCCATAACCGCACCACGCATCCCGGTGGTCCCGGGGGATCGGGGCCGACAACTGAGGACGTGTCATGGCAAAGAAGGTCGTCGGGTACATCAAACTCCAGGTTCCGGCCGGCAAGGCCAACCCTTCGCCGCCCATCGGGCCGGCGCTGGGTCAGCGCGGCCTGAACATCATGGAGTTCGTGAAGCAGTTCAACGCCAAGACGGCGGACATGGAGCAGGGGATGCCGGTGCCGGTGGTGATCACCGCCTATGCCGACCGTACCTTCAGCTTCGTCACCAAGACGCCGCCGGTCACCTACTTCCTGAAGAAGGCGGCCGGTATCGACAAGGGCAGCGCCACCGTCGGCCGTTCCGGCCCGGTGGGCAAGGTCACCATGACGCAGGTGCGCGACATCGCCAGCAAGAAGATGGTCGACCTGAACGCTAACGACGTCGAGGCCGCGGCCACGATGATCGTCGGTTCCGCCCGCTCGATGGGCATCGAAGTGGTGGAGGGCTGATCCCATGGCGAAGCTCGGTAAGCGCCTGAAGAAGGCCGTCGCCTCCGTCGACCGCAATAAGTTCTACGCGCTCGACGAGGCCGTGAAGGCCATCAAGACGAATGCGACCGCGAAGTTCGACGAGACCGTCGAGATCGCGATGAACCTGGGCATCGACCCGCGCCACGCCGACCAGATGGTCCGCGGCATGGTCCAGCTCCCCAACGGCACCGGCAAGACCGTCCGGGTGGCCGTGTTCGCCCGCGCCGGCAAGGCCGACGAGGCGAAGGCCGCCGGGGCCGACATCGTCGGCGCCGACGATTTGGCGGAGCAGATCCTGGGCGGCAAGATCGATTTCGACCGCTGCATCGCCACGCCCGACATGATGGGTGTCGTCGGCCGGCTGGGTAAGGTGCTGGGCCCTCGCGGCCTGATGCCGAACCCGAAGCTCGGCACCGTGACCCCGAACGTCGGCGAGGCGGTGAAGGCCGCCAAGGGCGGTGCGGTGGAGTTCCGCGCCGAGAAGACGGGCATCGTGCATGCCGGTGTCGGCAAGGCGAGCTTCACGGAGGAGGCCCTGGCCGAGAACGTGAAGGCCTTCGTCGCGGCCATCAACCGCGCGAAGCCGTCGGGCGCCAAGGGCACCTACATCGAGAAGGTCAGCATCAGCAGCACCATGGGCCCCGGCGTGAAGCTGGACGTGCCCGCATTGGTCGCGGCGCTGAACGCCTGATGAGAGATTCCGTCCGGCTCCCCTGGGGGCCGGGCGGTTCGGATGCCGGGCTGGGCGACCCGCGCGGCATCCACCCTGTCCGAGACTGCAGGCGCCGGGGTGGCTAGTCCACCACGGCTTAATTCTCCAGCCTGCATAGACGGGAGCGGTAGAGCGATTTTCCGGACCGGACGGGTTTCCCCGCTCGGGATGGACATGATGGCTTGGCGCTTTCGGGACAGGTGAACCGGGCTCGCTCCGGTCGCCAGTCGGGCGGAGCGGGTTCAGTCTGAACCGGGAAGATCGTCCCTCGGGACGGCCTGTCCCATTGTTGGAGGCGTACCGTGGACCGGACACAGAAGGAAGCTACGGTCTCGGCCCTTAATCAGAAGCTGCAGGACGCCGGCCTCGTCATCGTCACCAAGCAGGTGGGGATGACCGTGGCCGAGGTGACCGACCTGCGGCGGAAGATGCGGGCTGCTGGCTGCAGCTTCAAAGTGACCAAGAACACGCTCGCGTCCCTCGCCCTCAAGGGCACGCAGTTCGAGTCTCTCGACGGCCTTTTCAAGGGCCCCACCGCCATCGCGTACTCCAGTGACGCTGTGGCGGCGGCCAAGGTCGCCGTGGACTACGCCAAGGCGAACGACAAGTTCTCGATCGTCGGCGGCGGTCTGCCGGGCCAGCTCCTGGACAACAAGGGTGTCGAAGCCCTGTCCAAGCTGCCCTCGCTGAACGAACTGCGCGCTGCGCTGCTCGGCATGCTCCAGACGCCCGCGACCCGTGTCGCCGGCGTGCTGCAGGCGCCGGGTGGACAGGTTGCCCGCGTCCTGGCGGCCTACGCCAAGAAGGACGAGGCGGCGTGAGCCCCCTTACCCAAGCCAATCCATCCTACGTGATCTGAGGAGCACATCATGTCCAAGCTCGAGAAGCTGGTCGAAGACCTTTCCGCCCTGACCGTCCTGGAGGCCGCCGAGCTCTCCAAGATGCTCGAGGAGAAGTGGGGCGTTTCCGCCGCGGCGCCGGTCGCCGTCGCCGCCGTCCCGGGTGCCGCCGCTGGTGGTGGCGCCGCTGCCGCCGCCCCGGCCGAGGAGCAGACGGAGTTCACCGTCATCCTCGTCGATGGCGGCGACAAGAAGATCAACGTCATCAAGGAAGTCCGCGCCATCACCAACCTCGGCCTGAAGGAGGCCAAGGACCTGGTCGAGGGCGCGCCGAAGACCGTGAAGGAGGGCGTGTCCAAGGACGAGGCCGGCAAGATCAAGAAGCAGCTTGAAGAAGCCGGCGCGAAGGTCGAAGTTAAGTAAGACCAGTTTGTCCGACGCTCGACGTACATGGACGACGCTGGACGGGGGCCGATCGGCAAGATCGCGCCGCCGCCCGGCGTCGTCTGTCTATTTCGCCGGAACGGTCCGCCGGGCCGGCGATCCCGGTGCCGAGCGCTCCTCGCGGGCGTCCGGGGCCGGACAGAATTCTGAAGGCGCGGGGACGGCGATCCTTGATCGGTTTGCCGGCCGCGCCGTTTGCCGTTTTTCCGCGGCGTGTGGGCTCGCGCCCGCCGCGGCAGCATGAACCGGGCGAGTTCACGAGAGGCATCGAATGGCCAAGTCGTTCACGGGACGTAAGCGTATCCGCAAGAGCTTCGGGCGTATTCCCGAGGTCACCCGCATGCCGAACCTCATCGAGGTTCAGCGCAGCTCCTACGACCATTTCCTCCAGATGGACGTCCCGCCCGAGAAGCGCGCCATTCTCGGCCTGCAGGAGGTCTTCAAGTCGGTCTTCCCGATCCGCGACTTCTCTGAGCGCGCCGTCCTCGACTTCGTCAAGTACGAGCTCGAGCAGCCCAAGTACGACGTCGAGGAGTGCCAGCAGCGCGGCATGACCTTCGCGGCCCCGCTGAAGGTCACCCTGCGCCTCACCGTCTTCGACGTGGACGAGGACACCGGCCTGAAGTCCATCCGGGACATCAAGGAGCAGGACGTCTACATGGGCGACATGCCGCTCATGACGGCGAACGGCACCTTCATCATCAACGGCACCGAGCGCGTCATCGTCAGCCAGATGCACCGCAGCCCGGGCGTCTTCTTCGATCATGACAAGGGCAAGACCCACAGCAGCGGCAAGTACCTGTTCGCCGCCCGCGTCATCCCGTACCGCGGCTCCTGGCTGGACTTCGAGTTCGACGCCAAGGACATCGTCTATGTCCGCATCGACCGGCGCCGCAAGCTGCCGGCGACGACCCTGCTCTACGCCCTCGACAGCGCCGACAGCGCCGAGCTGCGCGCCGAGCGCAAGGCCCAGGGCAAGGACCTGCTGCCCTATGAGGCGCAGGGCATGTCGAAGGAGGAGATCCTCGGCTATTTCTACGAGACGATCACCTTCACCCGCACCAAGGACGGCTGGAAGACCCCTTTCATCGCCGACCGCATGAAGGGCGTGAAGCTGACCAGCGATCTCGTCGACGCCAAGTCCGGCGAGGTCCTGGCGACGCGGGAGACCAAGCTCACCCCGCGCCTGATCAAGAAGCTGCAGGACCAGGGCCTGGCCGAGGTGAAGGTGGCGATGGAGGACATCGTCGGCCGCTACCTCGCCATCGACATGATCGACGAGAGCACCGGGGAGGTCATCTACGAGGCCGGCGACGAGGTCACGGCCCCGGCGCTGGAGCGTCTGGAGAAGGCCGACATCTCCGAGCTCCAGGTGCTCAACATCGACCACCTGAACATCGGCCCCTACATCCGCAACACGATGGCGACCGACCGGAACGCCAGCCGTGAGGACGCGCTGATCGACATCTACCGCGTCATGCGTCCGGGCGAACCGCCGACGCTGGAGAGTGCGGAGGCGCTGTTCAAGGGCCTGTTCTTCGACGCCGAGCGCTACGACCTGTCGGCCGTGGGCCGCGTCAAGATGAACGCCCGCCTGGGCTTCGAGACGGACGATCAGATCCGCGTTCTCCGCAAGGAGGACGTGCTGAAGATCCTGAAGATCCTGGTGGAGCTGAAGGACGGCCGGGGCGAGATCGACGACATCGACCATCTGGGCAACCGCCGCGTCCGCTCCGTCGGCGAGCTGATGGAGAACCAGTACCGCGTCGGCCTGCTGCGCATGGAGCGCGCGATCCGCGAGCGCATGAGCTCGGTGGAGATCGACACGGTCATGCCGCACGACCTGATCAACGCCAAGCCGGCGGCCGCCGCCGTGCGCGAGTTCTTCGGGTCCTCCCAGCTTTCGCAGTTCATGGACCAGACCAACCCGCTGTCGGAGATCACGCACAAGCGGCGCCTCTCGGCCCTCGGGCCGGGCGGTCTGACCCGCGAGCGCGCCGGCTTCGAGGTGCGCGACGTGCACCCGACTCACTACGGCCGCATCTGCCCGATCGAGACGCCGGAAGGCCCGAACATCGGCCTGATCAACAGCCTGGCCACC
>JAJUIU010000174.1 GCA_029267445.1 Rhodospirillaceae bacterium
GCCGGGCGGCAGCAGGGGCGGCGGGGCGGAACTGACGGACTGGGGCCGCACGCTGATCCGGCTGTACCGCGCGGCGGAAACGGGGGCGGCCGGCGGGGCGGCGGACGCGCTGCGGACGCTGGAGGGGAACCTGGGCGAAACCCGCCCGCCCATTCTTCAGGACGACAACGTGACCTGATCCGTTGCGACCGTGTCCGCCTCGGGCTGGATGCTGCGGCGCTCCAGCGCGGCGGCCTTCACCACGGCGAAGACGGGGGTCCCGGCCGCAAGGCCGAGTTCGGCCACAGCCTGGCGCGTGACGCGGGCCAGCAGACGGTCGGCCCCGTCCGGCCCGATGGCCACCGCCACCTCCGCCACCGGGCCATCGCCCGCGATCTCAGCCACCCTACCGGCGAGCGCGCTGCGGGCGGAGAGGCCGACGGGCGGCGCGGTCGCCAGCAGCACGTCGCGCGCCCTGACGCGCACCCGCATCCGTGTGCCGACCGGCGCGTCCAGCATCGGCACCGACAGCGGCCCGCCGGCCGTGGCGAGGCGGGTCAGACCCCAGACGGTGTCATGCGCCTCCACCGTGGCGCGCAGGATGCCGCCCGCCTCGAACCGGCCGAGCAGCGGGAACAGGTCGGCCCTCGCCAGCACCTCCCCCACTGGCCCGGCCGCCGAGACCCGCCCCTGACTGAGCAGCACCAGCGTGGTGGCGAGGCGCGCCACCTCGTCGAGCTGGTGGCTGACATAGACCATGGGCAGGCGCAGCTCGTCCCGCAGCCGCTCCAGGTAGGGCAGGATCTCCGCCTTGCGGGCGAGGTCGAGGCCGGCCAGCGGCTCGTCCAGCAGCAGCAGGCGGGGGGCGGCCAGCAGCGCCCGGCCGATGGCCACGCGCTGCCGCTCACCGCCGGACAGGTTGCGCGGCCGCCGGTCCAGCAGGTGGCCGATGTCCAGCAGCTCCACCACGCGCGACAGCGGCTCGGCACCGGCGTCGCGCGGGGCGAACAGGCGGCCGTAGAGCAGATTGTTGCGCACGGTCAGGTGCGGGAACAGGCGGGATTCCTGGAACACGTAGCCCACCCGCCGCCGGTGCGGCGGGACCCAGACGCCGGCGGCGGTATCAACCAGGACCGTGCCCCGCACCGCCACGCGGCCCCGGTCCGGCCGGTCGAGCCCGGCGATCAGGTTGACCAGCGTCGTCTTGCCGGAGCCCGACTTGCCGAACAGCGCGGTCACCCCGCCCGGCCCGGCGGTGAAGGCGGCCTCCAGGCTGAAGCCCGCGAACCGGCGGCTGACGTCCACCTCCAGCATCAGACGCCGTCCACGCGGCGGCGGACCCGCGCCGCCACCAGTTCGGAGGCGACCAGGGCACCCACGGCGATCACCACGGAAACCAGCGTCAGCCGCAGGGCCTGCGCGTCGGCGCCGGGGATCTGGGTGTAGGTGTAGATGGCGCTGGGCAGCGTCTGGGTTACGCCGGGGATGTTGGAGACGAAGGTGATGGTCGCCCCGAACTCCCCCAGC
>JAJUIU010000127.1 GCA_029267445.1 Rhodospirillaceae bacterium
CCCTGGGAGAGGGAAGGGTAAGTGGCCCCCTGGGAGAGGGAAGGTGATGCGGGGGGAGGCCAGCCCATGACCGAGGCGGTCGACGTCGTCATCGTCGGGGCGGGGGCGGCGGGTGCCGTGTTCGCAGCGCGGCTGGCGGAGGCGGGCAAGAGCGTCGTGGTGCTGGAGGCCGGGCCGCATTGGACGCAGGGCGATCTGGTCAGCAGCCAGATCTGGTCCCGCCGGCTGAAGTGGGGCGGGCCACGCACCCTGGCGGCGGGGGAGCATGCGCGCGGCCTGACCATGCTGCAGGGCTGGGGCGTCGGCGGGGCGGCGCTGCACCATTACGGCGCTTGGCCGCGCCTGCACCCGGAGGACTTCACGCTGAAGTCCGACCACGGCATCGGGCTGGACTGGCCGGTCTCCTACGACGAGCTGCGGCCCTTCTACGACCGGGTGCAGGCCTATGCCGGCCTGTCCGGCGACACTGCGGCCGAGGTCTGGCGCCCGGCCGCCGACCCCTATCCGCAGGCACCATCCCCCCGCTTCCGGCAGGGGGAGATCGTGGCGGCGGCGTTCGAGAAGCTGGGCTTCCGCACCAGCGCCACCCCGGCCGCCATCACCACCGGCTGGCACGGGGAGCGGCCGCCTTGCCAGCAGGACGGCTGGTGCGACGCGGGCTGCCCCATCCTGTCGCTGTTCAACCCGATGGCGCTGCACCTGCCGAAGGCGGAGGCCGCCGGTGCAGTGATCCGCGCCCGGTCCCCGGTCACGCGCGTGCTGACGGAGAAGGGCCGGGCCGTCGGTGTCGCCTATGTCGACATGGAAACGGGCCAGCGGCGGGAGCAGCGGGCGAAGCTGGTGGTGCTGGCGGGGGCCGTGGTGCAGAACGCGCGGCTGCTGCTGGCCTCCGACGAGGGCGGCCTTGGCAACCGGTCGGGGCTGGTCGGCGCCTATGTGAACGGCCACACCTTCTCCGCCGGATACGGGCTGGTGGGTGAGGAGACGGAGAACCATCGGGGCCATACGGCCGGGCAGGTCTTCACCCAGGACCGCTACGGCAAGGTGAGGGAGGGCGGCGCCTTCGGCAGCGTCACCTGGATCGGGGCGAGCGCCATCAAGCCGAACGACCTGATCGGCATCGCCAACACGCGGCCGGACCTGTTCGGGACGGCGCTGCACGACTTCATGCGCAAGGGATCGCGCCACCTGATCCAGATCGGATCGGTGAACGAGGCGCTGCCGGTGCGGGAGAACCGGGTGGAGCTGGCGGCGGAGAGGGACGCCATCGGGATGCCGCTGGCGCGGATGGTCCACACCCTCGACCCCAGGTCGCTGGCGCTGTGGGCCCAGACGCGGGAGGAGGGGCTGCGGATCATGAAGGCGGCCGGGGCGGCAGAGGCGTGGGGCGGCCCGCCCGCCGTGATCCACCTGATGGGCGGCACGGTGATGGGGACCGACCCGATGGCGTCGGTGACCGACAGCCATGGCCGCAGCCACGACGTGCCGAACCTGCTGATCGCCGGGACGGGCCTGTTCCCCACGGCGGGCGGAGTGAACCCGACCTTCACCCTCTACGCCCTGGCGGAGCGCACGCTGGACCATGTGCTGGCGCACTGGGGGGACTATGCGCATGGCTGAGCGGGCGGTCCGTTCCTTCCCTCCCCCCGAGGGGGAGGGAGGGGCCCGCGCAGCGGGAGGGAGAGGGGTTACGGTGGAGGGAGTCTTTACGCTATCTGGCCAGACCTTACCCCCTCACCCTCCCAAGCCTTGCGGCTTGGGTCCCTCCCTCTCCCCCTGGGAGAGGGAAGAGGTCGCGCAGGCTTCCTCCCCCTGGGAGAGGGCAGGTTTGGGGAGCCCCGCCCATGACCGCTGATCGCGTCGATGCCGTGATCGTGGGGGCGGGGGCCGCGGGGGCGCGGTTCGCGCGGCGGCTGGCGGAGGCGGGCAGGTCCGTCGTCATCCTGGAGGGCGGGCCGGACTGGACCCTCGAGGACCTTTACAGCTCCCAGCTCTGGGCCCGGCGGATCAAGTGGGGCGGGCCGCCGGTGGAGCATGGCGGCGAGGACCGGTTCCCCTACCACCTGAACAACGGCTGGGGTGTCGGCGGGGCGGCGCTGCACCACTACGCCACCTGGCCGCGCCTGCATGCGGAGGATTTCCGCATGCGCACCCTGTACGGCCGGGGCGTGGACTGGCCCTTCGACTACGACGAGCTCCGCCCCTGGTACGACGCCGTGCAGGCGGAGGTCGGCATCAGCGGGGACGCGGGTGCCGAGGTCTGGCGCCCGCCGGGGGACCCGTACCCGCTGCCCCCGCTGGCCACCATGCGGCAGGCGGAGGTGATCGCCGCCGGCTTCGCCAAGCTGGGCATCCGCACGGCCCCGATCCCGATGGCGATCCTGTCGGAGCCCTACAAGGGCCGCAACGCTTGCGTCTACGACGGCTGGTGCGACGCGGGCTGCCCCATCGGGGCGCTGTGGAACCCGCTGGTGGCGGACCTTCCGGCCGCGCGGAAGGCCGGGGCGCGCATCGTCACCCGCGCCTACGTCACCCGCGTGACGATGCGCTCGCGGGAGCGGGCGGACGGTGTGGAGTATGTGGACGGCGCGACGGGGCAGACGCGGGTGCAGCCGGCGGACCTGGTCATCCTGGCGGCGGCGGCGGTGCAGAACCCGCGCATCCTGCTGTCCAGCACCGGGGCGGGGCACGAGGCCGGCCTGGCCAACCGCAACGGCATGGTCGGCCGCAACTTCATGCTGCACAGCCTGTCGCTGGTGAACGGGCTGTTCGGCGAGGAGACGGACCCCTGGCAGGGGGTGAACGGCGGCACGCTGACCAGCCGGGACGACTACGGGAAGGATCGCGGCCCCGGCCGGCCCTTCGGCAGCTACCAGTGGCAGATCGCGCCGGCGGTGAAGCCGAACGATATCTTCGGCATCGCGGTCACGCGGCCCGACCTGTTCGGCGAACGGCTTCACGCCTTCATCCGCGATGCCGCCCGCCATTTCGGCAGCATGGGCGGCATGAACGAGGAACTGCCGGACCCCGCCAACCGGGTGGAGCTGACGGGGGAGAAGGACCGGTTCGGCGCCCCGCTGGCCCGCGTGGTCCACACCTACGACGCCAACCACAAGGCGCTGTGGGAGCATTCGAAGGCGGAAGGGCGGCGCCTGTTCGAGGCGGCGGGGGCGAAGGAGGTCTGGTTCGGGCCCATGGCGCCCGGCCACATGGTGGGCGGCACCTGCATGGGCACGGACCCCGCCACGTCCGTCACGGACGGGTACGGGCGACTGCACGAGGTGGAGAACGTCTATTGCGCCGGCAGCGGCCTGTTCCCCACCAGTGCCGGCGTGAACCCGACCTACACGATCTACGCCCTGGCCGACCGGACGGCGGCGCGGCTGGTGAGTTAGTGCTTCCCTCTCCCAGGGGGAGAGGGAGGGGCCCAAGGCGACAGCCTTGGGAGGGTGAGGGGGTACGGTGTCGCCAAATGGCCTGCCGACTCCCGGTACCGTAACCCCTCTCCCTCCCACTGCGTGGGCCCCTCCCTCCCCCTCGGGGGGAGGGAAGTTCACACACCCTGCGCCAGCCTCTGGCGGAAGGCCTGGGGGGGCATGCCGATCTGTTCGCGGAAGCGGCGGGTGAAGGCGCTGTGGTCGGCGTAGCCGCATTCCTGCGCCACCCGCGCCACCGACATCTCGCCCTCCAGCAGCTTCAGCGCCCGGTCGATGCGCAGCTTGTGCAGGAATTCCTGCGGCGTCAGGTGGAACAGGCGCTTGAAGTCGCGCTCGAGCTGGGAGCGGGAGACGCCGGCCAATGCGGCGAGGTCGGTCAGGTCCAGCGGCTGGTCGAACCGGTCCTGGAGGCGCTGCACCACGGCGGCGAGGCGGGCGTATGTGGGGTGGTTGCGGTCCGGCTGGCCCAGGCGGCGGGAGGTGGCGGCCACCGCGACGATGGTGCCGTCGGGTGCCCGCACGGGGAAGCGGGCGAACAGCAGCCAGGTGGGCACGGCGCGCGCACCGATGCTGAGGTCAAGTTTGCTGGTCACAGCACTGCCCGTGGCCAGCACCTGCCGGTCCAGCGCCTCGTACCGGCGGGCGAAGGCGTCGGGGAAGAAGGCGGATGCCGTCCGGCCCAATATGTCCGCCCGGCGCTTCGCACCGCACAGCCGCACCATGGCATCGTTCGCGGCGACGTAGCGCAACCGCCGGTCCTTGATGAAGAAGGGGCAGTCCGGCAACTGGTCGAACAGCCGTTCCACCGTCTCCACGTCGATGCCGATGTCGCGCGTCTCCAGCACGGCGCAACCCCCCGTCCAACCCGCCTTGGCGATTGTGCAGATATCAGCATGCCCGGCGGTTCAACTCAACAAGACGGAGCGGCGGGACGGGACTAGTTTGCCGCACGCTTCGAGACACCCGGCAGACGGAGACCCCCATGGGCCACATCGACACCTCCTATCGCGACCGCACCTGGACGCCGCAGCCGAAGGCCGAAGCCTTCGTGCGCGGGCTGCTGGACCGGGCGCTGGCGGGCAATCCGGAGGCGGCGAAGTTCGCCGAGGGGCTGCTGGAGAACTGTGCCGTCCGCCTGCGCGACCTGCTGGACCATCTGGTGGTGGACGCGGCGACGATTGCCGAGGCGGAGGCGCATGGCTGGGCGCAGGGCGAGCATGGTGCTTGGCACCAGCCGCTGGGCCTGTTCCCGCCGCTGGTGAAGGGCACGGCCCCCACCGTGTGGTTCCGGGTGGAGAACGCCGAGGATTTCGTGCGCGCCACGGGCGCGGGTGCGGCGGTGGAGGGGCAGGAGCATGGGCCGGTGCGCCGCGTCCTGGCCTTCCCGGCCACCGGCAGCGGCTATGCGTTCGGCGCCATCGCGCGCCAGGGCTATGTCGGGTTCGACATGCCGGTGTTCGAGGACGGGCTGATCCGGGCCGCACGCCTGCACCTTCAGAACTTCCGCGCCCGCCGGCGCCAGTTCGACACGGTCGACCTTGGCCTGGAGCACACCGAGAAGCTGGTGGACGCGGCGGTGGCGGACCTGGGCCAGCACTGGGCCTGCGCCATCTGGCTGAAGGCGGAGCGCGAGTACTGGATGAGCCGCTGCCCGGCGGGCCGCCTGCAGAAGGCGCTGCAGGACGCGGTCGGCATCGGCTGGTCCAATATCGACCACCACACCTATGACGGGTCGCGCCGGTATTTCCGCCACACGATCCGCATCCTGGAGAAGCTGGGCTACGAGCTGCGCGAGATGCTGTATGCCGGACACATGGCCGGCTGGGGCAGCCAGGTGCTGGAGCAGCCGGTGCTGGGCAGCACCATCTTCGCCGACGTGGACCTTGCGCCGGAGGAGCTGGACATCGACTTCGCCCATGTCGTCCTGCCGGAGCTTGAGAAGCACCGCCGGGCCGGTATCCTGTCCATCCTGCACGGGGAGAGCATCCTGGAGGGCGGGTTGAACCACGTGGCCGGCCTGTACGACCAGAAGGCCCTGCGCGCGCTGCTGGGCCGCCGGGGCCTGAAGATGATGCAGCCCTTCTCCAACTTCCCGTTCCTGTACCAGGAGTTGACGGAGGGCGACTGGGCGCCGGTGGAGCCGTCGCGGGTCGACGCGCTGGAGAAGGGCGGGCACCTGACCGCCAAGGAGGCGGAGGACATCCGCCTGAACGGCTACATCGCGGCGCACCTGGAGAACATCGAGCGCAACGACGGCTACAAGGGCTTCAACAAGCCCGGCATCGACGGCGTGCTGCGGGCGCTGGACCCGCGCGCGGCCGTGCGCGGCACCGCCCAGGCCCAGGACGCCGCCAAGGACGCCGCCGAATGACCGTGATGCTGACCAGCCCCGCCGGCATGGCGGCCCAGGGTGTGATCGACCAGCTGCGGCCGATGCTGGGCGACCGGCTGGTCACGTCGAACGCCGTGCGGGAACAGCACCGGGCGGAGGGGCAGGTGACACCGGCCCTTCCCGACGCGGTGGCCTTCCCGACGTCGACGGAGGAGGTGGCGGCCATCGTCCGCCTCTGTGCCGCCGCCAAGGTGCCGGTCATCCCGTTCGGGGCCGGCACCAGCCTGGAGGGGCAGCTGGAGGCGGTGCGGGGCGGGATCTGCCTGGACCTGTCACGGATGGACCGGATCATCGCGGTCAACGCCGAGGACCTGGACTGCCGGATCGAGGCCGGGGTGACGCGGGAGCAGCTGAACCAGCATCTGCGCGCCCAGGGCCTGTTCTTCCCGCTCGACCCAGGTGCGAACGCCACGCTGGGCGGCATGGCGGCGACGCGGGCCAGCGGCACCAACGCCGTCCGGTATGGCACGATGCGGGAGGTGACGCTGGGCCTGACGGTGGTGACGCCGCAGGGCGAGGTGATCCGCACCGGCGGCCGGGCCCGCAAATCGTCCGCCGGGTACGACCTGACCCGCGTCTATATCGGCAGCGAGGGGACGCTGGGCGTCATCACGGAGCTGCAGCTCCGCCTGTTCGGCATCCCGGAGGTGATCGCCTCGGCCGTCTGCCAGTTCGGTGACCTGGAGGGCTTGGTCGGCGCCGTGACGGTGGCGGTGCAGATGGGCATCCCGCTCGCCCGCATCGAGATGCTGGACGAGGTGCAGATGGGCGCCTGCATCGCGTACTCGAAGCTGGAGGGGATGGCGGCCGCCCCGACCCTGTTCCTGGAGTTCCACGGCGGCCCGCAAGGCGTGACCGAGCAGATCGAGCAGATGCGCGGCATCGTGGAGGAGTTCGGCGGCGGGTCCTTCCAATTCGCCGAGGCCGCCGAGGACCGCAACCGGCTGTGGAAGGCGCGGCACGACGCTTATTGGGCCGCCCGGGCGCTGAAGCCGGGGACCAACAGCATCACCACCGACGCCTGCGTGCCGATCTCCGCCCTCGCATCCGTCGTCGCGGAGACGAAGGCGGAGGCGGTGGCGAGCGGCCTTGTCTGCCCCATCGTCGGCCATGTCGGCGACGGCAATTTCCACGTCATGATCCTGCACGACCCGAACGACGCGAAGGAGCGGGCGAAGGCCAAGGCCCTGGGCGCCAGCGTGGCGCGGCGGGCCATCGCGGCCGGTGGCACCTGCACCGGGGAACATGGCGTGGGCCTGGGCAAGCTTGACTACATGCGCGAGGAGCACGGCTCCGCCCTGCCGGTCATGCGGGCACTGAAGGCCGCACTGGACCCGAACGGGATCATGAACCCGGGCAAGACGATCCCGGACGCTTGATCCCGCCGTCCGCCGCACCGGTGGCCGGTCCGCCCGGGGGGCGGACCGGTCCGGCCGGCCGTCACGACAGGCGGTGCCGCAGCAGGAAACGCGCCAGCTCGCGGCTGGCGTCCGG
>JAJUIU010000070.1 GCA_029267445.1 Rhodospirillaceae bacterium
CCCCCCCCCCCCCCCGGGTTGTGTTTGGGAGTGGGGGTATCTCCACCCCCTCCGGCCCAACCGATTCCAGCGGGATCACCCCCTCACCTGTCCTCTCCCCGGGGGGGAGAGGGACGGGTTGGCTGGACCGCCCCTTAACCGGGGCCGGTTCTGAGGCCGGTCTTGGGGCGGTTGGCGATCACTGGTCCGATCGGTTCCGCCACGCGCGGGTGGCCCCATGATCACCGCCTACCTGCGCGTCGGCGACCGTCTCCAGGCCCAGCCGTTGGAGCCGGGTGCCGCGTTGCCGGAGGGGACGCTGTGGCTGGACATGCTGCGGCCGGTGGAGGCGGAGCGCGAGGCGGTCAGCCGCATCGTCGGCGTGGACCTGCCCACGCCCGAGGACATGCGGGAGATCGAGGCGTCGTCCCGCCTCTATGTGGAGGAGGGGGCGGCCGTGATGACCACACCCGTGATCTCCCGCGGGACGTCGCGCCAGCCGGACGTCGGACCCCTCACCTTCGTGCTGACGCCGGCGCTGCTGGTGACCGTCCGACATACCGAGCCGCTATGGTTCGCCATGTTCGCCGCACGCGCGCTCCGGCAGGCGCACTATGTGGATGACCGGATCGACGCGTTGCTGGGCCTGCTGGAGGCGGTCGTCGACCGCGCCGCCGACGTGCTGGAGCTGGTCGCCGCCAACCTGGACGACCTGTCGCGCCGGGTCTTCGCAGAGGCGGTGCCCGACGAAGCCCTGACGCCCGCCGATCCCAAGGCGGACACGCCCAAGCGGCGCAAGGTGGCGGGCCGCCGCAAGCCCCGTCAGCCGGAAGGGGCCATGCTGCAGGAGGTCATCACCGGCATCGGTGCGGCCGGGGACCTGACCAACAAGGTGCGCGACAGCCTGGCGGGGCTGGAGCGGCTGACCGCTTTCGCCGCCACCGTGGTCGGGCCCAAGATGAGCAAGGACCAGAAGGCCCGGCTGAAGACGCTGTCCCGCGACGTGCAGGGTCTGGTGGACCATGCCGGGTTCCAGGCGCTGCAGACGGGGTTCCTGCTGGACGCCACGCTGGGCGTGATCAACATCCAGCAGACCAACATCATCAAGATCTTCTCCGTCGCGGCCGCCGCCTTCCTGCCGCCGACGCTGATCGCCAGCATCTACGGCATGAACTTCGAACACATGCCGGAGCTGAGCCAGAGCTGGGGCTACCCCCTGGCGCTGGTCCTGATGGTCGTGTCTGCGCTGCTGCCGCTCTGGTACTTCCGGCGCAAGGGCTGGCTGTAGACGTCCCGCCGGGACTTCCCTCCCCTCGAGGGGGAGGGAGGGGCCCGCGACAGCGGGAGGGAGAGGGGTTACGGTCTGACCATCGCGGCCGTTGTGGATGGAGCGTACCCCCTCACCCTCCCAAGCCTGCCGGCTCGGGCCCCTCCCTCTCCCCCTGGGAGAGGGAAGAGGTCTGCGTCCCGCGGTTTCCTGGAAAGGGACCCATTTCCAGTGGCTGACCTGTCGCCCACAGGAGCCGGCTACTTCCTCACAAGCCCCGGCACCTCCAGCAGGACGAACTCGGTGTCGTCCGCGCGGTCGAGGAGCCGTCCCGCGCTGAAGGGCAGGTTGTTGTCGTTGACGACGACAAGGCGCCCATCCCCCGTCGGCTCCACGCTCTCGATGGTGACGAAGGGCATGGCGAAGCGGTTCCGGGCCGTCCCGCCCCGTGGCGCGACGCCCTGCCGCGCGACACCATTCGGGTCGGCGATCTCCAGCAGGTCGACGAAGCCCTGCTTCACCAGCGCGCCGCCGTCCGGCAGGCCCGCCTTGCTGACGAGGTAGAGGCGCTTGAACTTCGCCGGACGAACGAAGCAGGTGGGGGCGGGCGCGCCGGCCGGGCAGGCCTGGGCCGCGTCGCCTTCCCCGCCGTCGCGCTCGATCACCAGGAAGCGGTCGGCGTCCAGCCGCGTGATCTCGCCGATGGCGTGCCCCTCGGCCTCCAGCTGGTAGGTCCAGGACTGGCCCGTCCAGTCGCCCCGCGCCGTGTCGAACTCCAGCAGGCGCAGGCGCGGCTTGCCGTCGGCGAAGGTCTCCGCCTTCCCCTCCTGCCAGACCGGCCCCTCCAGCATGGCGTAGAGGCGCCCGCCGTCCACACTCCCGGCCAGCCCTTCGAACCCGCGCGACCGGGTCACCTCGAACGGCAGTCCGTTCTCCGCCGGGGCGGGCGTACCGGGCATCCGCACCGCCGGATTGTCCGGCGAGCGCAGGACGCGGCCGCCCAGCCGCGCCGGCACGACCTGGCCGAGCGCGCCCTGGCGGTCGAAGCGCAGCAGCCAGGGGCCGAACTCGTCACCGATCCAGAAGCCGCCCGCGTCGACCACGAGGCTTTCGGGATCGAGGTCGGCACCGGTGAGGTAGCGGCGCTCCGTCCCCTCCAGCGTCGCCGGGAAGGGCAGGATCTTGCGGGGGTCGGACAACCACACCGTCTCCACCAGGGTCACCGCACCGGTCGCCCAGTCGATCCTGAGCCGGTTCAGCGTCAGCAGCGCGTCTGCCGAGTTCGCCTTGCTGCCGAACCCGTTGTCCGTCAGCGCCCAGAAGGTGCCGTCCCCCGCCGCGCGCAGGGCGGAGACGCCCTGCAGCGGCTGGCCCGGCAGCGGCAGGTCGATGCCCGTGGGCCGCGCGCCGGGGCCGCTGCCGGACCGGCCGGGGATGCTTCCCACCGCCTCCACCCGCGCGCCGTCGGGGCCGGTGAACTTGCCCGACGTGGCGACGGCCTCCGGCGCGTCCCGCGGCGGCTCCATCACGCTGGCCGCCGGCAGGACGGCATGGCCCGCCAGCGTGGCGGGCAGGCGCTCCGGCGTCTGCGCCTGGGATGCGGGTGCGGCCAGCAGCAGCAGGCAGGCGAGGGCTATCGGGCGGGTGGCGCTCATCGGGGCTCCGGAATTGGTGGGCGCTGACAGGGACGCGGCGCAGGCTGCCCCTGCCGGTGCCAACGGGTCTAGCGCGCTTTCATGACGGAACCGGGGCGGTCCGTCCGATGCTGTCATGCCGGAAAAGGTTGCCCCGACCGCGCGCTGGGGCAAGATGGCGGCGAGCACCGAAGCGTGGGAGCGACAGGGCGATGATCGGAACCGTCTGGGGGCTGGCGCTGGCCGCCGCCTTCCTGCTGGCGACCCACTTCGGCATCTCCAGCAGCGGGCTGCGCCCCGCCCTCGTGGACCGGCTGGGTGAGGGGGCGTATCTCGGCCTCTACTCACTTGTCTCCGCCGTCGCCTTCGCCTGGCTGATCTGGGCCTACGCGGCCGTGCCCTATGTGCAGCTCTGGCCCTGGGCCGCTTGGCAGAGCTGGGTGCCGGCGATCGTCCTGCCGCTGGCGCTGCTGTTCGTCGTGGGATCGCTGACGGCCCCCAACCCCACCGTGGTCGGCCAGGACAAGGCGCTGACCTCGGCGGAGCCTGCGCGGGGCCTTCTGCGCATCACCCGGCACCCCTTCCTGTGGGGTGTTGGGTTGTGGGGCCTCGCCCACATCGTGCCGAACGGCGATGCGGGCAGCGTCATCTTCTTCGGCGCGCTGGCGGCCCTGGGTCTCGTCGGCGCCGTGCTGATCGACGCCAAGAAGCGCGCCTCGCGCGGGTTGGACTGGGAACGGTTCGAAGAGGCGACCAGCCTCGTCCCCTTCAAGGCGATCATCGACGGCCGGCAGAGCCTGCCCCGCGCGGCGGCGGAGTTCGGCACCCTGCGCCTGGTCGCCACGGTGGTGATCTATGGCGGGCTGCTGCACCTGCATCCCTGGCTGTTCGGCGTCCATGCCATTCCGCGTTGAGCCCGGGAAGCCCGTCCACGTCGCCATCATCGGCGCCGGCTTCACCGGCAGCCTTTGCGCCGTGCACCTGTTGCGGCGCCTGCCACCGGGCAGTCGCGTCAGCCTGATCGACCGAACCGGGCGTTTCGGCCCCGGCCTCGCCTATGGCACCTCGAACGCCGCGCATCTGCTCAACGTCCGCGCCGCGAACATGAGCGCCTTTCCCGACGTGCCGGGCGACTTCGTGCTGTGGCTGTGGCGGCGCGACCTGCCGGGACTGGGGCACGCCGACATCCCGCCTTCCGGTCACGCCTTCGTGCCGCGCGGCGTCTATGGTCGTTACGTGGCCGAAACGCTGTCGGAGGCGAGGGTCGCCGCGGCCACGCGCGGCGTGCGGCTCGATCTGCTTGGCCAGGACGTGACCGATCTCTGGGAGTCGGAGGCGGGCGCCCGCCTGCTTTTCGCCGAAGGCGGCGAACTGGAGGCCGACGCGGTCGTGCTCTGCGTCGGCAACTTCCCGCCGGAACTGCCGGTGGCGGACGGGTCCGCTTGCGATGGCCCGCGCGTGATCCGCGACCCCTGGGACCAGCCGGCGCTGGACCGGATCGGCGCGGACGACCCGGTGATCGTCATCGGCACGGGCCTCACCATGGCGGACATGCTGCTGGCGCTGGACGGGCGCGGGCATCGTGGACCGGTGACGGCGCTGTCCCGGCGTGGCCTGCTGCCGGCGGAGCACGCCCAGACCGTGCCCGGACGGATGGACCTGGACGCGGCACCCCGCACGGCGCTGGGCCTGCTGCGCTGGGTGCGCGGTGCTATCCGGGATGGTCAGCCCTGGCGCGCGGTGATCGACGCGCTGCGGCCCGCCACCGCCGCCATCTGGCGCGACCTTCCGCCGGTGGAGCGGCGGCGCTTCCTGCGCCATGCGCGCCCATACTGGGAGGTGCACCGCCACCGCTTGGCGCCCGAGGTGGCGGCGCGGATCGCGGCGGCGCGCGGGTCCGGGCGGCTGACGGTGCGTGCCGGGCGCATCCAGGCGCTTCACGCCGACGCACGCGGCGTGCGACTGACCGTGCGCGACCGGGCCGGCGGCGTCGGCCGGCTTGACGCGGACTGGCTGATCAACTGCTCCGGCCCCCAGGCCGACTACGCCCGGGTGCGGGACCCGCTGGTGCGCCGCTTGCTCGACCGGGGCATCGTGCATCCGGACCCGCTGGGCCTGGGGCTGGAGGTGGACGGCAACCTCGCCCTCGTCGGCGCCGCCGGCCCGTCGCGCCGCCTGTTCGCGCTGGGCCCACCCACCAAGGGCGCCTTCTGGGAGATCACGGCCGTCCCCGACATCCGCACCCAGGTGGCGGAGTTCGCGGCGTGGCTGGCCGGTCAGCCGTAGCCGCGCGCCATGGCGAGGTCGAGGGCGGCGACGATGCGGTCGCTGTCGTCCTCAAGCGAGCAGACCCGACGCCCGAACGCCTGTTGCGGGAAGCTGGCGAGATCGAGGGTATCCAGCACCACGGGCACGCCTTCGATCTGGAATGCCGGGCTCAACACCCTGTCCGGCGTTCCCGGAAAGGCGCCGCGATGGACGATGGGGATGGACAGCCAGCGGTCATGCCGCGCGTACAGGTTCGACTGCACGATCACCAGATAGGGCCGGATCGATGCCGACCGGCCGACGAACCGGTGAACATCGAACTGCCGCATCAGAGCTCACGGAACTCGTCGATGGCCGAGCCGTGCTCCGCATGGAAGCGGTTCCAGATCTCGCAGGTCCGGTCCGCCTCCTCCTGCATGCGGCGGCGCTCCTCCGCCTCGACCAGCCGGACCAGCTCCCGTTCCAGCGTCTGGGACAGGTTGATGTCCAGCGCTCTGGCCTTGGCCAGCAGGTCGCTGTTGATCGACAGGTTGGTGGCGCGCTTGGGTGCGGATGGATCGTAGACGCGCATGGCATGCTCCCAGCGGATGCGCATGATGATATGCGCATGCCCGTCCCGGGGCAACGCCGCTCAGGCCCGCTCCGCCGTCATGCGGGCCAGGGCGGTTACCGTGTTCCAGTTGCGCCCGGTGCCGAGGCCGACGGTTTTCTCGATCACCGGCGTCGACAGCTTCGACCGGCCCATGCCGTCGGGGAAGTGGATGTGCAGGTCGCGGCCCACCAGGGCGAAGCGCTCCGGCCCCTTGTGCCGGGCCGCCAGCCGGTCCATGGCGTCGGCCGGCGGCGTGTCGCGCAGGAACAGCACCAGCAGCTTGGCGGGATCGGCGGCGGCCTCGTCCCTGAAGGGCGATCCGTCCAGCACGGCCCGCAGCTCCACGCCCGTTCGCAGGATCACGTCGATCCGCGCGCCGAACGCGGCGGCAAGTGCGGCTTCCAGGCCGGCCACGATGGCGGCGGGTTCATGGACCGCCGGGCGGAAGACGACGTTGCCGCTTTGCAAGTACGTCGCCACCTCGCGGTGTCCCAGCCCCTCGCACACCTCCCGCAGCCGGTCCATCGGCACCTTGCCGTGCCCGCCGACATTGACGGCGCGCAGCAGGGCCGCGACGGCGGCCATGGGCGTCAGCCCTTGCCCTTGGCGATGGTGCCCAGCCGCAGGCGGAGCGCGTTCAGCTTGATGAAGCCTTCCGCGTCCTTCTGGTTGTAGACGCTGTCCGCCTCGAACGTGACATAGTCCAGGCGGTAGAGGCTGTTCGGGCTCTTGCGGCCGACCACGCGGGCCGACCCCTTGAACAGCTTCAGCCGCACCGTGCCGTTCACCACCTGCTGGGTCTGGTCGATCAAGGCCTGCAGGGCCAGCCGCTCGGGTGAGAACCAGAAGCCGTTGTAGATCAGCTTGGCGTAGCGGGGCATCACCTCGTCCTTCAGGTGCATGGACTCGCGGTCCAGCGTGATGCTCTCCATACCCCGGTGGGCGATGGACAGCAGCGTGCCGCCCGGCGTCTCGTACACACCCCGGCTCTTCATGCCGACGAAACGGTTCTCCACCAGGTCGAGACGGCCGATGCCGTGCTTGCCACCCAGACGGTTCAGCTCCGTCAGCAGGGCGGCGGGGGATAGGGTCTGCCCGTTCACGGCCACGGCGTCGCCGGCCTTGAACTCGATCTCCACATATTCGGGCTGATCCGGCGCCAGCTCCGGGGCGACGGAGCGGGTGAACATGTCCTCGTCCGGCTCCACCCACGGGTCCTCCAGCGCCTTGCCCTCGTAGCTGATGTGCAGGAGGTTCGCGTCGGTGCTGTAGGGCGCCTCGCCCCGCTTGTCCTTGGCGATGGGGATCTGGTGCTTCTCGGCGAAGTCCAGCAGGGCGGTGCGGCTGTTCAGGTCCCATTCGCGCCAGGGGGCGATCACCTTCACGTCCGGCTTCAGCGCGTAGTAGCCAAGCTCGAAGCGGACCTGGTCGTTGCCCTTGCCGGTGGCGCCGTGGGCGACCGCGTCCGCGCCCACCATGTTGGCGATCTCGATCTGGCGCTTGGCGATCAGCGGCCGGGCGATGGAGGTGCCCAGCAGGTACGTCCCCTCGTACAGGGTGTTCGCCCGGAACATGGGGAAGACGAAGTCGCTGACGAACTCCTCCCGCAGATCGTCGATGAAGATGTTCTCCGGCTTGATGCCCAGCAGCTGCGCCTTGGCGCGGGCGGGCTCCAGCTCCTCCCCCTGGCCGAGGTCGGCGGTGAAGGTGACGACCTCGCAGGCGTAGGTCTCCTGCAGCCATTTCAGGATCACCGAGGTGTCGAGGCCGCCGGAATAGGCCAGCACCACCTTTTTCACGCCGCTCATGGGGCACCCGTCGCAGTTCGCCAGGAAAACGCGGCGCGGACGTTAGCGGGCGCCCAAACCGCTGTCCAGCCATGGGAAATCGCGGTCGGCCCGCGCGACCTGCGGCATTCGCGGCGGTTGAGGACGGACCCGGCCCCGTCTAGGCTGCGCCGGCATGAGGAAAGGCAAGACGATGACCCGCGGCGCGTGGATCCTGGTCGCGACCCTGGTGGCCCTGCTGGCCCTGGCGGTCGTCTTCGCCGTGCGCGCCTGGAACGTGGCGGGCGAGGCGTCGGGCCTGGACAGCCAGATCAGCCTGCACGGCGGGATCGCGCTTCTGCTGGGCGCCTTCGGGACCATCGCGCTGGGTGCCGGGCTGATGGCGCTGGTCTTCCTGTCCCACCGCAGCGGCCATGACGAGGTGGTTCACGACGAGTTCCGGGAGCGCTTTCCGGAGACGGACGACGACATGCCGGGGCGGTGACGCCGCCGGGATCGGCCGCGCCGCACTCACGCGATCTTGAAGGCTCGGCATTTGCGCCTGCGGGGAACGGTATGTACCCTGCGGGCATGTGGTTTTCCCGCAGACCCCCTCCGGCCCGCCGGATCGCCCTCGCGCTGGCGCTGCTGTTCGCCGTCGTGTCCGGCATGGCGCCGACAGCCTCGGCTTTGGACGTCCCGCACCCGGCGCCGACCTCCGGTATGGCGGGCGGAGCACCCGGCGGAAGCGGGGACTGCTGCGATCCGAAGCCGGCCCGGTGTCCAGCCCCCTGCGCGGCCATGTGCCTGACCATTCCGGCACCCATCGCCCCACAGGCCCGGGCCGCCGCGATCCCTTACTGTTGGCCCGGTGTTTCGGCGGACAGGCTGGCCGGTCGCACCCTGGACGTGGACGACCCCCCTCCGCGCGGTTGAGCGGGACCGAACGAACTTCCGCTCAAACGAATCCAGGAGAAGAACCATGAAGCGTATCGCGACGCTGGCCATCGCCGGCCTGCTCACCACCTCCGCCACGGCCTATGCGGCGGCACCGGAAACGGTGGTGAAGGCCGTCGAGGCCTGCTGCGAGTTCGTGCTGTCCTGCTGCGGCCTTGGCGGCTGCTGCTGACGGACGGACAAGTCAAGGAAGGGCGCCCGTCCCGAAAGGGGCGGGCGCTTTCCGTTCAGGTCGGCTCCCGCCACTCGCCCCGGCGGATCAGCACGGATTTCAGCAGGGTCGGGCGGTCGGTCATGATGCCGTCCACGCCCATGTCCAGCAGGCGATCCATCTCCACCTCCTCGTCGATCGTCCAGACATGGACCGGCAGGCCCAGCGCATGGGCAGCATTGATGAAGCCGGGGAAGACCAGCGCCATGCCGAACTGGCGCGGCGGCACCTGAAGGCAGTTGGCCTCCGGCCCCGGCACCGGCAGCCCGTGCCCACGCAGCCAGACCCGCGTCACCCCCAGCGGCCCGGGCGAGGTGCAGAGCCGCGGCCCCAGCCGCCGGCGCAGCCGGGCCAGCCGCGCGTCGGAGAAGCTGCCGACGCAGATCCGGTCGAACGCCTGCGTGCGCTCCAGGAAGGCGGCCAGCGCGTCCGCCGCCGCGTCCGTCTTGGGATCGATGTTGAAGCGCACCGTGGGGAAGCGCTCCATCACCTCCTCCAGCAGGGGGATCGGCTCCGCCCCGTGGATGCGGGCGTCGGCCAGCTCGGCCCAGGTGAAATCCAGCGGGCGGCCCGGCCGGCCGGTCAGCCTTTCCAGCGTGTCGTCGTGGAAGACCAGCAGCACGCCGTCCTTCGTCGCCTGCACGTCTGTTTCGATGTACCGGTAGCCGAGGTCGACGGAGTGCTGGAAGCTGGCGATCGTGTTCTCCGGCGCCTCCAGCCCGCCGCCCCGGTGGGCGAAGGCGATGGGGCCCGGCGCGTCCAGGTAGGGGTGGCGCCTCATGCGGCGGAGACCGGGGCGGCCCGCGTCCGCCGGGTCAGCAGCGCGATGAAGGCTCCGGCCGTGGCGAACATCAGCAGGCCGTAGATGGCGCCGGGCAGGCTCATCGCAGCACTGTTCAGCAACACGCCCGCGATGAAGATGGCGAGCGTGCCGTTCTGCAGCCCGCATTCCAGGCTGATGGCGATCATCTGCGGCCGGGCGAGCGCGAAGGCCCTGGCACTCCAGTATCCCGTCGCCATGGTGGCGAGATTGAGGGCGACGGCGGCCGGCCCCACCTGGAGCAGATGGGACGTCAGCTTCTCCCAGTCCGACGCCACCGCCGCCAGCACAACCAGGATGAACAGCGCCGTGGCCGCGCGGCGGAACCCCGGCTCGATCCGGTCCGCGATCGCCGGCGCGGCCGCCTTGACCGCCATTCCCGCCAGCAGCGGCACCACCGTGATGGCGAGGATGCTGAGTAGCGTGTCCAGGATCGGCAGCGGCGGGGCCGTCTGTCCCATGAACCGGTCGAGGGCGAATCCGACAATGAAGGGGATGGTGAGGAAGCTGAGCAGGCTCATCACGGCGGTGAGCGAGATGGACAGGGCCGTGTCGCCCTTGGCGAGATGCGTCAGCAGGTTGGAGGTGACCCCGCCGGGGCATGCCGCCAGGATCATCAGCCCGACCGCCAGTTCCGGCTCCATCGGCACGATCAGGCAGATGGCGAAGGCGATCAGGGGCAGCACCAGCACCTGGTTCACGGCCCCGACCGCGAAGGCCTTGGGTGCCGTCGCCACACGGCGGAAATCCGCGACCGTCAGCGCCAGGCCCATGGACAGCATGATGACGCAGAGCGCCAGCGCCAGCCCGATCTCCGCCACGCCGTCCATGCCGCGCACCCCTCCCCGGTTCTTCGTTTCCGGGGTCGGCCCCGGTTCCGTTCAGGGCGATGTGGGGTGCGGGCGGGGGACTATCAATCGCGCCCTGCCGGACGCGTCCCCTCCGGCCAGGGATCGTCCTCGCGCGGCCAGCGGGCGTGGGCCAGCCACCAGAGGCCGATCAGCGCCGCATAGGGCAGGAAGGCCACCATCGCCCAGAGCGGGTTCCGCCCCGCCTTCACCAGCACCACGCCGATCATGCAGACCGTCCAGGTCATGATCAGGACGACGATCAGGTGGGACAGCCAGGGCGGCAGGCTGCCGACATAGGCCAGATACTCCGCGAAGGCCTGCATGGTTCAGCCCTCCGTCGGGGTGGTGGTGGGCCGGCCGGCGGCGGCGCGCTCCCGCTCCCGGCGCAGGCGCTCGCGCGGGTGCAGCTTCTCCGGCTTCGGCGGCAGGGCGGGCCACTTCGCGAAGGCCAGCAGGGTGGTGAAGACCGCCCAGCCGACCAGCGGCAGGGCCAACGCACCCACCCAGCCCACGGGCAGCCCGGCGCGGCGCAGCAGCCTGACCGCCGGCCACAGGGCCAGTGCCGTCAGCACCGCGTGCACGATCAGCGCCCGTTCCAGATAGATGTCCACCGACCCCTCCCGACGATCCGGCCGGATGTAGCACGCCCGCGCGCGGTTTCAACCGCATGCGGCGTCGTGTGCGTACCGGCCCTCCTCCTTCGACAGGCTCAGGATGAGGGCTTTTGGGAGTCCGGCTGATGGGAGCGACCTCACCCTGAGCTTGTCGAAGGGCGAGGTCGCCAGAGGCGACGGGGGGCGAGGTCGCTATGAGGAATCACGGCCCCACCCAGGTGCCGACAGGGTCGGCCCCGGTCAGGTCGAAGCGGGCGCGGCGGTGGCCGGCGACGTGGAGGTAGAGGAAATCCAGCGTCTCCGCCCGCACGGTGACGACGGTGAAACGATCCAGACCGTGGTCGGCATGATCCGGTTCCGGAATGGTCACCGCCGGATCGGCCAGCGGCCGGCCGGGGGCGGCGGGGGTGCGGTAGCAGGCCCGTCCCATCGGCCGGGTCGCGGCCCAGCAGGCGGCGTGCAGCGGGCCGTCGGTGTGCACCGTCGCCAGACCGTCCAGGCGGAGCTGGAGCTTGCGGCCCGGATCGTAGAGGTGGAGCTGCACGCGCGGGTCGGCGGCGAGGTCCGCCAGCTTCCCGGCCCGCCGGTCGGTGTGGAAGCGCAGGGTGCGGGCGGCCGCGTCCACGCCGCGCAGCACCACCGTCCGCGCGGCCGGCCAGCCGTCGGGCCGGATGCTGGCCACCTGCATGGTGTGGAACGGGCTGCGCCGGTCGGCGGCACCCCGGACCAGCAGGCGCCACGCCTCCGCCAGCGATCCCGCGAGATCGTCGTACCAGGGCGGAAACGGTCCGCCCCGGCGGCTGTCGTGACTGTCTTCCTCGGTCTCGAACGCGGTGGTCATGGCGCGGCCTCTCGCAGCACCTCGACCCTAGCCGCGTCCCGCCGTTTGGCAAGGGGTGGACGCCGCCCTCAGGGACGCTTGCGCAGGATCACGTCCTGGAAGCGCTGGCCGGCGCGGGAGAACAGTTCCTCCACCTCCGCCTCCGCCATCAGCCAGCCTCGCGGCCGGCCGGGCAGGGTGCGCACGCCCTCGTCCTCGTCGTCATCGTCGGCGACCATTACGGGCACTGCGGCGGCGCGGGCCGGTGCCGCGGCGGGCCTTGACTGGGCGACGGGCGGTGGCACCGGGCGCGCCTGGGTGGCCGGGGCGCCGTTGGGCCGCGCCGGGCTGGCGAGGCGGCGGGGCTGCGGTGCCGCCATGGCCGGTGCCGCGGCCATCGGTGCGGCCGTCAGGGCGGCGGCGGGCAGCGGATCGGGGTCGGCGGAACAGGGGGCGGGACGGGGCGCCATCATGGCCATGGCGCCCATGGCGTCACGGTTGCGGCGCACGCCCATGCCGGGGGGTTGCAGCTCCATGGCGCGGACACGGCCGACGACATCGATCAGATCGATGTCGAGCAGGCGGGCGATCTCGAGCGATGGGGTGCCGGTCGTGTAGAGCTGGCGGATCTGGGCGTCGTGGTGGGAGAGGTCCAGCATGGTCGGCGCGTCCTTTTCCGGTCCGTGTGGCGGGCGCGTTAACCATGAGGGCCGTCTCCTTAACGTCTCCTTTCCGCCACAAGCCGTTCCGCCTACGAAATGGTGGTAGTCGGAGATTTTCCGGGTGAGGCTAGTGCCGCAGGATCTGGGCCAGGAACTGGCGCAGGCGCTCCGACCGGGGATTGGCGAAGAAGGGTTCCGGCGGGGCGGTCTCGACGATCTCGCCCGCGTCCATGAACACGACCCGGTCCGCCACCGTGCGGGCGAAGCCCATCTCGTGGGTGACGACCAGCATGGTCATGCCCTCGGCCGCCAGCTCCACCATCACGTCCAGCACCTCCTTCACCATTTCGGGGTCCAAGGCGCTGGTCGGCTCGTCGAACAGCATGATGCGCGGGCTCATGCAAAGGGACCGGGCGATGGCCACACGCTGCTGCTGCCCGCCGGAGAGCTGGCCCGGATACTTGCGCGCCTGTTCGGGGATGCGCACCCGCTCCAGGTAGCGCATGGCGAGGTCCTCAGCCTCCCGCCTGGGCATGCGGCGGACCCAGATCGGGGCGAGGGTGCAGTTCTCCAGCACGGTCAGGTGCGGGAACAGGTTGAACTGCTGGAAAACCATGCCGACCTCCCGCCGCACGGCCTCGATCTCCTTGAGGTCGCGGGTCAGCTCGTGCCCGTCCACGACGATGCGGCCGGCATCGTGCTCCTCCAGCCGGTTGATGCAGCGGATCAGGGTGGACTTGCCGGACCCGGACGGCCCGCAGATGACGATCCGCTCCCCCCGCGCCACGGACAGGGACACCTCGCGCAGGGCCTGGAAGGTCCCGAACCGCTTGGACACACGCTCCAGCGTGATGAAGTCGGCGCCGTTGGCGTCCGTCATCGGCGCACCCCCTGGTTCAAGTCGACCTCCAGCCGCTGGCTGTAGCGGGACATGGCGAAGCAGAAGACGAAGAAGATGGCAGCCACGGTCAAATACGCCTCCACCCCGAAGCCCAGCCAGACCGGGTCCACCACCGTGGTCTTGGCCGCGTTCAGCAGGTCGTAGATGCCGATGATGAGGACCAGCGAGGTATCCTTGAACAGGCCGATGAAGGTGTTCACCAGGGGCGGGATGACGAGGCGCAGGGCCTGGGGCAGGATCACCAGTCCCATCTTCCGCCAGTAGCCGAGGCCAAGCGCGTCCGCCGCCTCGTACTGGCCCTTGGGCAGGCTCTGCAACCCGCCGCGGATCACCTCCGCCAGATAGGCCGCCGCGAACAGGACGATGGCGATCTGCGCCCGCATCAGCTTGTCGATGGTCAGCCCCGCCGGCAGGAACAGGGGCAGCATCACCGACGCCATGAACAGCAGGCTGATCAGCGGCACGCCCCGGATCAGCTCGATATAGATCACGCACAGCGTCCGGATGGCCGGCAGCCCCTTCGCCTGCCGGCCCAGCGCCAGCAGCACCGCCAGGGGGAAGGCACCGGCGATGCCGATGGTGGCGAGGATCAGGGTCACCGGCAGCCCACCCCATTGCGAGGCCGGAACGACCGTCAGCCCGGCGACACCCCCGCCCATCAGGCCGAAAATGAGGGCGAGGCCGACCACCCAGACCACCAGCAGTTCCCGGCGCCAGAACCGGCGCGGGGCGGAGACGGCGTAGAGGGCCACGAACAGGGCGCTGGCCAGGGCGGGGCGCCACTGCTCCGCCACCGGATAGGTGCCGAACAGCAGGAAGCGGTGGGTCTGGGCGATGAAGCCCCAGCAGGCGCCGGCCCCCTCCGCCCGGCAGGCGGCACTGTCGCCCGCCGGCAGGGACCAGACGGCGTCCGCCACCGCCCAGCCGGCGATGTCGATGGCGAGGCCGGCCAGGATGTAGAGCAGCGCCAGGGTCACGGCCGAGTTGACCCAGCCGTTGAACAGGTTGGCGCGCAGCCAGGACAGGGCGGGTCCGGTCATCGTGTCACCGCTCCACCAGCGCGATGCGCCGGTTGTACCAGTTCATCACGGCGGAGATGGACAGGCTGACCGTCAGGTAGGCCGCCATGATGATGGCGACCCCCTCGATCGCCTGGCCGGTCTGGTTGATGGTGGTGTTGGCGACCGACACAAGGTCCGGATAGCCGATGGCGACGGCGAGGCTGCTGTTCTTGGTCAGCGCCAGATACTGGCTTGTGGTCGGCGGGATGATGACTCGCAGCGCCTGGGGCAGCACGATCAGGCGCAGCGTCGCCCCCCGGTCCAGGCCCAGCGCCTCCGCCGCCTCCCACTGCCCCTTCGACACGGCCAGGATGCCGGCCCGCACGATCTCCCCGATGAAGGCGGCGGTGTAGAGGGTGAGCCCGACCAGCAAGGCCGTGAACTCCGGCGTCACCGCCCAGCCGCCCCGGATGTTGAAGCCCTGGAGTGCGGGCACGTCCACCTGGACGGCCGTACCGGCCAGGGCCAGCACGGCCAGCGGCGGGATCAGCAGCAGGCCCAGCGTGGTGCGCAGCAGGGCCGGCCGCTCCCCCGTCGCCGCCTGCCGGGCCTTCGCCCGGGCCCGCCAGACCAGGGCCGCGACCAGACCCGCCGCGAAGGCCGCCAGCGCCCAGGCGAAGGCGGGCTGCCAGACCGGGGCCGGCAGGAAAACGCCCCGGTTGGTCAGGAACATGGTGTCGCCGAACCACCCCTCCGCCCGGCGCGGCGCGGGAAGGCCTTGCAGCAGCGCGTACCAGAAGAACAGCTGCACCAGCAGCGGCACGTTCCGCATCACCTCCACATAGGCGCCGGCCAGACGGGCCAGCAGCCAGTTGCGGGACAGCCTTGCCACGCCGACCAGCGTGCCGAGGATGGTGGCGAGGACGATGCCGATCGCGGCCACCTTGAGCGTGTTCAGGATGCCGACGAACAGGGCGCGGGCGTAAGTGTCGGTGGGGGCGTAGGGGATCGGGGCTTCCCCGATGCCGAACCCGGCCTCCCGCTCCAGGAAGCCGAAGCCCGCCGCGATGCGCCGGACCTCCAGATTATGGAGCGTGTTGGCGACCAGCCACCACACCCCGCCGACGACAAGCCCCACCACCAGCACCTGCCAGAAGACGGCGCGCCAGTCGATGTCGGCCAGGATGGATGGGCGGGCGGCGGGGGAGGCGGCTTGGCGGACGTCCATGCCCCGACAGTTCGGACTTTTGTGCGCCGCGTCAAGGGGTTGGGGTGGGGTTGGATTTGACGACCCAACCGGACATCGGACGGGTTCCGAATAATACTCAAGAATGCGAAGACAACGCGGGATTCCGATAGAAACGACTCCACTTCGGCTTGACACTATGCCAATATCTGTGAAGGAAAATCCGGCCAATAAGCATCATGAATACATGAGTAACGCGCTCTATTACGGCGACAATCTGACGGTCCTGCGGAACGAGCTTCCGGACGGTTCCGTGGACCTGATCTACCTCGACCCACCGTTCAATTCGAACGCTAACTACAACATACTTTTCAGGGATAAAGCCGGCACTGGCTCACAAGCCCAGCTCGAAGCCTTCGAAGACACGTGGCGGTGGGGCGAGCAGTCCGAGGATGCGTTCGACGCAGTCATGCGGTCGGGCCATACTCAGCTGGCTGATTTGCTTCGTGCATTTATTGGGTCAGTTGGGCGCAATGACATGATGGCTTACATTTCCATGATGTCCGTGCGCTTAGTGGAACTATATCGGATTTTGAAGCCAAGCGGGAGTCTGTATCTTCATTGCGATCCCACCGCATCACATTATCTCAAGCTAGTGCTTGATAATTTGTTTGGACTTCAGAGATTTCGAAATGAAATTATCTGGAAGAGAACGACAACGCATAATGACAGCAAAACTTGGAGTCGCGTCTCGGATATTATACTTTTTTATACGAAAGCAGAGAAATTCACATGGAACGTGCCGCGCGAACCCCACTCGGAGAAGTATTTAAACGCGAAATACCAAAATGATGATGGTGATGGCCGCAAGTATATGCTTGACAACATGACAAGTCCAAACCCCAGACCGAATATGATGTATAATTGGATGGGATTCCCTCCGCCAGTTAAGGGGTGGCGGTATAGTTTAGATACTATGCAGAATCTTCATGATAAAGGACTTATATGGTATCCCAAAAATGCCGATGGTGATTTCGATGTCAGTAGAAGGCCGCGACTAAAGCGCTATGTGAAGGAACAGCAAGGTGGTGTCATCGGGAGCGTTTGGACCGATATTCCGCCTGTGAACAGTCAAGCCCAGGAGCGCCTCGGCTACCCGACCCAGAAGCCGCTCGCCCTTCTTGAACGAATCATCGCCGCCTCGAGCAATCCCGGCGATGTGGTGCTCGACCCGTTCTGCGGCTGCGGGACGGCCGTGCACGCGGCGCAAAAGCTGGATCGGCGCTGGATCGGGATCGACGTCACCCATCTCGCTATCTCGCTGATCGAGCGCCGGCTGAAGGACGCTTTTCCCGGCATCCAATTTGAAGTGCACGGCACGCCGAAGGACCTCGCCGGCGCCATAGACCTCGCCGAACGGAACAAGCATCAGTTCCAGTGGTGGGCGGTGTCGCTGGTAAACGCCTTCCCGTTCGGCGGCAAGAAGAAGGGGCCGGACGGCGGGATCGACGGGATCATCTATTTCCGCGTCGATGCAAAGACGACCGAACGCGCAATCGTTTCGGTCAAGGGTGGACAGAACATCAATGTGGGCATGGTCCGCGACCTCAAGGGAACCCTTGATCGGGAAAGGGCGCCGATCGGGATTATGATCACGTTGGCCGAGCCAACAAAGTCCATGCTGACGGAGGCGGCGGCGGCCGGCTTCCATGAGACGATGTGGGGAAAGCACCCCCGTGTTCAGATACTTACCATTGCCCAGCTTCTTGCTGGCGCTCGTCCGAACATGCCTCTCGTCGATGTCCGTGCAGCCTTCAAGAATGCCGCAGTCGAAAAAAAGGAGGCCCAGCAAGGCGCTTTCGCGTTGTGACGGGAAGGAGAATCGCGCGCCCGGTAAGATACGGACTTCCAACCCCCGAACCCGTGGTCTGACGCCCCATCCAGTCGAGCGGCGGGCGCGCGGGTCTAGAACGGGGTCCAGGGGCTGCGGCTGTCGGGGTGCGCTTCGAATAGAGGGGCCGTCACCCTGGAGCCCGGCGCACACGCGGCGGTCCGCCAAGCACCGGACACCTACAGCATGCCCAGGTTTTCCAGCCATTGCCGGACCTGGCCGGGCCATTCCGTCGTGATCGGATCGGCGGTCGGCCGCAGGCCGAAGGCATGGCCGCCCGTCGCGTACACGCGCATGTCGACCTGTACGCCGGCATCGCGCAGCGCCAGGGCGTAAGCCATCGGCTGGCGGATGTCGTTGACGGGATCGTCCATGGCGTGGATCAGAAGCGTGGGCGGCGCCTTGCCGCTGATCTTCACCCATGGCTGGAGCGCCAGTGTGTTCCTGCCCTTGTTGTCGTCCAGCATGCGGGCGGCATAGGCGACGACCGCGAAGTCCGGCAGCGGCGAATGCCGGTCGGCCGCGTCGGTCGGCGCGTAGGTGAGCGCCTCGCTGTTGCTGAGCTCCGCCGCGAGGTAGGCGCCGGCGGAGAACCCGATCACGCCGATCCTGCGCGGATCGATCCCGTAGGTGGACGCGCGCTCGCGCAGCAGCACCATCGCGCGCTGGGCGTCCTCAAGCCCGAGCAGGACCTCCGGCCGCCGATGCTTCCCGTCCGCCTTCGGCCAGACCTGCGGCGTCCTGTACTTCACCATGGCGCAGGTCATCCCCTGCCGGACGACCCAGTCGCAGATCTCGGTCCCTTCCAGGTCGGTCGCAACGGCATGGAAGCCTCCACCCGGCAGGACCAGCATCGCGGTACCCGTGTCGCGGCCCTGCGGGCTGTAGATCGTCATCGTCGGCCGGGTGACGTAACTCGCCCAGTGCCATTTCCGGCCCCCGATCAGGGAGGAGCCATTGCCGGTCGCTTCCGGACGGTCGCCGGTATCGGGCTTGCCCAAGGCCATGTCGGCGGGCCAGAGCGGGATCTGCGTTCCGCCGGCGGTCGGCTGCCACACGCCTTCCCGCTCGACCTTTTGAATCTCCACCCGGGCGGGTGAACCGTTGGGCGCGCCGGTCTGACCGGACGCCGCTCCGGCGAGACCCACGACGAGAAGTGCCGGAAGGATCACGCGAAGCCAGGGCGACATCATGGTTCCTGTCCGATCGGGGCGCGTGTCGACGCCATGCCGCCGGCGTGGATCACGCCAGCCCGGCGAGCAGATGCCGATCGGACGGCCCGGTATCGGATGCGGACCGGCCCTGCGAACCCGCCGCGGCGGGCGCGGCGTCCGGCCTCGGCAAGGCCAGCAGGCTCAGGGCGTAGCCGAGGATGGCGCTGCCACCGTAGCCGACGAGCGGTGTGGGATAGTTGCCCAGCGCGGCGGCCGCGATCGCAGCACCCCAGGCCGCGCCGAAGACTTGATAGGCCGCGCGGTTCGCGGGTTCCCGTACCCAGCCGGCGACGGCGGGGAGGAGGAGCAGCGCGGAGCCACCCAGCACCGCCGCACCGGCAGCGGCATGGATGGCGAAGGACTCGTAGTAGATCTGATCGACGTAAGGGACCGCGGGCAGCGTGTCGGGCCGCAGGCAGGTCACCGCGAAGGCGGCGATGCTCACGCCGAGCGCCGCCAGGGCATGCCTGTCGGGACGCATGACGGCGAGGACGGCCAGTCCCGCCATCAGCATCCCCGCCATCGCCCGGTCGGGCTGGAGCGCCAACGCGGCGGCGACGATGACCATGCCCGCCGTCGCGACCGCGTCACGGGTCCTCGCATAGGCGACCAGCATGACGGGCAACAGGATCAGGCTCGGCTGGATGGACAATCCGCCCAGGCTGACCCAGCGCGCCGCGCCTTCGACCCTGGTCCCGAGCAGGGCGGTCAACAGGATCGCGCCCGCCATGACCAGGATCGCGCCACCGGCCGGACGCGATCCCGCGACGACCGTGCGGTCGAGCAGCGCAAGCATGGTGAGCCCGAGGGCCAGGGCGCCGCCATTGACCAGCATGTACAGCGCGGGCGCGCCGGCCATCGCCAGATAGAGAAGTCCCAGCATGACCGCGCCGATCGCGCAGGCGATCCCGACGGCACGGGGGCGGAGCATGGCGGCGGCGTGCGGGTTCATGGTGGTCGAACCTCCGATGGGATGGGCGTCGCTGCCGATCAGCCGGGCGACGGGATGGAACAGGCGCGCCGCGATCGCCCGCGGCAGGAGGCCGCGAAGGCCGTCGAGTGCGAAAAGCAGCGCCTCGGTATCGTCCTCGATATCGGCCGCCTCGCACCGGACCGCCCATCCCCAGGACCGCATCGAAGGCGGAAGCGTCGCCTGGAGGGCGCGGCAGACGAGATCGGCGAGTTTGCGTCGCAGCCCGCCCCTCATGCCGTCGCCTCGCGACGCCGATCGGACGCGACCGGGACGCGGTCGGGCGGGTTGTCAAGGGCGAGCCGCACACCGCTTGCCGTCAGCCGATAGGCGTGGCGTGGCGGACGCCCGCCTTCCGACGGCTGCTGCCATTCCGCCTCGAGATAGCCTTGCGCCTCCAGGCGGATCAGGAGCGGATAGAGCGTGCCCGACTTCACATCGGCGCGCCGGGCCAGCTCATAGCCGTGGGACCATTCCCCACGGGACTCGAGCAGGACGGCGAGGACCATCCGGGCATGGGGCGACAGGGCGCGGGCGCGTGTCATGCGCCATATATCTACCTAGGTAGAGTTAAGGTCAAGGCCGCATTTCCGCCGGGACCGCGCACAGCGTCGGCAAGTCATGAAATCAGGACTTTCCACATGGGGAGGAAGAAAGTGGCGCGCCCGGGAAGATTCGAACTCCCAACCCTCAGATCCGTAGTCTGATGCTCTATCCAGTTGAGCTACGGGCGCGCGGGTGCCGCTGGCGGCAGGCCGGGGTCACCGGCCGTTGAGGCGGCGGTAGATAGCGGATCGGGGCGGGCCGCGCAAGGGGATTCTGCCGTGGCGGCAGGACCGTTTCGGCGCCGGGGCGGAGCGTTGGACGGGCGGGGGTGCTGATCGCGGCGGGGATGGATTGAAGGTGGTGGCCCCTTGGGATATCTCTGCCCTTCACCCGCCCGTCATCAGCCTGCCAGGTGCCGCCGCCCATGTCCGTCGATCCCGCCAAGAATTTCCCGGTCACCTGGGAGGAACTGCACCGCAACGCCAAGGCCCTGGCCTGGCGGCTGGTGGACCGGGGCCCCTGGGCGGGCGTCATCGCCATCACCCGGGGCGGGCTGGTGCCGGCCGCCATCGTGGCGCGGGAGCTCGAGATCCGGGTGGTGGAGACCGTCTCGGTCGCCAGCTACAGCCACCAGAAGCAGGGCGAGGTGCGGGTGCTGAAGGCCCCGGCCGCCGTGCCGGACGAGGGGGCCAACTGGCTGCTGATCGACGATCTGGTGGATACCGGCAAGACGGCCGCCGTGGTGCGCAAGATGCTGCCCAAGGCGCATTTCGCCACCATCTACGCCAAGCCCGCCGGCCGACCGCTGGTGGACACCTTCGTGACCGAGGTGAGCCAGGACACCTGGATCCATTTCCCTTGGGACATCGAGCCCCAGTACGCCCGCCCCATCGCGGAGCTTCACGTCAAGCGCTGAGGGCGCGCGCGGAGGGCACGCGCCGCCTGCCGGGCCTTCACTCCACCAGATCGCGGATCCGGGGCGCCTCGCGCATCATCCTGCGCAGGTCCGACTGATGGTTCTGCCCCTTGGCCGCACTGGTGGACAGCACCTCGTCCCCGCGCGGCTGCTGCGGGGGCGGGGCCTCGTAGCGGCCCCTGATCTTCTCGAACTCCTCGCGCTGGAATTCGTCGAAGGTCTGATAGTCGGGCACGGTGCGCCGGGGGGCGATCACCGTGATCTCCTCGTCGGGCTGCGCCGCCTGACCCTGCTGGGTGCCCTGCGGCCGCGAGCCATCCTGCGCCAAGGCCGCCGACGACATCAGGCCGGGCACGGCCAGGGCCAGCGCTGCGGCCAGGATCAGGCGGGATGGGGCGGCGGGCATCGGGTCCTCAAGACACGGGGAAGGACGGTGTCAGCTTAACACATGGCGACGCGGACTGTCCTTCGCCACAGGGCCTTCGCCACGGGGCCTTCGCCACGGGGCTTCGCCACGGGGGCCTTCGCCATCCGGGCGACGCCTTCGGACGTCAGCCTTCGCCCTCGCCGTCGCCCGGCCATTCGCCCAGCAGCGGGCGCATGCGCAGCGATTCCCGGTTCCGCACCTTCACCCGGCCATGCACATGCTCCGGCGGCGGGGCGGTGTTGCCGCCCGACCGCACCGGCCGCTCGGCGAACCGGCCCAGGCTGATCATGCGGTCGTACATCACCACGGCGGCGGCGACCGAGACGTTGACGCAGAACTTGGTGGGGATCCTGACCACATGGTCGCAGCGCGCGACCATGGCCTTGGACAGGCTGCCCCGTTCCGGCCCCAGCACGTAGGCGGCGCGCAGCGGATGGCGGAAGCTGGGAAGGAAGGCCGCGTCGTCCGTCAGCTCCACCCCCACCAGTTGGCAGCCCTGGGGCAGCGCCATGTCGGCGACGGAGGCCCATTCGTAGAAGGGCACATGCTCGTCCCCGCCCGAGGTGTCTGTCCGGCGCACCTCCTTCATGTCCACCACCGCGTTCACGGTGAAGACGAAGCTGGCGCCGAAGGCGTGGCCGGTCCGCAGGATGGTGCCGACATTGCCGGCCTTGCTGATCCCTTCCGCACCCAGTCCGAAATACCCGCGCATTGCCTGTCCCCCTGGCGAGACCGGCACCTTGCACCGGGGGGCGCGCCGGGGCAAGGTGGCGCCCCTTTCCGGATCGACGCCCGAGTTCCCCGATGCCCAGGCAAACCCGCGACGACCGCACCCGGCCGGCCGCCGCCGTCCAGCTTCCCGACCGGGCAGCGAATCCGGTGCTGATCCGGATCACGCGCGGCCCGCTGGACGAGAGCGTGCACCGGGGCAGCGCCGTGGCGGTCGGTGCCGACGGGCATGTGGTCGCCTCATGGGGTGAGCGGGCCGGCATCATCTATCCCCGTTCCGCCAACAAGGCTCTGCAGGCGCTTCCCATCGTGGAGACCGGGGCGGCCGACGCGTTCGGCCTGGGCGACGCGGAACTGGCCCTGGCCTGCGCCTCCCACCGGGGGGAGCCGATGCACACCGGGCGGGTGGGCGCCTGGCTGGCGAGGATCGGGCTGGGTCCGGCGGCCCTGGAATGCGGCGCCCACGCGCCCTACGACCTCGCCACGTGGGAGGCGATGCTGGCGCGCGGCGAAGCGCCCACGCCGCTGCACAACAACTGCTCCGGCAAGCATGCGGGCTTCCTGACCACGGCCCGGCACAAGGGCGAGCCGACGGCCGGCTATGTCGGCTACCACCACCCGGTGCAGCAGCGCATCCTGGGCGTGATCGAGCAGATGACCGGCCAGGATTTGGGCCGCGCGCCCTGGGGTGTGGACGGCTGCTCCATCCCCACGGTGGCGCTGCCGCTGGAGGCGCTGGCCTACGGCATGGCGCGGCTGGCCGACACGGCCGACCTGCCCGCCCACCGCGCCGCCGCCGCCGCGCGGATCACCGCCGCCTGGGCGAGGCATCC
>JAJUIU010000093.1 GCA_029267445.1 Rhodospirillaceae bacterium
GCTGTTGTCGCCGAAGCCGCCGGACGCCATCGCCCGCAGGCGGCGCACCCGCTCCGCCGTGCTGGGGTGGGTGGAGAACAGGCTGTCCACCGACCGCGCGTGCAGCGGGTTGATGATGAACATGTGCGCCGTGGCGGGGTTGTTCTCCGCCCGCATGTTCACCGTGCGCTGGGCCGCACCCTGGATGCCCTCCAGCGCGTCGGCCAGCCATTCCGGCCGTCCGGCGATCTCCGCCCCGATCCGGTCGGCCTCGTACTCGCGGGACCGGCTGATCGCCATCTGCACCAGCATGGCCGCCAGCGGCGCCAGGATCACCATCAGGATGGTGCCGACGGCGCCCAGCGGGTTGTCGCGGTTGTTGCCGCCGCCGAAGAACAGGCCGAACTGCGCCAGCATCGACAGCGCACCCGCCAGCGTGGCCGTGATCGTCATGATCAGCGTGTCGCGGTTCTTGATGTGCGCCAGCTCGTGCGCCATCACGCCCGCCACCTCCTCCGCACTCAGGTTGCGCAGCAGGCCGGTGGTGGCGGCCACGGCCGCGTTCTCCGGGTTGCGGCCGGTGGCGAAGGCATTCGGCTGGTCGTTCTCCATGATGTAGACCTTGGGCATGGGCAGCCCGGCCCGCTGGGCCAGCCGCTCCACCATGCCGTACAGCTCCGGCGCGCTGCGCACATCGACCTGCCGGGCGCCGTACATGCGCAGCACCATCTTGTCGGAGTTCCAATAGGCGAAGGCGTTGGTCAGCAGGGCGAAGCCCAACGCGATGAGCATCCCGCCCTCGCCGCCGATCATGAAACCGACCGCCAGGAACAGGCCGGTCATACCGGCCAGCAGGACGGCGGTGCGGAAGTAACCGTTCACGGTTCGAACCCTCGTGTGAAGGGGCCCCCTTCGGCCCCGACGCCCATAGAGATGGGGACCCGCGCCGAACAGCTTCAAGACTTGGCGGGTTCCCCCGCCATCGCCATATGTCTGCTTATGACCAAGGCTTCCGCGAACACCGCCGCAGGCTCCCCGACGCCGGGCACCGATCCCGTCGCCCCGCCCGAATCCGGGAAGGCGCCCGGAAAGGGCGATCCGAAGGGGACCATGACCCAGCCCCCGGGGGAGATCGGCGGCCCCAGCGGGCCCGAGCCGACCCGCTACGGCGACTGGGAGCAGAAGGGCCGCTGCAGCGATTTCTGAGTCGCGCGCCAGTGTGGCGGGACCATGCCGGGATCCTTCCTCCCGGTTGCGAAGCCGGTTGCCCCACTTACTTACACTAGCATTATTTCCCTATGCGCGTCGGGCAAGAACGGCAATTTCCGGAGATTCCGTGGGGATTAATAGGACCCATGTCTTAAACCGCTTCCGTCAGGAGCGCAATTCGGAGTAGTCTGCGCGCGTCGCCCCTCGTCGGATTCGTGAAGCCCTTGCGCACCGTCCGCCAGCTCGCCGCCGTTCTACTCCTCCCCGCGCTCCTGGCGTCCGGCTCGGTGGCGGCCGAGGTCTTGCCCGGCCCGGTCCCGGCGCGGGTGATGGCCGTGCAGGATGGCGACACGCTCACCGTCAAGGTCCGCATCTGGCTGGACCAGGAGCTGGAGACCCGGGTGCGGATCGACGGGATCGACACGCCGGAGAGCCGGTCAGACTGCGCGGCCGAGAAGGCCGCCGCCCGCGCCGCCCGCCGGAACCTTGAGGCGCTGGTCGCCCGCTCGGCGGCGGAGGTGCGGCTGCGCGACGTGCGCTACGACAAGTTCGGCGGCCGTGTGCGGGCCAGGGTGGAGCTTGGCGACGGCACCGACGTGGCGCAGGCGCAGATCCGGGCCGGCCACGCCCGGGCCTATGACGGCGGCAAGCGGCAGCCCTGGTGTCCGGTCGCCCAGGCTGGACCCGGACCCGAGGTGGCCCAGCGCCCCTGACGACCCTGGCGCATCCGACGCCGGTGCGACCGAACGGCCGACTTGCCGGGCCGCGTGTTACCGCCAACATGGCGGCAGAGCGCCTCCGGTGGAGCCCAGCGTGACGCTTTCCGAACTGGCCGGCGTGATCCGGTCCCTGATCATCTACCGGGCCCGCCCCGGCCGGGCGCGGCGGATGATGGACTTCTACGCGGGTTTCGTGCACCCCGGCGCGCTGTGCCTGGATGTCGGCGCCCATGTCGGGGACAGGCTGGCCGCCTTCCGCGGGCTGGGCGCCCGGGTGGTGGCGGTGGAGCCGCAGCCCCACCTCGCCCGTCTGCTGCGCCGGTTCCACGGGTCCGACCCCGACGTCACCATCCTGGAGGTGGCCCTCGGCTCCGCCCCGGGGGAGGCCGAGCTGCGGATCAACCGGCGCAACCCCACCCTCTCCAGCCTGTCGCCCGCCTGGCTCGGCACCGTGGCGGCCTCCCCCCGTTTCCCCGGCGAGCGCTGGGACAGGATCGTGCGGGTGCCGCTGGTCACGCTGGACACGCTGATCGCGGAGTACGGGGTGCCCGCCTTCGCCAAGATCGACGTGGAGGGGTTCGAGCAGGAGGTTCTGGCCGGCCTGTCGCACCCCCTGCCCGCCCTCTCCTTCGAGGTCCTGCCGGAGACGGCGGAGGCGGCGGTCGCCTGCGTCTGGCGGGTGGCCGCCCTCGGCCCCTACCGCTTCAACATCAGCCCCGGCGAAAGCTTCGCCTGGGGCCTGCGCGACTGGGTCGGCCCGACCGAGATGGCGGACTGGCTGCGCCGCATGGGCCAGGGCATGGAGGCGGGGGAGAAGGGCGGCGACGTCTACGCCCGGCTGGACAAGGGCGGCCCGGATCAGGCGGCGCGGCGGATATAGTCCAGCAGCGGGGTCCAGTCGGCCTTCAGCTCGGCCGCGCGCTTGCCCTTGGCGTCGAACAGCGACAGGCCCTGGGCCGCCGCCTCGGTGTAGATCTGGCTGTCGCGCAACCGGGTGACCACCGTGTGCCCCACCCCGGCCAGGAACCCGTCCAGCCGTTCCGCCGCCTTGGTGCGGGGGCGCAGCCGGTTGCCCACCACGGCGACCGGCGTCCGGTTCTTGCGGATCGCCTTCAGCTCGTCCAGCTTCTTCAGGAAACGCTCGGTCGCCTGCTCGTCGAAGGTTCCCGGCAGCACGGGCAGGACCACCACGTCCGCCTCCCGCACCAGATCCTCCACATCCTTCTGCTTCATCGCGGCCGGCGCGTCGATCACCAGCCGGTCCACCCCCTTGGGCAGGTCGCCGATCGCCTTGGTCCAGTCCAGGCCCAGGATCGGCGGGGCGGATTTCGGCCGCCGCTCCAGCCAGCCCAGGGCGGAGCGCTGCTTGTCCACCTCCGCCAGCACGGTGCGGTGGCCTTCCGCCGCGAAGGCGGCGGCGAGGTGCGTGGCGATGGTCGTCTTGCCGACCCCGCCCTTGATGTTCGACACGAGGATGGAGAGCATGGGGCGGACCTTAGCCGATCCCCTTCGCCTCTGACCAGAAGGGCTTGGTCGCGGCGAACGCCTCCCAGTCCTCCACCAGCCGGGGCTCCATCGCCACCAGCCCGCGCCCGTGCCACCCCAGCACCATCCCGGCCCCCTGGCGCCAGCCGTCCGGCGCCTTCGCGCCCAGCGCGTCGTCCACCGCCCCCATCAGGCGCCCGACAGTCGCGACGTCCTGCAAATGGCCCAGCGCGTCCTGCAGGCCCGCCAGGTCGTCGGCGTAGCGCTTCACCGCCTTGGGCGGGTAGAGGGCGCGGAAGAAGTCCGCGGCGTAGCGCAGCTTCTTCAGCGCGATGCGCAGCTCGTGCCGCGCGTCCGGCGGGGCGTGGGCGAAGCCCTTGCCCCGCTTGCGCGCCTGCCGGTGCCGCTTGGCCAGAAGCCGGTCCGACAGGGTGTGCACCGGCTGGAAGAACCGCGCGGACTGTTCGCTCACCGGCTGGTCGCGCCAGCCGCGCCCGTCCACCCAGGCGCCGATGCGCAGCAGCAGGGCGGTGTAGCGCGGCGACAGGATGGCCTCGCGCGCCCGGACATAGCCCAGCTCCCGGCAGCGGCGCGCCGCCTCGGCCAGGGCGGCCAGGGCCGGATCGCCGGGGAAGGCTTGGTCCACCGGGGCGAACAGGTCCTCCAGGAACACGTCCCAGTCCCGCGCCGGGCCGAAGGCGCCGGCCAGCCACTTCACCTCGGCCGCAAGGTCCGCGTACTGGGCCGGCGGCAACAGGTCCTTGAAGACCGACAGGGCGGAGCGCAGGCGCCTGAGCGCCACCCGCATCTGGTGGATGCCCTCCGGATTGCCGCCGGACAGGGCGCAGGCCTCGTTGGCCACCAGGTGGCCGACGCAGTGGCGCACGATGCGCGCCAGCGCCATCTCCACCGTGTCCTCCGGGGCGATATCCAAGCGTCCCGCCTTGCTCCAGCCCTCCGCGGCACCGATCGCCAGGGCGTAGCCGCGCTCCGCCTTTGTGCGGGTCTCCACCCGCAGCGGCGCCACCTCGTTCAGCGCCAGGGCCAGATCGTACAGGGCCTTCACGTCGTCGCCCTGCTTCAGCTCCAGCTCGATCTCCGCCACCGGCATGGACTGCCCCTCGGCCGTGCGGATCTCGCCCTGGTCGAAGGCGACCTCGATCTCCGCCCCGTCTGCCGGGACGAGCTTGCGCACCGTGCGCTTGATGTCGCTCTCGAACACGGGCCGCAGCTCGCCCTCCGACAGCGGGCCGATCTGGTCCCAGGCCCCGTTCACCGGCAGGGCGGCCAGATTCGGCCGCGCCTCCGTCACCGGGCTTTCCCACTCGCCGCGCGTGGTGACCCCACCCACCCCGTCGGGGGCCGATTTCAGCGTCTGCACGAATTTCTGACCCTGCCGCCGCACCCGGAGCGTGAGGGCGCGGCCGTGCAGACGCAGGTCGGGGGTGTCGTAATACACGCTCCGGAGTTGCCGGGTGACCGCGCGGCCCGTGGCCCCGCCCAGAACGGGTGCGGCCCGCAGGCGGGCCACGTCCTCCGGCCGCATGCGCAGCTTCAGTTCGATTTCCTGGTCGGACATCGCCGTTTCCCGGGGCCCCGTTTCTGCAGCGCCGCGCGGACGCGGCGGCGTCGACCCTCACCAACTGCGGGCAGGATAAACAGTGCCGTCCGACACTTGCAATCTCATGTCGATTTCATGACAGCTCCAGTGGCGCGGCGGCCGCCTTGCGGGCGGATACCACCTTGGACATGAAGGCCAGCTCGACACGCGCCGGCTCCAGCCCCGCCTTCGCCAGTTCCGCCGGCAGGTCGTGCTGGATGTAGTCGCCGTAATAGGGTTCGTGGAACGCCACCGGGAACAGCCGGAGCAGCCCCTCGTAGCGCGGCCGGTCGCCCAGTTGCAGGCTGTCCACCAGCACGACGAGGCCGCCCGGCTTCACCACCCGCGCCATCTCCCTCAGCGCCTGGACCCGCACCTTGCGCGGCAGCTCGTGCAGCAGATAGACGCTGGTCACCACGTCGAAGCTGCCGTCCGGAAATGGCAGCGCCTCGGCCGGCGCCTGCACCGCATGCACCCGCGACCATTTGCGAAGCGCCTCCATGGCGATGTCCAGATAGGGGCGCGACAGGTCCAGCACCGTCACGTCCAGGCGCGGCCAGTTGTCCTTGACGAAGGTCGGCAGCCGCCCCGTCCCCGTCGCCACGTCCAGCAGCTTCAGCGTCCGCGTGTCGCGGCCCCGCAGGAACTCCGCGATGGGCACCAGCGCCTGCCGCCGCATGGCGTCGGCCCCGCCGCCGAACAGCACTTCCACCTGCTGGTCGTACAGCCGGGCCGACCGCTCCGACAGGTACCCGTCCGTCTGGAAATGGAAGTTCTGGCGGTAGTAGCGGGGCAGGTTCTCCGTGCCCGGCAGCGGCTCCCTGAACACCTCGCTGTTGGCCTTGGTCTCGCGCCGGCGCTGCACCTCCGGCAGGTCGCGGAAGAACCGGGCGGCATCGGCCAGCAGGCGGCGCGGGTTCCGCACCAGATCGTGCGGCATGCGGTAGAGGCCGGCCTCGATGTTGCGCCAGTCCGTCTCCATCAGGTTCCGCAGGTCGCCCAGCACCTCCGCCGTGGCCGGATAGGGGCCCGACGGCCGCTCGTCCGGCCGCGTCGTCGGCCCCGCCAGCCGGGCGGCCAGGGCGTATTGCCCGAAATACCAGCCCACCCGCGCCGTCTGTCCCACCGCGTAGGCCAGCCGCCGCGCCGCCGTGCGCCCCGCCGCCGGTCCCGCCGCCGTCCCCGCTGCCGCCATCGCTCCCATCTCCCGCGTCCCGTCCCGGATCATTCGCCCGCCCAACCATCCTGGTCCGTTCGCGTGGGAGTTCAAGGGGTGCGGCGGGGCGGCGGGCGAGGCGCTTGACAATATTCCTATTCCGTGCCATGGTCCCGGTCGGCACATGGGCGGACTCCGCCCGCCCGCCGCCCGGTTCGCCCCCGCCGCCGTGATACGTTACGGGCCCGAACCTCGAAAAACGTAACACGGCGTAACACAGCGTATCACAGGGCCGACCGGCGGCCCCTTCCGGAGGCGCCATCCGGGCCCCTTCCCCCACCCTTCCCCGCCTGCGCCGGTTGAAACGCCGGGGCGGCTGTGCTTCCTTGCCGCCGCTCTCGAATTCGCCGCCGCCACCGACGGCCAAGCGCAAGAACAGTGGGGGAAAACCGACCATGGCCTTCCGCACCCTCGACGATCTCGATGTCGCCGGAAAAACGGTGCTCGTCCGCGCCGACCTGAACGTGCCCGTCGCCGACGGGAAGGTCAGCGACACCACCCGCATCGACCGGCTGGTGCCGACGCTGACCGAGATCGCGGACAAGGGTGCGAAGGTCGTCGTCATGTCCCACTTCGGCCGGCCCAAGGGCGGCCCGGATGAGAAGAACAGCCTGCGCCAAGTGGTCCCCGCCCTCGCCGCGTCGCTGGGCCGCGACGTCGCCTTCGCCACCGACTGCGTCGGCCCCGCCGCCGAACAGGCGGTCGCGGCGCTGAAGCCCGGCCAGATCCTGCTGCTGGAGAACACCCGCTTCCACGCGGGCGAGGAGAAGAACGACCCCGCCCTCGCCCGGGCCATGGCGAAACTCGGCGATCTCTACGTCAACGACGCCTTCTCCTCCGCCCACCGGGCGCACGCCAGCACGGAGGGCGTCGCCCACCTGCTGCCCAGTGCCGCCGGCCGCCTGATGCAGGCGGAGCTGGAGGCCCTGGGCAAGGCGCTCGCCCATCCGGAGCGGCCGGTGGCGGCCGTCGTCGGCGGAGCGAAGATCTCCACCAAGCTCGACCTGCTGCTGAACCTCGTCACCAAGGTCGACATGCTGGTGCTCGGCGGCGGCATGGCGAACACCTTCCTGTTCGCCCAGGGCCGCCCCATCGGCAAGTCCCTGGCGGAGAAGGACATGGCCGATCAGGCCCGCGCCATCATGGAGAAGGCGAAGTCGTCGGGCTGCGAGATCCTGCTGCCCAAGGACGGCGCCATGGCGAAGGAGTTCAAGGAGCACGCCGCCCACCGCACCGTGCCCGTGGACGCCATCGCCGAGGACGAGATGATGCTGGACGTGGGGCCGGAGACGGTGGAGTTCGTCTCCCTCAAGCTCCAGGGTGCGAAGACCGTCGTCTGGAACGGCCCCATGGGCGCCTTCGAGGTGAAGCCCTTCGACAGCGGCACCAACGCCGTGGCCGGGCTCGTCGCCGCCCTCACGAGGCAGGGCCGCCTGCTCTCCGTCGCCGGCGGCGGCGACACGGTGGCGGCGCTGGAGCAGGCGGGCGTGGCCGATGCGTTCAGTTACGTCTCCACCGCCGGCGGCGCCTTCCTGGAATGGCTGGAGGGTAAGGAGCTGCCGGGCGTGAAGGCGCTGGAGGTCCGCTGAGGGCGCCCGCTTGGGCGGCCCGCCGGCTCAGCTCGCCGGGGCGGGTTCCGGACTGAAGGTGTCCAGCATCAGCGGCAGGATGTCCCGCATCGGCAGGACCGGCCCGGCGCCGTCGGGCCGCAGGCCGGGCGTCAGCCCCCACCCCGCCATCAGGTCCAGCACGCCAGCGTCGCGCGACAGGATGTGCCACGGCACGGTGCGGTCGTCCGTCCCCCCGGCGATCCAGGGCAGGGCCGGATGGTCGCCGATCAGGATGACCAGCGCGTCGTCCGTCACCGCGCGGACCAGCCAGTCGACCGTCGCGCGCAGGGCGTAGTCCAGCGAGCGGGCATAGCCGCCGGCCATGTCCGCATAGTCCGGCGCCTCCAGCACGGCGTGGAACTCCGCCCCGTCGGCGCTGGTGCCCTCCTCCAGGAACGGCGGCAGCGGCGTCCAGGGGGCGTGGCTGGTGGTCAGCGCCACCTCCAGATAGACCGGCCGCCCGGTCCCCCGCAGGTCCAGCGCCTCCACCCGGTCCAGCACGAACTGGTCGGGCATGGGCGACCAGCCGAAGGCCGGCCCGGCATAGCCCAGGTCGCCCTGCTGGACGACGCGGTCGAAGCCCCACAGCATGCCCTCCGGCCAGGGACGGCTCAGCGCCGGGCCGACGGCCACGGTCTCCCAGCCGCCCTCGGCGAAGGCGTGCACCAGCGACCTGCGGCCGGAGGCGAGCACCAGCCCCTGCACCGGCGGTTCCGGCATGGATATCCCGCTGCGGAAGGTCCCGTGGGCGAGCCAGCTCCGCCCGCCCAGCACCGGCGCCTCGACGAGGCCGGACAGGGTGTGGAAGCCCGCGTCCTCAAGCGCCTTGGCCGCCGCGTCCAGGCGGGCCAGCAGCGTCGGGGCGTGGCGCGGGTCTGTCAGGGCGGCATGTCCGTAGCTCTCGATCCAGACGACGATGACGTCGCGCCCCGCCAGCGCCGCGAGGCGCCGGTCCATTGGCATCGCCGCCACCGGGTCCACGGCGAGTGCCGCCCGGCTGCTGGCGCGCAGCTCCACCGCGCGGGCGTACCGGACCGCATGCTCGTTCAGGAAGGAGAGGCCGCCCCGCTCCATCGGCTGGAGCGGGCGCCAGCCGGCCCCCGCCAGCACGGCGCCCGCCTGCGCCAGCAGCAGCGGGACGAGCAGCAGGGCCAGGCTCCGGGCGGCTTCCGGCCGTGCCGCGATCCGCACCAGCCCGCCGACCAGCCACCAGCACCCCGCCGCCAGGGCCGCGAGGGCCGCCGCCAGCCCGGCCGCAAGGAGGGCTGGATGGGCAGAGGCCGTCATCACCTCCCACAGGGCGGGCATCAGGGCGAAGTCGAAGCTGGGGTCGAACGGCCGGCCCGCCGCCCGGTTCGCGGCGAGGTCGGCCAGCCGCAGCAGGATCAGCAGCAGGGCCACCGCCAACGCCAAGCGCACGCCCCGGCCGGCCTCGCGGCCGGCCCGCCCGATTAGCGCCGCCGCCAGGATGGCGGCCCCAAGCTCCGCCGACAGGCCCAGATGCGCCGGGCCGAACATGCGCTCGGGATGGCCGGGCAGCCCGACGAGCAGGCTCGCCAGCGCCCAGAGCCCGAGCAGGAGGAACGCGGTGCGGAGGGTGTGGCCGGCGGGCGGGGACATGGCCGTTAACCTAGGGGGGATCATGCTCCCCGGCCAGACGTTCCCGTCACACGACCGTCACAAGTCCGCTCACATCTGCGCGAGAGGATGCCGATCCGTATGCCGTCGGCACCACCTACACCGGAGAGTTTCGCTCTGGCGGAGCTGGCGACCCGCCTCGGCCTGGCCCTCGCCTTCGGGCTGCTGCTGGGCCTTGAGCGGGAGATCAAGGGCAAGTCCGCCGGCCTCCGCACCCATGCGCTGGTCGCCCTCAGCTCGGCGGCGCTGACGCTGTTCGCGCTCGATCTGGCGTCACCGGCCGACGCGGGCGCGGAACGTGATCCGCTGCGCGTCATCCAGGGCGTGGCCCAGGCGATCGGCCTGCTCTGCGCCGGGATGATCATCCACGGGCGCGGCGGCGGGGTGCGCAACCTGACCACGGCCGCCACCCTGTGGACGGCCGCCGCCATGGGGATCGCCTGCGGTGCGGGCTACTGGCCGCTGGCCGCCCTGACGGCGGCGGGCGTCATGCTGACGCTGCTGTTCGGCGGCATCGTCAAGCGTCTGCTCCCGCATTCCGGGGAGGATTAGGGCTCATCCGTAGCGGTGCAGGCGGGCGCCGTGGACCTTCAGCCAAGCCCGCGCGCCCTCGGCGTTGTGGGTCAGCTTGGCGCACAGGCGCCAGAACCGGACGGAGTGGTTCATCTCCCTCAGATGCGCGACCTCGTGCGCGACCACATAGTCGAACACCGGGTCGGGCGCCAGGATCAGCCGCCAGGAGAAGGACAACCCGCCGGTGGCCGAACAGCTTCCCCAGCGCGACTTGGTGTCCCGCACGGTCACGCCGGTCACCCGGGCGCCGATCATCGCCGCCTTCGCCCGCGCCCGGGCGGCCAGCATCTTCTTCGCCTCGGTCTTCAGGAAGGTCTCGACCCTGCGGGCCAGTAACTCCGGCTGGCCGCCGACCCGCAGCTCGTTGCCCCAGCCCGTCGCCACCATGCGGGTCGAGCCGCGATGGTCCGGGTCGTGGCAGATGCGATGGGGCACGCCCAGGATGGGGATCTCGACCCCGTCCTCGAACGGCAGGCGGGGCGGCACGGCCGCCAGCCGCGCCCGGACCCAGGCGACATGGCGGCCGACGAAGCGCACGACGTCCGCGTCCGGCACGCCCAGCGGCGCCACCACCAGCACCACCTCCCGCGTGGCGTCGATCCGCAGGCTCATGCGGCGGGCGCGCGGCGACAGGCGCAGTTCCAGCGGCGCGGACACGCCGTCCACCCGCAGCGCCTTGACGGACGCCTGCCGCTTGGGCCGGGCGGGGCCCGCCGGGCCCTTGGTGCGCGTCGCCGGCCGGAGGAAGGGAATATTCATTGCGGCAGGATAGGCGAGAAGCGGCCGCCCGCAACAGCGCCGTGTTCGGCACCCTGTGGACCTGGGCGGACGGGCCCGCACGACAGGCGCCCCCGGTGCGTCTCAGGCACGGTCGGGGGCGCGGTCGCGGGCCATCTCGGTGGCCACACCTGGATCAGAATCCAAGTCTTTTCGATGTGATTACGGCCGGCTTGTCGCGCGTTGCGCCGACAATCATCGATCCGGCCAACATATGTCCGGCGGAGTCATGCGTCGATGCACCCTCCTTGCAAGCCTGTGACTTCAGCTTGACTTGCGCGTCATGCGCCAAGGTGCTGACCAGGCGGGGTCGCGTCTTCCATGAGACCCTCCCTCTCTTGCGGTAGGTGAAAGCGTGCGCCTCCCCCTCCGGCCCGTCAAGCCTGAATCGCGCCGGTGTGCCGGATCGGGTCCAAGGGGCGGACAGACCAGCCATAACAGCTTTCGGGTGGTGTCGGCCCACCCCCGCCCCTAGCTTCCGGTGACCCTGAGTCGGAGCCCGCGATGAACCGCCCCGCCCTGCAAGCGCCACAGACCATGCGCCCCGCCGACTGGGTGGCGCTGGCGCTGCTGTCGGTGCTGTGGGGCGGGTCCTTCATGTTCAACGGCCTCGCCGTCCAGGACCTGCCGCCCTTCACCATCGTCGCCGGGCGCGTCGCCATCGCCGCCATGATCCTGGTGACGGTGCTTCGGCTGACCGGCCAGCGCCTGCCCGCCGACACGCGGACCTGGCGGGACTTCATGGTCCTGGCCTTCCTCGGCAACGTCGTGCCCTTCAGCCTCATCACCTGGGGGCAGGGCCACATCGCCAGCGGTCTCGCCGCCATCCTGAACGCCACGACCCCGCTGTTCACCGTGTTGCTGCTGCGCCTGACGGGGGCGGAACGGATCGGGTTGGGGCGGGCCGCCGGCCTCGTCCTCGGCATCGCCGGGGTCGCCGTCCTGACCGGCCCGAAGGCGCTGGACGGCGCCACCTTCGGCCTGCTGGGGGCAGCCGCCGTCCTGGTTGCCTCGTTCAGCTACGCCGTCTCGGGCTTGTGGGCGCGCCGGTTCAAGGACATGCCGGTTCTGCTGACCGCCGCCGGCTCGCTGACCTGCGGCGCGGTCCAGGCGGTGCCGCTGGCGCTGATCGTGGACCGGCCCTGGACCCTGGACCCGGGTCCGGAGGCGCTGCTGGCGGTGCTGGCCCTGGCCGTGTTCAGCAGCGGCATCGCCTATCTGCTGTTCTACCGGATCATGAGCCGCGCCGGACCGGCCAACGCCTCGTTGGTGACGTTCCTGGTGCCGGCCAGCGCCATCCTGCTGGGCGCGCTGGCGCTGGGGGAACGGCTGCCCTGGACCGCCTTCGCGGGCCTGGGCCTGATCCTGCTGGCGCTGGCCGTGATCGACGGGCGCCTGCTGCGCCGGTTCGCCCGCCCCAGGCTCGCCCCGGCGGAATAGCGCTCAAGCGGCGTCGGCCACCCGCATCGCCGCCACCAGCGGCCGCAGCTTCGCCGGGTCCAGCCTCCCGTCCGTCCGCACGCCGGAGCAGAGGTCGATGCCGTAGGGTCTGACCGCCCGGATCGCCTCGGCCACGTTGTCGGCCCGGATGCCGCCCGCCAGGAACACCGGCACGGGGCTCTCCTCCACGATGCGGGCCGACAGCGACCAGTCGTGCACGCGGCCCGTCCCGCCCAGCTCCTTCACCGCCAGCTTGGGCCGGCCGCTGTCCAGCAGCAGCGCGTCGACATGGCGGGCCGCCAACCGCGCCTCCTCCAGGCTGTCCGCGTCCTCGACATGGATCACCTGGACGATGCGCACGGCCGGATGCGCCCTGCGCAGGGCGCGGTAGGCCTCCACCGGCACCGCGTCGACGAGCTGCACCGTGTTCGTGCGGCAGCGGCCGACATGGTCCACGATGGCGTCGGGGTCGGTTTCGCAGGTCAGCAGGAAGGTCGCCACCGGCGGCGGGACGGTGCCTGCGATCTCGGCGATCAGGTCGTCCGGGATCGGGCCGGGGCCGGACGGCATGCGGGCGACGAGGCCGAGGGCGTCGGCCCCGGCCGCGACGGCGGTGCGGGCCTCCTCGACGGAGGCCATGCAGCAGATTTTCAGGCGCGTGCGCATGCCGGGCGACATAGCACCGCCGCCGCCCGGACGCCAGCCGTCAGGCGGCACCCGAATGTCAGGCCGCGGCCGACCGTCCGGCGGCCGCGCGGTCGTGCTGGCGGATGAAGGCGCGGACCTTCGGCTCGATCTCCTCGCGCCAGCGGCGGCCGTTGAAGATGCCGTAATGGCCCACACCCTTCTGCATGTGGTCCACCTGCATCGCGGCCGGGATGCCGGAGCACAGGCTGTGGGCCGCGATGGTCTGGCCGGGGGCGGAGATGTCGTCCAGCTCCCCCTCCACCGTCATCAGGGCGACCTTGCTGATGGCGGACGGGGTCACCGTCATGCCGCGCCACGTCATCTCGCCCTTGGGCAGGGCGTGGCGCTGGAACACCGTGTTCACCGTCTGCAGATAGAATTCCGCCGTCAAATCCATGACGGACAGGTACTCGTCGTAGAATCTGCGGTGCGCCTCGGCACTCTCGCCGTCGCCCCGGATCAGGTGGCGGTAAAGCTTCAGATGCTCGCCCACATGCCGGTCCAGGTTCATGGACATGAAGCCCGTGAGCTGGATGAAGCCCGGATAGACCCGGCGCAGCCCGCCCGGATAGTAGGCCGGCACGGTGGTGACGACCGTGCGCTCGAACCAGTCGATGTCGCGCGTCTCGGCCAGCTTGGTCACCTGCGTCGGCGCGGCCGTGGTGTCGATCGGGCCGCCCATCAGGGTCATGCTGCGGGGCTGGCAGGGATCGTCCATCTGCGCCAGCAGCGACACCGCCGCCAGCACCGGCACGGCCGGCTGGCAGACCGCCATCACATGCACGTCCGGTCCCAGGAACCGGATGAACTCCATGACGTACTCGATGTAGTCGTCCAGATCGAAGCGGCCGCGCGACAGCGGCACCATCTTCGCGTCGTGCCAGTCGGTGACGTAGACGTCGTGGTTCTTGATCAGCGCCTCCACCGTGCCGCGCAGCAGGGTGGCGTAGTGCCCCGACATGGGGGCCACCAGCAGCACCTTGGGGTCGTCATGGGGCGTTTCGCGCTGGAAGTTGATCAGGCTGCAGAAGGGCTTGGTCAGGACCGAAACCTCGGTTACGGCGACCTCCCGGCCCCGCACCGTGGTGGACGGCAGCCCGAACTCCGGCTTGCCCCAGCGGCGCGTGGTGCGCTCGATCAGCTCCGCCCCGGCGGCGATGGTGCGCCCCATCTTGGTGTAGGAGCCCGGGAAGAACGGGTTCTGGAAGGTCGCCTGGGTCGCCTCGGCGAAGAGGCGGAGCGGGGTCAGTGCAGCATGCTGCAGATCGTAGAGCTGATAGAGCACCCTTGATCCTCTCTCGTCGCGGCCCCCGGCGGGAACTGACTGGACGCCTGTGAACGCGGATGGTCCTGTCGCGGTATGGACGCCTGTCCGGTCGAGGGACTGCCTACGCCTTTCGGCCAGCTAAGGTATGCCACTCGGATTGCTGCGCAATAGTTAATTAAAATGTGGGGGCTTTGCCCCCGGCGGCGAGCGCGCATCGGGATAGGCCGTGCATGGTCACCCCTGCGACCCGGCCTGCGCGATCTCATGCACCTCCACGGGCTCGGCCGTGTGCCGGGCCATGATCTCGCGGGCGAGCCGTTCGCGCTCCGCGTCGCGCAGATTGACCCACAGCAGCAGGCCGCCCTTGTCCAGCTGCTGCTGCAGCAGCGACTCGCGCTGCCCGCCGATCCAGCTGGCCA
>JAJUIU010000099.1 GCA_029267445.1 Rhodospirillaceae bacterium
ATGCTTATAAAAAAGCACAAACGGCAGCCGCCTGAGAAGAAAGCGGCTGCCGTTTGCATATATCCTTCGCCGAACCGGATGCTTTGGGAGTCATTAGGATTTTCCGTATTTCGTCAAGCAAGGGTCCCCAAGGGGCTTGAAGAGAAGCCCTCACCCTGAGCTTGTCGAAGGGCGAGGGCGTCAACGTTGAGCAGATTGGCCGGGATGACCAAGGCGAGACGCCTCACCCCAGGCCCTTCTGGCCAATCTCCAGGAACTTCTGGCGGCGGCCGTGGCGCAGGCTGCCGCCGTCCTGGCCGCGCAGGCCGTCCAGCGCGTCCTCCAGGGCGTTGCCCAGCGCGTTGATGGTGTCCTCGCGGCGGCGATGGGCGCCGCCCACGGGTTCCATCACGATGCGGTCGATCACCCCCAGCTCCTTCAGGTCCTGGGCGGTGAGGCGCAGGGCCTGGGCGGCGTCGGCCGCGTTGGCGGCTGAGCGCCAGAGGATGCTGGCGCAGCCTTCCGGGCTGATCACGCTGTAGATCGCATGCTCCAGCATCAGCACGCGGTCGGCGGCGGCGATGGCGATGGCCCCGCCCGACCCGCCTTCGCCGATCACGGCCGCGACGATGGGCACCTTCACCCGCAGGCAGGTCTCGATCGACTTGGCGATTGCCTCGGCCTGCCCGCGCTCCTCGGCGCTCACGCCGGGGAAGGCGCCGGCCGTGTCGACCAGGGTGACGACCGGCAGGTGGAACCGGTCGGCGAGCTGCATCAGCCGCTGGGCCTTGCGGTAGCCCTCGGGCTTGGCCATGCCGAAATTGTGCCGCACGCGCGATTCGGTGTCGTGCCCACGCTCCTGCCCGATGACGACGACGCTGCGGCCCCGGAACCGGCCCAGGCCGCCGACGATGGCGCGGTCCTCCGCGAACAGGCGGTCGCCCGCCAGCGGCGTGAAGTCGGTGATCAGGGCGCCGATATAGTCCAGGCAATGCGGCCGGTTGGGATGGCGCGCCACCTGCACCTTCTGCGCGGGCGTCAGCTTGGCGTATGTGGACCGCAGCAGCTTGTCCACCTTGTCCTGAAGCTTCCGGACCTCGTCGGCGATGTTGATGTCGCCGCCGTCGGACAGATGGCGGAGCTCGTCGATCTTGCTCTCGAGCTCGGCGATCGGCTTTTCGAATTCGAGGAAATGCATCGCGGGTGGGCTTGGGGCCGCTCTGATCTGACGCGCGCCGACGGCGCGTCGACGGGAAGCCGGGTGATTAGCACAGCCTCCCGCCGGGGTCAGCCGAAATTGATCCGACATTCCGCCGCTCCACCGCCGGCCGGGGAACCGGGTGGGACGGAAGCGGGTTTCCCGATGACGCAGCCGCGCCCAGCGTGGAGCGCGCCGCACGGGACCGCCCGCCGATGTCGACAGCCCCAGCAGCGCCCGCCGGCCATGCCGCGGTGACGGAGCACCTCGCGGGTGCCGCCCTGAAGCCGCCCGGCCACGGGGCCGATCGCGCGATCCTGGTCGCGGGCCTTCTGCTGACGGGTCTGTTCCTGGTGGCCGTCGCCGTGCCGCTGTGGCGGGGCGTGGGGGTGTGGGGCCTGTCCAACGACGTCGTCTGGGCCATCGACATCGCCAGCTATCTCTGGTGGATCGGGCTTGGCAACGCCAGCGCCGTCATCACCTGCCTGCTGCTTCTGCTGCGGCAGAACTGGCGCAACTCGCTGAACCGGCTGGCGGAGAGCCTCGCCCTGTTCAGCGCCGGCGTGGCCGGGATGTTTCCCATCCTGCATCTGGGCCAGCCATGGCAGGTCCACTGGATGTTCCCGGTGAACGCCCAGGAGCTGGGCCTGTGGCCGCAGTTCCGCAGCCCGCTCGCCTGGGACGCCTACGCCATCCTCACGTATCTCGGCGTCATCTTCCTGCTCTGGTACATCGGCCTGATCCCCGACCTCGCGGCGTTGCGCGACCGGGCGAAGCGGCGCGGCTGGGCCATGGTCTACGGCGTCCTGGCCCTGGGCTGGCGCGGCTCCGCGCGGCACTGGACGCGCTGGCATCAGGCCTACAGGGTGACGGCGGCGGTGGCGCTGCCCTACATCGTGCTGATCCATGCCGGGGCGGCGCTGTTGCTGGCGGGCGGGCCGGTGCCCGGCTGGCATTCGACCATCTTCCCCACGCTGTTCATGCTGGGCGGCACGCTGGCGGGATTCGGCGCCATCATCCTGCTGGCCGTGGCGGTCAGGGCGGGGTTCGGCCTGCACGACCTGATCACGCGGGACCATCTCGACCTGCTGGCGCGGATCACGCTCGCCACGGCGCTGCTCTATCTCTACTGCCACGTGGCGGAGGCCTGGACGATCCTCTACCGGGGCGACCCGACGGAGATCGCGCTGCTGGAACGGCGGGTGGCCGGTGCCGACGCGCCGCTGGCCTGGACCGGCTGGATCGCCTCCATCGGCATGGCGCAGCTCTTCTGGTTCCGCGCCGTGCGGCGCCGCCCGGTCCTGCTCGCCCTGATCGGAACGGTGATCGCCGCCGGAATCTACGCGGTGCACCTGATGCTGCTGGTCAGCGGACTCGCCTTCGGCCACTTCCCGGCGATGTGGCGGGACTACGCCCCGACGGTCTGGGAATGGGCGCTGCTGGCGGGCAGCGCCGGCGTGTTCCTGACGCTGCTGGCCCTGTTCCTGCGCTCGCTGCCCGCCGTCTCCATCTTCGAGGTGAAGGAGGTGCTGCGGGACCGGGCGACGGAGGGCCGCGACCCGGCCCTGCGGGAGGCGGCCCAGTGACCGCGCGGGCAAACACCGGCCGGGCGGTGACCGGGCGCGATGGGCCTTTGCCGGACCTGCACGGCGTCATCGCCCGCTTCGAGGACGCCGACGCGCTGGTGCGCGGGTACGACGCCGTGCGCGGTCGCGGGTTCACGCGGATCGACGCCTACACGCCCTTCCCGCTGGACGAGCTGCGCGACCGCATGCCGGTGGCGCGCTGGCCGATCCCGCTGCTGGCGCTGGCGGGCGGCGTCGGCCTGGGCCTCGTGGCGCTGGGCCTGCAGGTCTGGGCCAATCTGGACTACCCGTTGAACGTCGGGGGCCGACCGGTGCTGTCCTGGACGGCGTTCAGCCTGCCCGCCCTGCAGTTTGCGGCCCTGGGGGCCGTCGTGGCGGCGGTGCTGGGCATGCTGCTGCTGAACGGGCTGCCGCGCCTCCACCATCCCGTCTTCGCCGCACCGGAGTTCGGTGCGGCCACCGGGGACGGCTGGTTCCTGCTGATCGAGCGGGGCGACCCGCTGTTCACCCAGACGCGGGCCACGGACACGCTGCGCGCGGCGGGTGCCGTGTGGGTCGCCCCGGTGCCGGCCTGATGGACACGGTTCTGCGCGCCTGGTTCGTCGCCGTGGCGACCTGGACGGCGATCCCCGTCGGCTGCCTCGCCCTGCTGGTGGTGAACCACCTGCTGGGGCGGGAGGTGTTCCTGCCCCGGGTGCTGGAGGCCGGGTGCCGCATGCTGTGGCCCGCCGCCGCGGCGTTCCTGCCCGTCCTGCTGTGGCCGTCGGCCGTTTTCCCCTGGATGGAGCCGGGCTTCACCAGCCACGGCCCCCTCCAGGCGGCCTGGCTCGATCCCGCCGGCTTCGCGCTGCGCACGGCGATCTACTTCGCCGCCTGGATCGCCGCCGCCGCCGTGCTGATCCGGGAGGACCGCGTGCTGCACGCCGGCGGAAAGCGGCGCGGGGTCGCCGTGGTCGCCGGCATCGTCTGGCTCGCCACGGCCTCCTTCGCCGGGGTGGACTGGGTGATGTCGCTCGACCCCGCCTTCTCCTCCTCCAGCTTCGGGTTGATGATCGCTGCGCACCAGATGGCGGCCGGTCTCGCCTTCGCCGTGCTGGCCGACAGCCTGCTGCTGCGCGACCCGGCCCCCCAGGCCGTGGCGCGCGGGCTGCTGGTGGGCGGCGCCCTGGTCTGGGCCTTCTTCGCCTACATGGAATTCTTGACGGTCTGGAGCGGCAACGTCCCGGCCCTGCAGGACTGGTACGTGGAACGGGCGGGCGGCGCCTGGCCGTCATTGCGGGCCCTGGCGGCCGGGCTGCTGGCGCTCGGTGTCGCGGCCGCGCTCGCGGTGCCGCTGGGGCCCGGCGGTTCCGGTCTGCTGCTGCTGCGGTGCGGTGCGGCACTCATCCTGCTGTCGCAGTTCGTCGAGGCCGTGTGGCTGCTGCTTCCGGCGATGGCCCCGGATGGCGGTGCGGCACTGCTTCTCCACGCCATGGCCCAGCTCATCGTCGGCGGGGTGTTCCTGGCCGTGTTCCAGGCCGCCCTCGCCCGGCGCCGGGCCGCTTCTCGAAGCGGGGCCTGAGGCCGGTCGCCGCGCCGCCCGGGATCAATCGCGGCCCCCGCCTGTTCATCGGGGTTACGGCGGACCGGACGGGAGGGGGCGATGATGGATCTCTGGTACAAGAACGCCATCGTCTATTGCCTGGACGTCGAGACGTTCATGGACGGCAATGGCGACGGCGTGGGCGATTTCGCGGGATTGACCCACCGGCTGGACCATATCGCGGCGCTGGGCGCCACCTGCGTCTGGCTGCTGCCCTTCTACGAAAGTCCCAACCGCGACAACGGCTACGACGTCTCCAACTATTACGCCGTCCACCCGAAGCTGGGCACGCTGGGCGACTTCGTGGAATTCACCCACCTGGCGCACGACCGGGGCCTGCGCATCATCGCCGACCTGCCGGTCAACCACACCTCCATCGACCATCCCTGGTTCCAGCAGGCGCGGCGCGATCCCAAATCCCGCTACAGGGACTGGTACTACTGGACCGAGGACCGGCCGGCGAACCATGACGAGGGCATGGTGTTTCCCGGCGTGCAGAAGACGACCTGGACCCGCGACGAGGCGGCCGGCGCCTACTACTTCCACCGCTTCTATCCCCACGAGGCCGACCTCAAGACCGAGAACCCGGAGGTGCGGGAGGAGATCCAGCGGATCATGGGCTTCTGGCTGCAGCTCGGCGTCAGCGGCTTCCGCATCGACGCCGCCCCCTTCCTGATCGAGGAGGTGGGGCCGGACGGCCCCGGTCCGAAGCATTACGAGTACCTGGAGGAGTTCCGGAACTTCCTGTCGTGGCGCCGGGGCGACGCCGTCATGCTGGCGGAGGCGAACGTGACGCCGGACGAGGCCTGCGCCTTCTTCGGCGACGGCGACCGCATGCATCTGATGTTCAACTTCCCTGTCAACCAGCGGCTGTTCCTGGCGCTGGCGACGGGGAAGGCCGGGCCCATCGGGGCGGCCCTGTCGGCGCTGCCCGGCACCGACGTCCGGTCCCAATGGGCGAACTTCCTGCGCAACCACGACGAACTCGACCTCGGCCGGTTGCCGGACGAGGAGGAGCGCCTCGTCTATGAGCGGTTCGCCCCGGACCCCGCGATGCGCCTTTACGACCGGGGCATCCGGCGGCGCCTCGCCCCGATGCTGGAGGGAGATCCGAGCCGGCTCAAGCTCGCCAACAGCCTTCTGCTGACGCTGCCGGGCACGCCGGTCATCTGGGCCGGTGACGAGATCGGCATGGGGGACGACCTGTCGCTGACGGAGCGCGACAGCGTGCGCACGCCCATGCAGTGGTCGAACGGGAAGAACGGCGGCTTCTCCGCCGCGCCTGCGGACAAGGTCGTGCGCCCCGTGATCGACAGCGGGCCGTTCGGCTTCGAACGGGTGAACGTCGCCGCCCAGCAGCGCGACCCCGACTCCCTGCTGAACTGGTTGGAGCGCGCCTGCCGGGCGCGGCGGGACTGCCCGGAGCTGGGCTGGGGCGACTGGCGGCTGCTCGACACGGGCGATCCCGCCGTCCTGGCGCACGAGGCCTGCTGGCGGGGCAATCGCATGGTCGTGGTGCACAACCTGTCCGACCGGCCGCGGGAGGTGACGATCGCCGACCTCGCCGGGCCGGACGACCATGTGATGGAGGTCTTCTGCGACGGACGGCGCGGCGACGATCCCGACCCGAGCCGGCCGCTGCGCCTGGAGGCGCACGGCTTCCGCTGGCTGCGCACGGCGGGCACCCGGCACTGAACCGGACAGGGAACCGGCCGGTCCCCCCGCGGGCGGGTGCCCGTGGCGGAAGCCGGCCGGTGGAAGGCGCGCCTGGTCGAAGGCGCGTCCGTCAGACGGTGATGGCGGTGCGCGGCGTGGCCGCCAGATCGAACGCCAGCGTGCCGTTTGCCTTGAGCACCTCGCGCCCCAGCCGCATGCCGTTCAGCATCCCGTCCTCAGCCTGATAGACCGAGCCGTTCAGGGCGATCTTGTCGATCCACAGATTGCGGTCGGTGCCGCTCGTGCCGCCGTACAGGTCGTTGTCGAACCGCACGCCGATGGTCTTCGCGGCGCTCAGGTCCGTCTTGAAGGTGAGCTGCTGCCAGCCGCCGGTGGAGCGCGCCAAGGTGGCGGTGCCTTCCGCCACCTGCTGGCCGTTGACCAGCAGGTCGAAATGCGGAGCGCCCTGGTACATGTCGCCGGCCACCCATAGTGTGACGGTGTCCTTGGCGATACCGGCCGGAAGCCCGACGGAGAGCGTGCCGTTGCCCTTGATCACCTCGGTCCCTGTCAGGGTGGCGCCGTTGTCCAGCTTCACCGTGCCCTTCTCGGCCTGGATGGTGGTGCCGTTGACCTTGATGCTGTCGACCCAGAGGTTCCGGTCCTTCAGCGACGATCCGCCGTAAAGGTCGTTGTCGAAGCGCACCGCGATCGTCTTCGCCTTGGACAGGTCGGCCTTGATCGAGACCTCCTGCCACTGGCCGGTCCGGTGGTTCGCGCTCGCGTAACCCTCGGCGATCTTCACGCCGTCGACCAGCAGGTTGTAGCGCGGGGAGCCGTTGTACTGGTCGCCCGACATGCGCAGCAGGATGGTGTCGGGACCGCTCGTCGGGGTCGGTGACGGGGCCGGTGTCGGGCTGGGAGGCGGCGTCACGGTGCCCAGTGTCGCCATGGAGGCGTCGTCGACATAGAGCCGGCCGTAACCCTGGTAGTGCCCGACGCCGAACACCCAGCCGTCCGACTTGTCGAAGAAGCGGCCGACCGGGTACTTGGAGTTCCGCGAGACGTCCAGCAGCTGGCCGTCCACGTACCACTCGATCCGGTCCTTCTCATACAGGTCGGCGCGGATCTCGAACCAGCGGCCCAGCGGCACCTTCATGGCCTTGGGCGTGTAGTTCCAGCTGTTGTTCCAATGGTTGGCGAAGATCACCGGCTCGTCGCCGCCCATGCCCCACTTGGACGCCTTGGCCACGTTGAGCCACCAGCTCGGGTCCTGGTGCCAGCTGCCGTTCTTGTAGCCCTGTTCCTTGAACTGGAAGATGTTCATCCAGGAGCTGTCGGCCTTGTAGGTGGTCGGCAGATAGAACCAGGCGCGATAGGTGCCGGACGGGTCGCCGCCGTTCGGAAGCGCGTTGATCGTCCGACCGAACTCGTCCCGCTTTCCGATGTTCGACCACTCCTTGAAGACCTTGGCGTGGGGCAGCGTCGTGGCCCAGGTGGGGCGCTCGAACTGGGCGGCATAGGTGCCGCTGCGGGGCCGGACGCCAAGCGTCGACGCGGTGCCGACCTTGTTGACCGTGGGGCCGGGCCCTTGTTTCGGGTCCAGCGCCTGGACGAAGCTCCAGCCGCGGAAATCGCCGCTTTCAAAACCCTCGGAAAACAGAACCGTCATGGTCTGTGCCTCACTGCAATAATTGACAAGCCACCGCACGATCATCACCCGAATGTGGATGTGTTTCGCCCGGTCGGGCTAGTCTGTTTCCCAATAAGTAAGTAAAAACTTAACGGCTTTTTGTCGATTTATGACGAAATTCGGCAATAAAACGCGGCGAAAATTGGCGCATGCGGCTATCATTACTCGGAATAGCGGAGGATGACGGGTGCCGCATAGGGCAAAAGATCGGGCTAGGGTCCGCAATCGGGGGCTGGTCCTCCGTCAGGGTCGCCGGGGCACGCCCTTTGCCCCCGCGGTCCGAAGCGGGAGTTGCGGTTATCTGGCCCGGCCCGGCGTGCGGGGCTGCGCGCGGGCATCCGGAAGCGTGGGAACGGTGGCATGGGTTCGGGAAGTCTTGGGTCCGGGGCCACGGTCGGTTCCGCCGGTCAGGGGAGCGGTTGGGAGGTGGTGGGGCATGCGGGGCTGGCGACCATCGCGCCGGCCTGGCGGGCGGTGGAGGCCCAGGGGCGCACGCTCGCGTTCCAGCGGCTGGGCTGGGTCGAGGCGTGGTGGCGGACCATGGCGCCGGACCTACCGGTCACGCCCCTGTTCATCGAGGTGCGCCACGACGGCCGGCCGGTGATGGTCCTGCCGTTGTGCGTCCGGCGGGAGCTGGGCCTGCGCCTGCTGGAGTTCATCGACGGCGGCGCCACGGACTACCACGCTCCCGCCCTCGCGGCCGACCTGCCGGACATCCCGCCCGGCTTCGCGGAGGATCTGTTCGGCCGCATCCTGGCGGTGGCGCCGCCGGTCGACGTGGTGAGCCTGCGCAACGTGCCCACCCATGTGGCCGGACGGCCGAACCCGCTGCTCCCGGGGGGAGCCGCGCCGCAGGCGTTGCCCGGCTACCGGATGCGTCTGGCGGACTTCCCGGCCTGCACGCGGGGTGTCATGTCCCAGGCCGAACGCAAGCTGCGCCGTCTGCGCCGCCAGCATGGGGTCGAGCTGACGGCGCAGCGCGAGGACGCGGAGGCGCTGGACAGCCTGTTCCGCTGGAAGGGGCGGCAGTATCCGGGCTGCCTGCTGGATCGGCCGCACGGGCGGGCCTTCTACCGGGCGCTGATGGAGGCGGGCCTCGCCACCCTGTACGCCCTGCGCATCGATGGCCGGACCGCCGCCGTCGCCTATCTCGTCGAAGGGGGCGGGGACGTGGTGGAGCTGCTGCTGGGCTTCGATCCCGAGCAGGCGAAGCTGTCGCCGGGCGGCGCCTTGCGCGTGCACATGATGCAGTGCCTGAAAGAGGCGGGTGTCGCGACGCTGGACAGCGGCATCGGTGACGAGCCGTACAAGGCCGACTGCGGCGACGGCTGGCAGACCCTGTACGCCTGGCGCCGCCCCGTCACGCCGCTGGGTTCCGTCTGCCTGGGCGCCTGGGGGACGGCGCGGGCCGCCTGGCATGGCGTCCGGCGGCTGGCGTCGCGCCAGGGTGGGGGCCAGGGCGGGGGCCAGGGCCGCGCAATGAAAAAGGCCCGACCGATGCGGCCGGGCCTTTCGTCTTGGTGGAGCCAAGGGGGATCGAACCCCTGACCTCTACAATGCCATTGTAGCGCTCTCCCAGCTGAGCTATGGCCCCGAAACTCTGGCGGCACCCCCTGGGTCGGGGCGCTGCGGGCGCGGAATATGGGCGATGGCCCATGGCCGCGCAAGAGGAAAATGCGGTGGCCCAAGGCGGGCCGCCGCGCGTCACTTCGGGGTCTCAGCGATCCTCGTCGTTCTCGACCTCGACGACCTCGCCCATGTCGTCCTCGTCGCCCAGCTCGTCGGCATCCTCGAGCAGCACGTCGTCCTCGTCCTCGGCCACATCCTCGGCGACGTCCTCGTCCTCGATGTCCGGAACCTCGACGTCCTCCTCGGTGCCCTCGGCCGCGGTCTCGACGTCCTCGTCCTCGGTCTCCCGATCAAGCGTCTCCTCGTCCTCGGTCTCGACGACCTTCTTCGGGGCCTCCTCGACCGGGATGGGCCGGGCCCGGCGCGACCGCAGCAGCGCCTCAGGATCGAACACCGTGCCGCAGCTCGGGCAGGTGGGCGGGGTCTTCCGCATATCGTAATAGCGCGTACCGCAGTTGGGGCAGATCCGCTTCACGCCCCATTCGGGTTTGGCCACGGGCAACCTCCGTTCTCGAAAAATCTGGCGGCCCGCACGCCACTTGCACGGTTCCGCAGCGCCGAACTGGCCGGAAGCGGGCTACTGCCATGAAGGACAGGGCCTGTCAAACCAAAGAATCGACGGGCCGCGCGCCGGGGGAGACAGCCGGGCGGCGGCGGCGCTATGGTGTCGCCCCTTTCACGCCGCTCCAGCCGATCCCCACCCCCATGTCCGCCAAAGCAAACGCACCGCGTCCGCTCACCGCCCGCCGCTCCGGCCCGCTCACCGGCACGGTGCGGGTACCGGGCGACAAGTCGATCTCCCACCGCGCCCTGATGTTCGGCGCGCTGGCGCTGGGCGAGACGCGCATCGAGGGACTGCTGGAGGGGGAGGACGTGCTGAACACCGCCGCGGCCCTGCGCGCCCTGGGCGCCGAGGCGGAGAAGGGTGCGGACGGCGTCTGGCGCACGCGGGGGCGCGGCGTCGGTGGGCTGGCCGAGCCGTCGCAGGTGCTGGACATGGGCAACAGCGGCACGGCGGCGCGCCTGCTGATGGGCCTGCTGTCCACGCACCCCTTCACCAGCTTCATGACCGGCGACGCCTCCCTGGTGAAGCGGCCGATGGCGCGGGTGACCACGCCGCTGGAACGCATGGGGGCGAGCTTCGTGCTGCGCTCCGCCGGGCGGCTGCCGGGCGCCATCGTCGGCACCGACCGGCCGGTTCCGATCGAGTATCGGCTGCCGGTCGCCTCCGCGCAGGTGAAGTCCGCCATCCTGCTGGCGGGGCTGAACACGCCCGGCCGCACCACCGTGATCGAGACGGAGCCCACCCGCGACCATACCGAGCGCATGCTGCGCCATTTCGGGATCGACGTGCGGGTGGAGGAGGCCGAGGGCGGGGCGCTGGCCGCCAGCGTGGTCGGCCATGGGGAGCTGACCGCCCGCGACGTGGTGGTGCCGGCGGACCCCTCCAGCGCCGCCTTCCCCGCCGTGGCCGCCCTGATCCGGCCCGACAGCGCCGTCACCCTGACCGGTGTCGGCCTCAACCCCCGGCGCGCGGGCGTCTATGAGACCTTGCGCGAGATGGGGGCGGACATCGCCTTCACAAACGCCCGGGAGGAGGGGGGCGAGCCCCTGGCCGACCTCGTGGTGCGCGGCTCCGCCCTGAAGGGGGTGGAGGTGCCGCCGGAGCGCGCACCCAGCATGATCGACGAGTATCCCGTGCTGTGCGCCGCCGCCGCCTGTGCCGACGGCCCCACGGTGATGCGCGGCCTGGCCGAGCTGCGCGTGAAGGAGAGCGACCGGCTGGCCATGATGGCGGCGGGGCTGGAGGCCTGCGGCGTGAGGCTGGAGATGGGGGAGGACTGGCTGGTGGTGCACGGCACCGGCCGCCCGCCGAAGGGCGGGGCCACCGTCGCCACAGCCATGGACCACCGCATCGCCATGAGCTTCCTCGTCCTCGGCCTCGCCACGGAGGAGCCGGTGAAGGTCGACGACGGCAGCTTCATCGACACCAGCTTCCCCGGCTTCACCGCCCTGATGAACGGTCTGGGTGCGGAGATCGGGGAGGCCTGACGGGCCCCGCTCCGGCCTTGACGCGCCCCTGCGCGGCGGGGATGGTGCGGCCGACCGCGCCGACAACACCCGGACCGCCACCTTGAATTCCCTCGTCATCGCCATCGACGGACCCGCCGCCAGCGGCAAGGGCACGCTGGGCCGGCGGATCGCCGCCACGCTGGGCTACGCGCATCTGGACACGGGCGGGCTCTACCGGGCGGTGGCGCTTTCCACGTTGCGCGCGGGCGGCGATCCGGGCGATGCCGAAGCCGCCGCCGCGACGGCGCGCGCCCTGTCGGCGGACGCCATCGGCACCCTGCTCGCCGATCCCGGCCTGCGGGACGACGCCACCGGCGTCGGCGCCTCCAAGGTCGCGGCCGTGCCGGCCGTGCGGCAGGCGCTGCTGGAGTTCCAGCGGGCCTTCGCCGCCCGTCCGCCGGGCGGGGCGAAGGGGGCCGTGCTGGACGGCCGGGACATCGGGACGGTCATCTGTCCGGACGCGCCCGCCAAGCTGTTCGTCACGGCGGATGTGGAAACCCGCGCGCGCCGCCGCTTTGAGGAGTTGCTTGGACGCGGCATCCCCGCTATATACGCGGCCGTCCTGGAGGACATGAAGGACCGTGACGCGCGCGACAGCCAGAGGGCGGTGGCCCCGCTCAAGCCGGCTGACGACGCGTTTTTGCTCAACACGTCCGCGCTGAACGCCAATCAGGCCTTCGACGCAGCCATGACCTTCATCCGCTCCAAGCCGGCCTTCGCCGGGGTCTGACCCCGACGGGCGTTGGGGCCCCCTCCGACACGGGACGAAAGGGCCACCGGGGCCGTACCCCGGGGCAAGCGTGTGAGTACCCAAGCCGTCCGGCATGGTGCCGGGCGCGGCGGGGCCGAAACTCCACTGTCCGGTCGGGCGTCCGGGCAAGGGTCGAGGGTCCGCTCATCATCAACCCCAGCCTATTGCCCGGGAGTTTCCATGGCACAGGTTTCCGCCGCGAAAGCGGCCCCCGCGAAGGAAAGCTTCGCGGCCCTCCTCGAAGAGTCGTTCGGTTCGTCCGACAGCCTCGAGGGCAGCGTCGTCAAGGGACGCATCGTTTCCATCGACAACGACCAGGTCCTGATCGATGTCGGCCTCAAGTCCGAAGGCCGCGTCGCGCTGAAGGAGTTCGCGGTCCCCGGCCAGCCGATCGAGCTGAAGGCCGGCGACACCGTCGAGGTCTATCTGGAGCGCATGGAGGACAAGAACGGCGAGGCCGTGCTGTCCCGCGAGAAGGCGAAGCGCGAAGAGGCCTGGACCCTGCTGGAGAAGTCGTTCAACGACCAGGTCCGCGTCACCGGCGTGATCTTCGGCCGCGTCAAGGGCGGCTTCACGGTCGACCTGAACGGCGCCGTGGCGTTCCTGCCGGGCAGCCAGGTGGACATCCGCCCGGTGCGCGACATCAGCCCGCTGATGGGCACGCCGCAGCCCTTCCAGATCCTGAAGATGGACCGCAGCCGCGGCAACATCGTCGTCAGCCGCCGCGCCGTGCTCGAGGAGAGCCGTGCGGAGGCCCGCAGCGAGCTGGTGGCCAACCTGAAGGAAGGCCAGGTGCTGCAGGGTGTAGTGAAGAACATCACCGACTACGGCGCCTTCGTCGACCTGGGCGGCGTGGACGGCCTGCTGCACGTCACCGACATCGCGTGGCGCCGCATCAACCACCCGTCCGAGGCGCTGCAGATCGGCCAGACCGTCACGGTCCAGGTCATCCGCCTCAACCCGGAGACCCAGCGCATCAGCCTCGGCATGAAGCAGCTGGAGGCCGACCCCTGGGACGGCGTGCAGGCCAAGTACCCGGCCGGCGCCAAGTTCCGCGGCCGCGTCACCAACATCACCGACTACGGCGCCTTCGTGGAGCTGGAGCCGGGGATCGAGGGCCTCGTCCATGTCTCGGAGATGAGCTGGACGAAGAAAAACGTGCATCCGGGCAAGATCGTCTCGAC
>JAJUIU010000154.1 GCA_029267445.1 Rhodospirillaceae bacterium
CACGTCGGCCTCGCCGCCCCCAAGTTGGCCGCCGAGCTGGCCTCCCAGCATCTGGCCCGCCAGGGCGTCGGCGCCCAGACCTTGTCCGTTCAGCAGGGCGCCGGCCATGCCCGCCGTGGGGTCGCCGGTCTGCAAACCCTCCACCATGGCGCCCAGGGTCGCGTCGGCGCCGATGCCGGCCGCCTCCCCGATCGCCATGCCGAGGCCGACGCCGAGAAGGGCGCCCAGCAGACCGTCATCCTCCTCCTCCGCCTGGGCCATGGCCTGCGCCTGTGCCGCCTGGGCCTGACGCTGGCCCGCCGCCGCCCTGAGCTGGGCGAGCGTGATGCCGCCGGCCGGGCGCTGCGTCGTCTCGCTGACCTGGACGCGTCCGTTCGGGGTGACCTTGCCGCTGCGGATCACCCTGCCTTCGCCGACGGGGGCGTATTCGGTGTACCAGGTCTCCCCGGCGACGACGCTCTCCTGGTAATCGGTCGGCTTCAGGGGCGTCACCGGCATTTCCGTCGTCTGGGCGGGTGCTATGACGTTGCCGCCCTGACGCATGGTCGTGACGCGCGAGATCACGCCCCGGGCCGGGTCCAGCCTGTTCACGATCTCGATCTCGGTGAGGTTCTGCGGCGGCTGGATCTCACCGTTCAGCACGAACTCCACCTGGACATGGTTCTCCGCGATCGTGGTCTCGTCGATCCAGCGGTACGTGATGAACATGGTGTTCGTGCTGGTCACGCGCAGGTCGTCGGTCGTCATGTCCATGGTGCTGACGTTCAGCAGCGTCCCGTACCGGGCCCAGTGACCGATCTCACCCCACCTGGCGACCAGCTCGGGCGAGGGGCCGGCGGGCTGGGCGGGTGCCGAGCCTTGCGCCGCCGGGCGCTGCTGCCCGCCGGCCTGCCCCGTCAGCTTCTCGATCATGGCCTTGCGCAGGGCGTCGCAGGTCTCGTTCCGGACGTCGCCGGCGCAGAGCTTGGCGTAGGTCTGCTCCAGCGATTCCGCGCGGACCCCGGTCACGGGTGAGAGGAGAAGAAGACCGGACAGCGTCCCGAGAACGATCTTCCGGGACATGTGTCCCGGCGAAGCAACCAACACCATGCGCATGGCGATTCCCCGCAAAGCCATACGGGAAGTGTAGGCATTACCCCTTCCGGGCGCCAGTTAGAATGCAAACCATTAAAATGCTCAGGGATCGCCGGCGCCGGACGCGCTCACGCGTGGTCCTGGATCACATCCAGGAAATCCTTGCCGTAGCGCTCCAGCTTGCGGCCGCCGACACCGGGCAGGAAGCCCAGCGCCACGAGGTCCCTGGGCCGGGCGCGGACCATCTCCAGCAGGGTCGTGTCGTGGAAGATCACGTAGGGCGGCACGCCCTGTTCGCGGGCGAGGTCCAGGCGCAGGGCCTTCAGCGCGTGCCAGAGCGCGTCGTCGGCGGGCGACAGGTTCAGCGTCTGGTCGCGCCGGGCGTCGCGGCCGGCCTTGGCCGCGCGGCGGGACTCGGCCGCCGGGTCCCGGCGCAGCCGCACGCTGTCCTGGCCCTTCAGCAGGGCGGGGGCGGCGTCGGTCAGCACCAGCCCGCCATGCCCCTCCGGATCGGCGGTCAGGTAGCCGTAGGCGACGAGCTGGCGGAACACGGTCTGCCAGTCGCCCTTGGACAGGTCCTTGCCGACGCCAAAGGTCTTCAGCTTGTCATGGCCGCGCTCCGCCACCTTGTCGGTGGCCAGCCCGCGCAGCACGTCGATCAGGTGGCCGACGCCGAAGCGCTGGCCGGTGCGGTAGACGGCTGACAGGGCCATCTGGGCCGGCACCGTGCCGTCATAGGTCTCCACAGGATTGAAGCAGGTGTCGCAGTTGCCGCAGGGGTTGGGGGCCGCCTCCCCGAAATAGGAGAGGATCGTCTGCCGGCGGCAGCGCGCCGTCTCGCAGAAGCCCAGCAGCGCCTCCAGCTTCTGCCGCTCGGTGCGCTTGAACTGGCTGGAGGTGTCGGACGCCTCCACCCACTGGCGGAGCTGCACCACGTCGCTGAAGCCGTAGAGCATCATCGCCTCCGCCGGCAGCCCGTCGCGCCCCGCGCGCCCGGTCTCCTGGTAGTAGGCCTCCAGGCTGCGCGGCGGGTCGAGATGGACGACGAAGCGGACGTTCGGCTTGTCGATGCCCATGCCGAAGGCGACGGTGGCGACCATGACTACGCCCTCGCCCCTGATGAAGCGGTCCTGATTCGCCTGCCGCGTCGCCGCGTCCAGCCCGGCATGGTAGGGCAGGGCGTCCACCCCCTGCTCCTTCAGCCACTGGGCGACACCGTCCACCTTGCCGCGCGACAGGCAGTAGACGATGCCCGCGTCCTCCGGCCGGCGGCGGATGAAGTCCAGCAGCTGCCGCCGCTCGTTCTCCTTGGGCACCACGCGGTAGGTGATGTTCGGCCGGTCGAAGCTGGCCGAGAACACCCGCGCCTCCGACAGGCCCAGGCGGCTGACGATGTCGGCCCTGGTCTGGGCGTCGGCGGTGGCCGTCAGGGCGATGCGCGGCACCACGGGGAAGCGTTCGTGCAATAGCGAGCACTGCAGGTACTCGGGCCGGAAGTCATGGCCCCACTGGCTGACGCAGTGCGCCTCGTCCAGGGCGAACAGCGCAATGCGGGACCGTTCCAGCAGGTCCAGGAAGCGGGGTGGCACCAGCCGCTCCGGCGCCACGTAGAGCAGGTCCAGCTCGCCCCGCTCGCAGGCGCGCTCCACCTCCTGCGCCTCCCGCCAGTCGAGGGTGGAGTTGAGATAGGCGGCCCGCACGCCGAGCTGGCGCAGCGCGTCCACCTGGTCCCGCATCAGGGCGATCAGGGGGCTGACGACGACGCCAACGCCCACGCGGACCAGGGCCGGGATCTGGTAGCAGAGCGACTTGCCCCCGCCGGTCGGCATCAGCACCAGCGCGTCGCCGCCGGCGGCCACATGCTCCACGATCTCCGCCTGCATGCCGCGGAAATCCTTGTAGCCCCAGACCCGCCGCAGCGCGTCCAACGCGGCGCCGGGAGAGGCTGCGCCCGGGTGGGGGATCAAGGCATCCGGCATGGGGCGGGAACGCGAAGGATAGTGGGCATAAGGAGGTATCGGCCCCACATTTGGGACTGTTCAACCTTATGGGACGACGGCCCGGCGGTCCATGCGAAATGCCGCCCGGCGCAACATTGCGGCCCTTCGCCACGTTCACCCTGTGACGGAATGTGGACCGGAGGGTGGAGGAATGGCCGAAAAACCGTTGAGCGGCGGCGCCGCGACGGACCGCGACAAGGCGGCACCCCTGGCGGGCGAGGGGCCGGGCGGGCACCCGCACATCGCCGCCGGGCAAGGTGCGGACCGGGGTGCGGTGCGCGAGGCGGTCGGAATCTTCCACGACAAGGACAGCTTCCAGGCCGCCGTGGACGACCTCGCCATGGCGGGGTTCGCGCCGCACGAGATGAGCTTGATGGCGGGCGACGAGGCGGTCCGGGCCAAGTTCGGCCAGGTGCCGACCGACATCCGCCAGGCCAAGAACGATCCCGACGTGCCGCGCCAGGGCCTCGTCTCCCCCGAGGAGGTCGGCGACGCCCAGGGCATGGCCATCGGCGTGCCCGCCTATATCGGCGCCATCCTGGGCACCGGGGC
>JAJUIU010000047.1 GCA_029267445.1 Rhodospirillaceae bacterium
AAAATTACCGGCTCAGTGAACGATACTAAGGGCGCCCCGGTCGCGGGAGCACTGGTAACACTTCTTAAAGACGGCGCAAAGGAAGTTGTAAAGCAGATCAGGACTGACGCTGCCGGCCGCTTCAGTGCCCGAATAGCACCCGGCGCCACCGGGCGCGCCATGCCCGACAGGCCGGTCCCCGGCCGCGCCGGCGCGCGCTCCCCCGGGCCGCGCAAGGGGCGCCTGCTGCCCGAGGGGGCGGGACCCTTCCTGCGCAAGCGGATGCGCGAACTGGCGGGCATCGCGGTGATGGCGCTGGGCGCGGCCGTGGCGGCGGCCCTGTTCAGCTACAGCCCCGCCGACCCGTCCTGGAACACGGCCGCCCCGGCCGACGGCGCGGTCATCCGCAACCTCATCGGCCTGCCCGGCGCCTATGTGGCCGACATCCTGGCGCAGACGCTGGGTATGGCCGCCTGGCTGATCGCGGCCATCGTGCTCGGCTGGGGCTTCGCGATCGCGCGCCACCGGGAGACCGGGCGCTGGCCCCTGCGCATCCTGCTCGGCCTCGCGGCGGTGCTGCTCACGGCGGTCATGCTCTCGGCCTTCACCCAGGCCACGGGCGGGCGCCCCGGCGGCAGCGCGGGCATCCTCATGGTCAGCCAGATCGGCGGCCTCAGCCAGTCCCTGTTCGGCTGGGCCAGCGGCTGGGCAATCGGCCTGCTGGCGCTGGTGCCGGCCCTGGCCTGCCTGCTGGGCGCGCTCGGCGTGTCGCCGGCCGACGCGATCACCGGCCTCAAGGGCCTCAGGTCCGGGCGGCCGTCGCCGGGCGGGTTCTCCTTCGCGGGTCTTGGCGCCCGGCTGAAGGATCTCTCCGGCTTCGGCGCCAGGATCGGCGGCGGTCTGGCCGGTGCTGCCCGTGCCACCGGAAGCTTCGGCCGCAAGGAACCCGCCCTCGGCGGCGCCGGGGCCGACGGGGACGACCGGCCCGCCCGCCCGACCCTGAGGGCCGAGCGTCCCGGCGCGCCGGACCCCGACGACGAGGACAAGCGTCCCCGTCTTGCCGCCGTCGTCGCCCCCCGGCCCAAGGCGGCCGAGCCGCCCAAGAAGCTGGAGAAGACGCGCCAGCCCACCCTGGCGCTGGAGGAGCGGGAGGAGGGCGCCTACGAGCTGCCGCCGCTCGACATCCTGCAACAGCCCGACCCGGCCAAGTCCGTCCGCCTGGACGAGGGGGCCCTGCAGCAGAACGCCACCCTGCTGGAGGGCGTGCTGGACGATTTCGGCGTGAAGGGCGAGATCGTGAAGGTCAGCCCCGGCCCCGTGGTGACCCTGTACGAGCTGGAGCCCGCCCCCGGTACAAAGTCCAGCCGCGTCATCGGGCTGGCCGACGACATCGCGCGGTCCATGTCCGCCGTCTCCGTCCGCGTCGCGGTGGTGCCCGGCCGCAACGTCATCGGCATCGAACTGCCGAACCAGAAGCGCGAGACCGTCTACTTCCGCGAGCTGCTGGAGACGGAGGCCTACGAGAAGTCCCAGGCCAAGCTGGCCCTCGTGCTGGGCAAGGACATCGGCGGCGGGCCCGTCATCGCCGACCTCGCCCGCATGCCGCACCTGCTGGTGGCCGGCACCACCGGCTCGGGCAAGTCGGTCGCCATCAACACCATGATCCTGTCGCTGCTCTACCGGCTGCCGCCGGAGAAGTGCCGCTTCATCATGGTCGATCCGAAGATGCTGGAGCTTTCGATCTACGAGGGCATCCCCCACCTGCTGGCCCCGGTGGTCACCGACCCGTCCAAGGCGGTGGTGGCGCTGAAATGGGCCGTGCGGGAGATGGAGGACCGGTATCGGGCCATGTCCAAGCTGGGCGTGCGCAATATCGACGGCTACAACGCGCGGCTGAAGGAGGCGCGGGAGACCGGCGAGGTGCTGACCCGCCGGGTGCAGACCGGGTTCGACCCCGACACCGGAAAGCCGATCTTCGAGGAGCAGCCCATCGACCTGACGGAGCTGCCCTACATCGTCGTCATCGTGGACGAGATGGCGGACCTGATGCTCGTCGCCGGCAAGGACATCGAGGCGGCGATCCAGCGTCTGGCCCAGATGGCGCGCGCCGCCGGCATCCACATCATCATGGCCACCCAGCGCCCGTCGGTGGACGTCATCACCGGCACCATCAAGGCCAACTTCCCCACCCGCATCAGCTTCCAGGTCACCAGCAAGATCGACAGCCGCACCATCCTCGGCGAACAGGGGGCCGAGCAGCTGCTGGGCCAGGGCGACATGCTGTACATGGCGGGCGGCGGGCGCATCACCCGCGTGCACGGCCCGTTCGTGCGCGACGAGGAGGTGGAGCAGGTGGTCCGCCACCTGAAGGCCCAGGGCGAGCCGATGTACGTCGACGCCGTCACCGAGGAGGAGGAGGACTTCGACCCCTCCGACCTGGACGGGGAGGGCGGCGGCGGTGGCGCCGGCGGCACGGGCGACGACCTCTACGACCAGGCCGTCGCCCTGGTGACGCGGGAGCGCAAGGCCTCCACCAGCTTCATCCAGCGCCACCTGCGCATCGGCTACAACTCCGCCGCCCGGCTGATCGAGCGGATGGAGAAGGAAGGCGTGGTCGGCAAGGCCAACCATGTCGGCAAGCGCGAGGTCCTGGCCCGCGACATCGACGACCATGAACGGGTGAATTGAGGGCGGCGGCGGCGCCACGGCACCTCCCCGCCCGTTCCCCAATCCCGCCACGATCGCCGCGCAGGATCGGCCGCATGAAACCGCTCCGCACCCTCGCCCTCGCCCTCCTCCTGGCCCCCTTCATGGCCCTGCCGACGGTTCCCGCCGTGGCGGCGCAGCCCGCCCCGCTGACGGAGGCGGAGCGGGCGGATGTGGCGCGGGCGGAGGCCTATCTGAACGGGATCGGGACCCTGAAGTCGGACTTCCTGCAGGTCGGGCCGGACGGCGGGGTGGCTAAGGGCACCTTCGCGCTGGCCCGGCCGGGCCGGATGCGGATCGACTACACCGAGCCCGTGCCCAACTTCATCGTGGCCGACGGCAAGTTCGTCTATTTCTGGGACGCCGAGCTGAAGGAGCAGTCGAACGCCCCGATCGGCAGCACCTTGGCCGACTTCCTGCTGCGGTCCGAGATCAGGCTGTCGGGCGACGTCACCGTCACCGACGTGCAGAGCGGTGGGGGCGTGCTGGAGGTCACCCTGATGCAGACCGGGGAGCCCAGCCTCGGCCGGCTGACGCTGGTGTTCGAGGACCGGCCGTTCCGCCTGCGCAAATGGCGGGTGCTGGACGCCCAGGGCCTGACGACCGAGGTGGCCCTGCTGAACCCGCAGGCGGGGGTGGAGCTCGACCCGGACCAGTTCTTCTTCCGCGACCCCACCCGCCGCCGCGAACGGGATTAGCCGCCCGCGTCGCCGCCGCCGCCGGGACGCCCCACTGGGCCGGGGCTGTTCGTGGGCGACATTCCGCCGGACCCCTGGCCGCCCATTTCGGCCGCCTTGTCCTTCTCCGCCATGGCGCCGCCCTCCCGCGTGCGGGTGTCGCGGGCACCGGCGCCCCTGGCCCCGGCGTCGGCGATCGGGCTGGTGCCCGGTGTGGGGCCGCCGACCCCCAGGCCGGCGCTGCCGCCCACCATGCCCTCCGACGCGCCCGTCGCGTTGCTAGGCAGCCCGCCCGGCACCTCGGTGGTGGAGCCGCTGCCGGCCGCGCCGACCACGCGGGATCCCTCGCCCGCACTGCCGGGCAGGGCGGCGTCGCGGGCGATGCGCGGATCGCCGGCCACGTTCACCACATGCTGTTCCTCTACCCCGCGCGCCTTGTCCTCCGCGCTGGGCTCGATCCGCTTGGCCGGCGTGGTGCCGGAGGTGTCGGCACCGCTGCCCTCCGGCACGGTTCCACCCTGCGGCCCGCCGCCGACACCGGCGCTGTCGCCACCCATGGCCTTCGCCATGTCCACATGGCCCTGGAAGATCGGACCGCGCTCAGGCCCGGGGCCGCCGGTGCCCATGCCGCTGGCGCGCGGGCCGGGATTGTCGGGCCCCGTGGGCTCCAGCTGGCTGTCCGGCTTGCGCAGGGCGGGCTCGCCGCCCGGATTGGGGTCACACTTGCGGGGTTCTTCGGCCATGGTTCGCACCTGCTGGAAACGGGGTCTGCCCCCATCAACAGGCGCCCGGCTCCGGGGTTACGACACCGTCACGGCGGGTCAAGCGGCCGCAGCAGCAGGCCCTTCAGGTCGCGCTCGGCCCGTCCCTGGGTCCCGATCGGCATCTCCGCCCAGCGCGCGGTGGGGCTTAGCGTGCCGAACAGCCGGTCCCAGATCGACAGGGTATTGGCGTAGTTGCTGTCGGTGTCGGCCCGGACCGCGTGGTGATGCACCCAATGGTGCGACGGCGTCACCAGGACGATGGACAGCGGGCGCTCCAGCCAAGGGGGCAGCCGCAGGTTCGAATGCTGGAACAGGCTGGACAGCAGCACCAGCACCTCGAACACCAGAACGCTGGCGATCGGCATGCCCAGCAGCACGATCACCGCCCCGCGCACGACGGCCGAGATCAGCACCTCCCCGAAGTGGAAGCGCACGGCCGTGGTGGTGTCCAGGTGGCGGTCCAGATGGTGCACCTCGTGGAACCGCCACAAGAGCGGCACCCGGTGGCTGACCCGGTGCCAGAGATAGATCCACAGGTCCAGGATCAGCAGGTCCAGGATCAGGCCGCCCGCCCCCGCCCACCAGTCCGGCCGCCAGTCCACGGCATGCGCCGCCGCGAACACCGTCAGCGGCAGCACCACCAGCGGCGACAGCCCGGTGTTCACCAGGAACAGGCCGGCGTTGCGGCCCACCCGGCGCCAGCCCCGCGCCTCGGGCGCCACGCGCGCGGCCGGCGCCAGCCGCTCCGCCGCGAACAGCAGGGCGAACCAGGCGGCGATGACGATGGCCTTCAACGCGACCAGCTGGGCGACGAGCTGCTCCATGCCTGTGAATATGGCGTGTCCGCACGGCCGCCGCCATGCGGCCCGTTCTCACCGGACCGGCTGGTAATAGACGATTCCCGTCATGATGACGTCCACCAGCGTCCCGTCATCGCCGAATGGCAGCCAGACCACGTCATAGATGCGCCGGCGCATGTCGATGACCACGTCCCGACGCGCCCAGGAGGCATCGGCCTCCGCCACCACGCGGGCATAGGTTCCGGTGATCAGGGCCCGTGTCTCCGGCTCGTCGATCTCGTCGACGAAGCCGGGCTTGCGGTCCTCCGCCGCGCGCAGGCGCAGGCGCAGATCGCTGTCCTGGCCCACCAGCCGGATGCCGAACCGCGGCTCGGGCCCGCCGCGCACCACGTCGACCAGGGTGACGTGTCCGACGGCGAAGCGGAAGGCCAACGGATCGATCGCCTTGCGCGGCGGCAGCCGCCCCTCCGCCCGCAGCCCTGCCCACCAGCCATGCAGACGCACCAGCCGGCCGTCCAGCGCGTCAAGGGGCAGGCCCCCGCGGGAGTCGGTGTTGAGGTGCGGCAGGTCCGCCGGGTTGTTCTTCTTGTCAGCCATGTCAACGCACAGGTGTGGTTGAGCGGGCGCGTCCTCATGTGAAGCACTTAACAGGTAAGTAGGTCCACTATCCAAAGGGACATGTTGCAGATTGGTTACAATTTTCCGCCCCGTTGGCGCGCGCCGCCACAGGCGCTAGTCTCGCGCTTCCCGCTGCTGGACGTCCGCCATGTCTCCCCGTCCCCTCGTCGCCATTCCCGCCGATCTGAAGGAGATCGGGCCGCATCCCTGTCATCTGGTCGGCGACAAGTATGTCCGCGCCGTCAGCCACGGGGCCGACTGCCTGCCGCTGCTGCTGCCGGCGCTGGGCGACTGGTACGACCTGGACGATCTGGTCGCCCGCATCGACGGGCTGTTCTTCACCGGCAGCCCGTCGAACGTGCATCCCAGCCTTTACGGTGCCGCGCCCGACACCCATTCCGTGCCGCCGCACGACCCGGCGCGCGACGCCACCACCCTGCCGCTGCTGCGCCGCGCGCTGGATACCGGGATTCCGATATTCGCCATCTGCCGGGGATTTCAGGAGCTGAACGTGGTGATGGGCGGCACGCTGCATCCCCGCGTGCATGACGTGCCCGGCCTGATGGACCATCGGGAGGACAAGACCGCACCGCTGGAGGTGCAGTACGGACCAGCCCACCCGCTGCGCCTGACGCCCGGCGGCGCCTTCGCCCGCATCACCGGCCGGACGGAACTGACGGTCAACACCGTGCACGGCCAGGGCATCGACCGCCTTGGCGCCGGCCTCGCGGTGGAGGGCACGGCCCCCGACGGGCTGGTGGAGGCGGTGCGGGTGGAGGGGCATCCCTTCGCCCTGGGGGTGCAGTGGCATCCGGAGTGGCGCTTCTGGGAAGACCCCGCCTCCACCGCCCTGTTCCGCGCCTTCGGCGACGCGGTGCGGGCGCATGCGGGCCGGCGCGGGACGGCTTGATCCCCGGATGGGCTCAGCCATATCCCTGGCCAGCCCATCAGGAAAACCGCACCCCATGTCCCAGTCCGCGCCACCCACGACCCTGCCAGCCGCCAGCGACCCCCGCGCCGACAGCCCCGCCGTGCGGGAGGTGGCCTGCCGTGTCAGCGACCTGCGCATGGCCACGGCCGATGTGCGGATCGTACGGCTGGCGCCCCGGGACGGGCGGCCCTTCGCCTTCGCCGCCGGCCAGTACGCCTGCCTCGGCTTCGACGGTCTGCCCTGCCGCGACTACTCCATCGCCAGCCGCCCGGACGAGCCGGATCTCGAGTTCCACATCCGCGACATGGGCTCCGGCGCCTCCACCTACGCCGTGCGCCGGCTCCAGGCGGGGGAGACCGTCACGGTGCGCGGCCCGCTGGGCAGCGCCACGCTCCAGGAGGGGCATCGCGGTCCCATCCTCGCCGTGGCCGGCGGCTCGGGCCTGGCGCCGATGAAGTCCATCGTGGAAACGGCGCTGGCCCGGGGGCACGCTGCCCCGGTCCATCTCTATTTCGGCGTGCGGACCGAGGGGGACCTCTACATGGCCGACCGGTTCCGGGACCTCGCCCGCCGGCACGCCAACTTCCGCTTCGTGCCGGTGGTCTCGGATCCCGGCGGGCCCACGGATCTCCGCACCGGCTATGTGGGGGAGGCGGCGGCGGCCGACTTCGCCGAGCTGGCGGGCTTCAAGGCCTATCTGGCGGGGCCGCCGGTGATGGTGGAAAGCGCCATCGGCCATCTGCTGGCCAGGGGGATCGACCCCATGGACATCCACGCCGACGCCTTCTACACGGAAACGGACAAGCTGAAGCGGGCCGCCGCCCGCTGAACGCGCTTGCCCGCCCTCCTCCTTCGACAGGCTCAGGACGAGGGCGCCGGTGCTCCGCCCTTCCATAGCGGCCTCACCCTGAGCTTGTCGAAGGGCGAGGCCGCGGCATCCGATATCGGGCTCGAACGTGCGCGTCTGCACCTGGAACATCAATTCCGTCCGCCTGCGCCTGCCGCTGCTGCTCCGCCTGATCGAGGAGGAGGCGCCCGACGTCATCTGCCTGCAGGAGACGAAGACGGTGAACGACACCTTCCCGCTGGCCGAGCTGCGGGACCGGGGCTACGTCCACACCGTCATCCGGGGGATGAAGAGCTACAACGGTGTCGCCATCCTCTCCCGCCTGCCGCTGGACGGGCACGAGGTCGTGCACTGGTGCGGGCGGGAGGATTGCCGCCATGTCGCGGCGCGCCTCGCCAACGGGATCGAGCTGCACAACCTCTACATCCCGGCGGGCGGCGACATCCCGGACCCGGCGGTGAACGACAAGTTCGCCCACAAGCTCCAGTTCCTGGACGAGCTGCGGGACTGGTGGCCGGCGAACCGCAAAGCGGACCGGCCGATGATCCTGGTCGGCGACCTCAACATCGCCCCGCTGGAGAATGATGTCTGGTCGCACAAGCAGCTTCTGGACGTGGTCTCCCACACCCCGATCGAGGTGGAGAAGCTGACGGCCGTCCAGGACAGCCTGTCCTGGGTCGACGCGGTCCGTCGTTTCATTCCCGAAACGGAGAAGCTCTACACCTGGTGGTCCTACCGTGCCGCCGACTGGGACGTGTCCGACCGGGGCCGCCGGCTGGACCATGTCTGGGTGACGCCACCCCTGGCGGGCGCGCTCCGGGGCTTCAAGGTCCGCCGCGACGCCCGCGGCTGGGAGCCCAAGCCGTCGGACCACGTGCCGGTGCTGGTCGACCTGGAAATCTAGAGCCTCTTCAGCTGGGCTGAGGAGGCGATGGTGCGCGACCGCGCGCCCGCGCCGGTCAGGCGCGCAAGCCAAGCCGCTGGAGAGCGGCGCCGGCGCCTGAGGCGGAACCGATCGCGCTTCACCCGTTCCGGGCCGACAGCAGTGCCGCGATCGGGATCGTCTCGGCGCTGTCGTGCCGGATGGCCGGGATGCGCACGGCAACGGTTGTGCCCGCACCGGGCGCGCTGGTGATGGCGAGGCCGCCGCCGTGCAGTTCCGCCAGCCCCTTGGCCAGCGGCAGGCCAAGCCCGGTTCCCTCCCGCTCCTCGCTGATCCGGCTGTCGAGCTGGCCGAACGGTTCCAGCGCGATCCGCACCTCCTCCGGCGACATGCCGAGGCCGGTGTCCCGCACGGTCATGATCACCGTGCCCTCCGCCTCGGTCACGGCGATCTCCACAAGGCCGCCGGAGGGGGTGAACTTCACCGCGTTGGACAGCAGGTTCAGGATGATCTGCTTGACCTTGAGCTTGTCCGCCATGGCCAGGATTCCCGGCTCCGCCCGCACCTGGACGGACACGCCCGCGTCGGCGGCGCGGGCCTGCATCAGCCGCGCGCAGGTCTGCGCCAGCGTCGACATGTCCACCGGTTCGAGCTGCAGGTCGAGGCGCCCCGCCTCGATCTTGGCGAGGTCCAGCAGATCGTTGATCAGGGCCAGCAGGTGGTACCCGCTCTCCCGGATGTCGCGCATGTATTCCTTGTAGCGGGGGCTGCCCAGCGGGCCGAACAGCTCCCGTTCCATCAGCTCGGAGAAACCCAGGATGGCGTTCAGCGGCGTGCGCAGCTCGTGGCTGGCCGTCGCCAGGAACTGCGACTTGGCGGCGTTCGCCTCCTCCGCCTCGTTGCGGGCCCGGACGGCGGCGGCCAGCGTCTCCCGCGCAAGCACCTGTCCCGACTCGATCCGGGAAAGGTAGTAGACCGTGACCCCGCCCAACAACAGGACCAGCGCGGTGATCACCGCCCCCTGCATCAGCAGCGCCCGCTGGCTCGCCGCGAAACCGGCCCGGATGTCGTCCTCCGCGACGGCGCTGTAAACCAGCAGGTTCGGCGCCTTCAGCCGCTCGAAGCTGAGGAAGCGGCGCTTGCCGTCGATGGCGCTCTCGCCCACGACGTTGCCCCGGTCGCCCTGGTCCAGGTGGCGCAGCACCAGCAGGTTCGGCACCCGGTCGCCCACCTTGGCGCTGCCCGGCGCGCGGCGGGCCAGCAGCATGCCGTCGGTGGTCACCAGGGCTGCCGCCCCGTTCGGCCCGAGGTCGAGGCTGGAGAAGAAATCGGTGAAGTAGTTCGTCAGGATCGAGGCCATGACGACCGCCAGGGGCCGCCCGTCCGTCCCGTCCACCCGCATGCTCAGCGGGATCGAAAGCTCGCCCGTCACGCGGCCCACGATCGGCTCGCCCACCTGGATGGTGTTGGCGGGTCCCGCCATCGCCAGCTTGAACCACTGGCGGTCGCTGTAATCCACGCCGATGGCCCGATCCAGGCTGGATTTGACCGCCACGCCGTCCACACCCACCACCCCGATGAAGCGGGAGACCTCGTCCAGTCCGGGGACGCGCTCATGCAGCCGGGCCACGTCGACGCGCTCCCCGTTGGCGATCCGGTCGGCGATCTCGCGGATCACCTCGTCGACCTGGGCGATGGTGCGGTTGGCGTGCTGCGCGAAGGCGCGGGTCAGGTTGGAGGCGTCGCGCTGGGCGCTGTCGAAGGCGCTGGTCTCGATCCGGGCCCATTCCCGCCAGACGACGAACCAAACGGTCGCCAGCACCACCAGGGTCAGCCCCAGGATGCCAAGCCGAACCACGACCGGTCGAACGCCCGCAGCCACGAAACCCCCTTCCGGAAACGCCCGACGGTCTACCACGAAAGTGTCGCCGGGGCAGGGTTAATGTCCGCTTAACACGGCCGGCGACGGGACTTTCGCGAGCCCGTTCCGCAAGGCGGTCGCGCCCCGCCACCTAACCGGAAATCGCCCCCGCCGGCTCCCCCGCCAACTCTGCCGCCAACTCCGCCGCCAACTCCGCCACCGTCCGCAGCAGCAGGGCGATGTCCCGCGGCCGGGACAGGCGGTGGTCGCCGTCCTTCACCAGCGTGACCCTCACGTCCCGGCTGTCCAGATCGCGCGCGAGGTCGAGGCTGAGCCGCCAGGGCACGTCCGCGTCCTCCTGCCCGTGCAGCAGACGGACCGGGCAGCCGACCGCGATGGGGCGGCCCAGCAGCAGATGATCGCGCCCCTCCTCCACCAGACGGCGGGTGATGCGGTATCCCTCCGGATCGTAGGCGGAGGGCTGCAGGAACGACCCGGCCTCCATCAGCTCCCGCCGCGTGCCGGGTGGCAGCCGGTCCCAGATCAGCCGTTCGGTGAAGTCCGGTGCCGGGGCGACGCAGACGAGGCCCGCCACCCGCTCCGGCCGGGCCAGCGCCACCAGCGTGGCGATCCAGCCGCCCATGCTCGATCCCACCAGGATCTGCGGCCCGTCCGTCGCCCGATCCAGCACGGCCAGGGCGTCGTCCCGCCACAGCCCGATGGTGCAGTCCTCCCACCGGCCGGAGGAGGCGCCGTGTCCCTGATAGTCGAAGCGGAGGAAGGCGTGCCCCGCCTCCCGCGCCCAGCCCTCCAGCGCCACCGCCTTCGTTCCCGTCATGTCCGACCTGAACCCGCCCAGGAACACGACACCCGGCGACCGGCCGGGGGTGCGGCGATAGGCTATGGCGGCATCGCCCCGTGTCAGGCTATGTATCGGCGCGTCCATCCGCATCCCATCCGATAGTTCGCACGCAAAGCTTCAACCCAGCGACAGAATGTCCACTCCGGTCGAACCGCCGGGGGCCGGCGTGACCGGCACCCTAGCCACACACGCCGCCCCGGTCCATCCGCCGGACGCCGACCCCGTCGGCGGCGCGCGCGGGTTCGGCGGCGGCCGTCCCGTGGTCCTGCAGGTCATCCCGTCGCTGGTCACCGGCGGTGCGGAGCGCGGCTGCGTCGACGTGGCGATCGCCATCCAGAAGGCCGGGGGCACCGCGCTCGTCGCGTCAAGCGGCGGCCCCATGGCGCGCGAGCTGGAGCGGCACGGGGCCCGGCACATCACCCTGCCGCTGGACACCAAGAATCCGCTCACCATCCGGCGCAACGCCACCCGCCTTGTCGAGCTGATCCGGGCGGAGGGGGTGGACATCATCCACGCCCGCTCCCGCGCCCCGGCCTGGAGCGCGCATCTCGCGGCCAAGCGGGCGGGCATCCCCTTCGTCACCACCTTCCACGCGCCCTACAATTTCAAGTCGGCGCCCAAGCGCTGGTACAATTCGGTGATGGCGCGGGGCGACAGGGTGATCGCCGTCAGCCGCTTCGTGGCGGAGCATGTGGCCGAGAACTACGGCGTCGGCCCTGACCGGCTCCGCCTGATCCACCGGGGCGTGGATGTCGGCATCATGGCGCCGGACCGGGTGACCCAGTCGCGCCTGATCCAGCTCGCCCAGTCCTGGCGCGTGCCGGAGGACAGGCGGGTGATCATGCTGCCCGGCCGCCTGACCCGCTGGAAGGGCCAGGGCGTGCTGATCGAGGCGATGGCGAAGCTGGGCCGCAAGGATGTGCTGGCCCTGATGGTGGGCGCCGACCAGGGCCGCACGGACTACCGGCGGGAGCTGGAGGAGCGGGCGAAGGCGCTGGGGCTGGAGGGGCGGATCGCCATCGTCGGCCACTGCAACGACATGGCCGCCGCCTACATGATCGCCGACGTGGTCGTCTCCGCCTCGACCGAGCCGGAGGCCTTCGGCCGCGTCATCGTGGAGGCCCAGGCCATGGGCCGCCCCGTCATCGTCTCCGCCATCGGGGCGGTGAAGGAGACGGTGCGCGACGGCGTCACCGGGCTGGTGGTGCCGCCGGGCGACGCCGACGCGCTGGCCAGGGCCATCGAGACGACGCTGGCGCTCGACACGGACCAGCGCGCCGCCCTGGGGGCGGAGGCCATCGCCTTCGTGCGGGGGCACTTCACCAAGGACCGCATGTGCGCCGAGACGCTGGCGGTCTATGCCGAGCTGTTGGCCTGATCAGGCGGGCAGGCGGCGGACGGCCGCCTCGACCTCCCCAACGCCGACATCCTCGATGGCCCGCTTCGGCTCGCCCGCGCTGCCGCCGGCGTGGCCTGCGCGGGGGCCGTAGGGGGCGTACTGGCGCGGGTCGGTGGGGCCGAAGATCCCCAGCGTGGGCACCCCCAGCGCTGCCGCGATATGGGTGAAGCCGCTGTCGTTGCCGACATAAAGGTCCGTCCGCGCCACGCAGGCCGCCTGCGTCAGCAGGCTTTCCCGGCCCACCACGTCCACCACCCGCCCGGGACCGAGCGCCGCCGCCAGGGCGGCGGACAGCGGCTCCTCCCCCGGGGCGCCGACGGCCAGCACCCGCGCGTCCTGGAGCGGGCCATCGGCGGTCAGGGCGCGGGCCAGTTCGGCGAACCGCTCCACCGGCCACAGCTTCTCCGGCCGGCCGGCACCGGGGCACAGCGTGATCCACGGGCCTTGCCCGTCCATGATCCGCGCCGCCGTGTCCTCATGCTCCGGGGCCAGCCACAGGCGCGGCCAGGGCGGTGTGGCCAGCCCGACCATCGCCGCCAGCTCCTCCACCCGCCGGCGCGGGGTGGCCGACTTGCGGAAGCGGAGGACCCTGCGCCCGAAGACGAGGTAGGAGACGGCGCTGTCCCGCAGGTCCACCACAAGGTCCCAGCGCGTGCCGATCAGCCCGGCGATCAGTTCGATCCAGTGCCGGTTCCACGGCTTCTTGCGCAGCACGACGAACCGTTCCACCTGCGGAACGGTCTTCAGCGCCTCGAAGGCCAGCGGCCCGCAGACCATGGTCAGCCGCGCCGCCGGATAGCGGTCCAGCAGATGCGCGATCAGGCTGGTGCTGATCACCGCGTCGCCCACCCGCGTCCAGCCGACGAACAGGATGCGGCGCACCGTCATGTCCTGGGATCGCGCCGCCTCGTTCATGCGAGGTCCCCGAACTCGCGGGCCACGTCGTCCCAGGACCGCGCGTCCCGGCGGGCCAGCGCGCCCGCGCGCAGCCGGCTCCACAGGGCGTCGTCCTTCAGCACCGCGACGGCGCGGTCGCGGAAGGCGTCCTCCCCCCGTGTCAGGAACCCCGTCTCCCCGTCCGCCACCCGTTCGGCCAGACAGCCGACATCGCCCAGCACCACCGGCACCCCCATGGCCTGCGCCTCGGCCGCGGCCAGGCAGTAGGTCTCCTCGGTGGAGCCCGGATACAGCAGGGCGCGGCTGTCGCGCAACGCCCGGACAAGACCCGCCCGGTCGGCCGGCGGATTGACCCGCACCCCCGCCGCCGCCATCCCCCGCGCCCGCTCCAGCACCCGGGCCATGATGGCGCCGGCCTTCCGGCCTTTTCCGGTGCGGTAGATCTCCGGCCCGCCGAACAGGTGCAGCTCGGCCCCCGGCACCGCCGGGCGGATGCGCTCCGCCCACAGGTCCAGCAGCCGGTCCAGCCCGCGCACGGGGTTGCTGGTGAAGATGGCGCGGGGCGGGGGCACGGCGCTTGTCAGCTCCGCCGTCCGGAAGGCGTCGCCGGGCGCCAGCGGGATGGTCGCGACCGGGCAGCCGAACAGCCCCGGCGGCAGGGTCGCGCGGTGGTAGGCGCTGGTCACCACCAGGGTCGGCCGCGTCCGCAGCAGGCCGAGGCGCGCGCCGATCCGGCCCAGCGGCTGCGCCCGGTTGTGCAGCCACAGCACCCGCCGCCCGCCCCTCGGCGCCAGGGCGAACAGCTCCCATCGCCGGTTGGCGACGACCATGTCGGCTTCCGGCACGGGGTCGCCCAGCGGACCCCAGTCCAGGCCTCCCGCCCGCACCCTGGGCCCGTCCTGGGTGCGGACCGTGACGGCATGGCCACGCGCCGCCAGCGCCCGCGCCAGCCACGCGAAGGCGGATTCGGCCCCGCCCAGCGGCTCCCGATCCGGCGTGTCCGGCCCGAAGGCCAGACCCCGGTCCAGCATCAGGATGCGGGCCATCGCGGCCTCAATAGGCGTGCAGCGGCCATTCGTAATCGTTCGACAGCGACAGGCCGAACGTCACCTCGACCAGATAGCGGGCCACGATGCGGGCGTCGAAGATGCGGTGCGCCTTGCGCCAGCCGGCCTCGGCCACGGCGCGGCGGGCGTCGTCGTCCGCCGTGAAGCGCCGCACCGCCTCCAGCATGTCCTCCACGTCGGAATAGAAGGCGACCTCGCCGTCGCTGAAGACGTCGCCGAACCCTGTGCGCCGGTCCACCAGAGTCAGCACGCCGTTGCCCATCAGGTGGGCCATGCGGTCGGAGCTGTAGAGGTAGTTGTCGCTGCGCCGCGACAGGCTGAGGCCCATGCGCGCGGCCCCCAGCAGCGCGTGATAGGCCGCCCCGCCCACGCGCGGCTCCCCGTCCAGGCCGGGGAACAGGCAGCGCACCCCCGGCAGCCGGGCCTTCAGGTCGCGGCAGAAGCTGGCGACGTCCAGCACCTGGTCCCCCACCTGCCGCTGCGATCCCGCCGGCCCCACCGAATAGACCAGATCCACCGGCAGCTCGGCATGGGCGAAGGCGCGGCCCTCCTCGATCGTGGAGTCCTGCGGGTTGGGCATGAAGGCCACCCGCCGCCCCGGCCGCGCCAGCGGGCGCAGATGGTCGCCCGCCGTGGTGATGAAGGTGGCGTCCACCACCTCCAGCTTGGCGGTCAGCGCGTCGACATTGTGCCGGTCGAACAGCGGGTCGTGGTTCCATTGCAGCACCCGGGCCGGCGGGTGCAGCTGGCGCGCCTCCGCCACCGTCTCCGCCCGGATCGTGTCGGCATGGCCAAGGCAGATCAGGTCCGGCCGCACATTGTCGACGATGTCCAGGAACTGCCGGTTCACGGCGGCGATGCCCAACGCCTTTGCGCCCATGGGTGTGGCCGCGCGGGCCATGTCGCGGTCGCTGAAGTCGTAGACGCTGTGGCCGTTGCGGATGAAGGCGGCCGTCAGCTTCCGCGCCGTCAGGAAGTAGTCCTGACCGCTGTTGCGCAGGTTGAAATTGGCCACGTGCAGGATGCGCATCGGCCGGACAGCCTCATGGAGACGGGCGGGGGCGCCCGGCCGGTCAGTCGGAAAGCGGGCACAATATTCCCGATGGCGGGCGCGTCCACAAGTCCCGCCATGCCCTCCCGTCCCCGGTCATCGCGGCGCGCGCAGGGCGGTCACGGCGTCGTAGGCGGAGGCCGAGCCCATGCTCAGCAGCCGGAACAGCGCCGCCGTCAGCGCCAGGATGGCGAGGAAACTGTCCGTCCACATGTCCACGGCCAGCGCCGCCGTCAGATAGGCCGACACGAAGGCCGCGCAGGCATAGGGGCGGATGTTCCGGTGCAGCTCGCCCAGCCGGAAGCCCACCACCGCCAGCAGCGCCAGCCAGGCCAGGAACCCGACCAGCCCGAAGTCGCCCAGCGCCTGCAGGGTGCCGTTGTGGGCATGGGCGATGTGGCGGCCGGCCAGATCGGTGAACTGGTCGCCCAGCAGCCAGTTGTGCACCTCGCTCGCCTTCAGGCCCCAGCCGAACAGGGGCCGCTCCAGCCAATGGGCCGTCACCTCGTACCAGATCGCGATGCGCTCCCGCCATGAGAAGGGCAAGGCGCCGATCGGTCCCCACCAGACGGGCATCACATATGTGACCAGCGGCGTCAGCACCGTCACGCCCAGGATGATCAGGGCCTGCGCCCGCACCCAGCTGCGCGAGAACACGAAGCAGCCGAGATAGGCGATCGACCCCGCCACCATGCCAAGGGCCGCCGTGGCGCTCTCGCTCATCACCGCCAGCACGGTCAGCGCCGCGATCAGCCACGCCGCCGCCTGCGGCCGCCCGGCCGGCCCGGCCGCCGCCGCGAAGACCCAGCCGATGATGCACATGTACATCACCACCCGGTTGAAGTCGGTGGCGAGCCAGATCGTCTGCGGCAGGATGCCGGCCCAGTAGAGCACGAAGATCGTCACCGCCACGCCGATGGCGATCAGCAGGATGGAGGCGATGTCCGCGCGCACGGCGTACAGCACCGGCCGCGATGGCCGCCAGCGCAGCGCCAGCAGCACCGGGATGATCGCGATCAGCCCGGCGTTGGCGAGGTTGCGCAGGATCTGCCCCGTCTCCGACGCGGGCGCCATGTCGACCATGGTCACCGTGCCCAGGGCGGCGGTGGCCAGCAGGACGGCGATGATGCCCAGCACCGGGCCGTCCAGCTCGGGCGCGTCGCCGGTCCCGCGCAGCCGGTCGGCAAGCAGTGCTATCAGCACGGCGGCCGCCGCGAACACGGAAAGCCCGTTGAAGAACAGCCCCAGCCCGGCAAGCCCGATCAGGGCGAAACGGATCAGCAGGGGCCCCAGCGGGGCGGGGGACCGCATGGCGGTCGCCAGACTGGTCGGCATCGGCCGGGACACCTCATGATTTCCGTCCCAACGTGTAAACGCCACCGCCGCTCCCGTAAACCCCGCGCGCGACCCTTCCCGGCGCGACCGTTGCCGGCGCGGAAGCTTTCCCCGGCGCGCAGCCTTTCCCTGGCGCACATGGGTGACCATCTGGGCGGTCGACTTGACTGGCGGGCCGCGTCCCGTAAAGTCACGCCTCTTTTCCCAAGAGCCGGACATACGAGGTTTCGCCACCATGCAGACGGCCGAGCCGGTCGCCCAGTCCCGGGGCGCGCACGACCAGGTTGCCATCACGCTGCCCGATGGCAGCGTGCGTACCTATGGTCGCGGCGTGACCGGGGCGGAGATCGCGGCCTCCATCGGCAAGTCGCTGGCCAAGGCGGCGATGGCGGTGAAGATCGACGGGGTGGTGCGCGACCTCGCCCTGCCCATCGAGGCGGACGCCCGGCTGGAGATCGTCACCGACCGCAGCGAGGAGAGCCTGGAGCTGATCCGCCACGACGCCGCCCACGTGATGGCGGAGGCGGTGCAGACGCTCTATCCCGGCACGCAGGTGACGATCGGCCCCGCCATCGCCAACGGCTTCTACTACGACTTCGCCCGCGACGAGCCCTTCACGCCCGACGATCTGGCGAAGATCGAGGCGAAGATGCACGAGATCGTCAACGCCGACGCCCCCTTCACGCGGGAGGTGTGGGACCGGACGGACGCGATCGAGCACTTCAAGTCCATCGGCGAGAAGTACAAGGCCCAGATCATCGAGGACCTGCCGGGGACGGAGACGATCACGATCTACCGCCAGGGCAAGTGGTACGACCTCTGCCGGGGCCCCCACCTGCCCAGCACGGGCCGGGTCGGCCACGCCTTCAAGCTGACGAAGGTGGCCGGCGCCTACTGGCGCGGCGACCACCGCAACGAGATGCTCCAGCGCATCTACGGCACGGCGTGGCGGACGGAGAAGGAGCTCGCCGAGTACCTGCACCAGATCGAGGAGGCGGAGAAGCGGGACCACCGCCGTCTCGGCCGCGAGATGGACCTGTTCCACCTGCAGGAGGAGGCGGCGGGCAGCGTCTTCTGGCATCCCAAGGGCTGGACGCTCTACCGGACGCTGGAGACCTATATCCGCACCAAGCTGTTCCAGGCGGGCTACGTCGAGGTGCGCACGCCGCAGCTCTACGACAGCTCCCTGTTCAAGGCCTCCGGCCACTGGGACATGTACGGCGACAACATGTTCAAGATCCGGGAGTCGGTGGACGCGGAGGGGCGCGAGAAGCTGCTCGGCGTCAAGCCGATGAACTGCCCGGCCCATGTCCAGATCTTCCGCCAGGGGCTGAAGAGCTACCGCGATCTCCCGCTGCGCATGGCGGAGTTCGGGAACTGCCACCGCAACGAGCCGTCCGGCGCCCTGCACGGCATCCTGAGGGTGCGCAACTTCACCCAGGACGATGCCCACATCTTCTGCACCGAGGAGCAGGTGCCGGACGAGGCGGCGGCCTATTTCAAGCTGCAGCTCGGCGTCTATCAGGACCTGGGCTTCGAGAAGATCGCCGTGAAGCTGGCCCTGCGCCCCGACGTGCGCGCGGGCGAAGACCATGTCTGGGACAAGGCGGAGGAGGGGCTGCGCCAGGCCCTGCGCGCCAACGGCCTGGAGTTCGAGGAGCTGCCCGGTGAGGGCGCCTTCTACGGCCCCAAGGTGGAGTTCCACCTGACCGACGCCATCGGCCGGTCCTGGCAGTGCGGTACGCTGCAGCTCGACTTCGTCCTGCCGGAGCGGCTGGACGCCAGCTACATCGGCCAGGACGGCGCCCGCCACCGGCCGGTGATGCTGCACCGGGCCATCCTGGGCAGCTTCGAGCGCTTCATCGGCATGCTGATCGAGCATTACGCCGGCAAGTTCCCGCTCTGGCTGGCGCCTGTGCAGGTGGTGGTCGCCACCATCGTGTCGGAGGCCGACCCCTATGCGGAGCGGGTGGCGGCGGCCTGCCGCGCCGCCGGCCTCAGGGTCGAGGTCGACACGCGCAACGAGAAGATCAACCTGAAGGTCCGCGAGCACAGCCTCGCCAAGGTGCCGGTGATGCTCGTCGTCGGCGCGCGCGAGGCGGAGGGCGGCACCGTCGCGATCCGGCGCATGGGCGTGCAGCAGCAGGAAGTCCTTGCCCTTGGCGACGCCGTGGCTAGACTCGTGGAAGAAGCCCGCAGTCCGGCGGGCGACGGCGCGATGTCGCCGGCCTTCTGATCCCCGGCGGCGGGGATCGGTGGACCGGCGGCGCCGGTTCGCCGTGTTCCGATCCCAGGACCGACACGACGCCGGGCCGCCCGAGGGGCGCCCCCGACCCGGCGGACGGATATTCAGAACCCGCGGGGGCGGGCCCCAGCAGATGAAGGAGAAGGTTCCATAGCCAGGCCCACCAATTTCGACCGGGAGCCGTCGCGTGACGGGCCCCGGGTCAACCGCGAGATCTTCGCCCGCACCGTCCGCCTCGTCGGCGCCGACGGGGAGATGATCGGCGTCGTTTCCATCCGGGACGCCCTGATCGCCGCCGAGGAGGCCGGCCTCGACCTCGTCGAGGTGAGCCCCAACGCCGAGCCGCCCGTCTGCAAGATCCTCGACTACGGCAAGTTCAAGTACGAGGCGCAGAAGAAGGCCAACGAGGCCCGCAAGAAGCAGAAGATCATCGAGGTCAAGGAGATCAAGCTCCGTCCGAACATCGACGAGCACGACTACGAGATCAAGATGAAGGCCATGCGCCGCTTCCTGGAGGAAGGGGACAAGGTCAAGGTCACCATGCGCTTCCGCGGCCGCGAGATGGCCCACCAGGAGATCGGCATGGGCGTGCTGGTCAAGGTGCGCGAGCAGCTGGAGGACCTGGGCAAGGTCGAGCAGATGCCGCGCCTGGAAGGCAAGCAGATGATCATGGTGCTGGCGCCCAAGTGAGGTGCGGCGCATGGAACCCCGCGCCCCCGTGACGACGAACCCCCGCCCGACCCGGTCCGGCGGGGGTTCTTCCGTTCAGTCCAGCCCCGCCCAACCGGGGGCTTGACCCCGGCTCCCCGGCTGTGCGGACATGGCCCCGCCGCACGGGGGGACGATCGGGGCCGATGAAGATCGACGGGAAACACCGCCGCACCATCTGGGTGGAGCCGGACGGCTGGGCCGTCGGCATCATCGACCAGACCCTGCTTCCCTTCGACTTCGCCACCCGCCGCATCGAGACGGTGGAGGCCATGGCGGAGGCGATCCGCGCGATGCGGGTGCGTGGCGCCCCCCTGATCGGCGCCGCAGCCGCCTATGGGCTGGCCCTCGCCATGCGGGAGGACCCCGGCGACCGCGCCCTGGAATCCGCCCGCGCCCGGCTGGCATCCACCCGCCCCACCGCCATCAACCTGCGCTGGGCGCTGGACCGGATGGTGGAGGTGCTGATGATCACCCCGCCGGACGAGCGGCTGAAGCGCGCCTACGCCGAGGCGGCGGACATCGCCGACGAGGATGTGGAGGTCTGCCGCGCCATCGGGCGCCATGGGCTGGACCTGATCCGCGCCATCCATCAGCGAAATCCCGGCCGCCCGGTGGAGGTGCTGACCCACTGCAACGCCGGCTGGCTCGCCACGGTGGACTGGGGCACCGCCACGGCGCCCATCTATATGGCGCACGATGCCGGCATCCCGATCCATGTCTGGGTGGACGAGACGCGGCCCCGCAACCAGGGCGCCTTCCTGACGGCGTGGGAGCTGGGCAGCCACGGCGTGCCGCACACGGTGATCGTCGACAATGCCGGCGGCCACCTGATGCAGCGCGGGCAGGTCGATCTCTGCATCGTCGGCACCGACCGGGTGACCGCGCGCGGCGACGTCGCCAACAAGATCGGCACCTATCTCAAGGCGCTGGCCGCGCGCGACACCGGCGTGCCCTTCTGGGTGGCGCTGCCCAGCAGCACCATCGACTGGACGCTGGAGGACGGGCTGCGCGACATCCCGATCGAGCAGCGCGGGCCGGAGGAGGTGGCGGAGATCGCCGGTCGTACCGAAGCCGGAACGATCGAGCGGGTGCAACTCGTCCCCGACGCCAGCGCCGTGGCCAATGTCGCCTTCGACGTCACGCCGGCCCGCCTCGTCACCGGCTTCGTGACCGAGCGCGGCCTCTGTGCCGCCAGTTTCGAGGGCCTGTCCGGCCTTTTCCCCGATCAGGTGGAACGCGCCGTCAAGCGCGCCGCCGCCAACGACGCCTGACCGCCCTTCCACCCGGAAAACGTCACCGGTCCGTGTCGGAGATGGCGCCCTGGGTTTCGCCGGCCCCCAGCGGTGATTCCTCTTTTTGAGATTGACAAAGAATCGGTCGCCAAGATCATTTTTGATGAAGGGATGCGCAAAAACTGGTTCAGGGGGGCGCCTACAATGAAACGCCTTTCACAGCTGGTTGGATTTATTGTCGGCGTGTCTGTGTTGTCGCTAACCTGTTCACAGGCGCATGCTGACAATAAATCGAAAGCAAAGCTCATTTTAAAGCAATATGAAAATTTTGATTTCCTGATCGACAACCAACTCAAGGATGATTGTTTGCCGCGTCCTGCGGAAGCGAACAGGGTGATGAAGGAGGTCTTCTTCTCGTCCGATATTTATGTCGCCGAAGGCGATCCCAGTTTGGGCGCAATCCTGGTCCAGTTTTTCGGATATGAAATGTCAAGTCAGTCATGTGTCGCAAGCATACGGTCTTCAATAAGGCATTATGGCGAAATCACCAACAAGCAAACGCAGGGTTCCTATTTCAGCTATGTGGAGCTTGACTATAAGCACACCCTGATCGTCGGCCCGAAATCCGGCTTCCAGACCCGGGTGGTCGAGGTGGTGCGCGCCCAATCCAAGCAACTGGCCGACTTCATTCTCGAGGCGCGCCGCGCCAAGCGGTAGTGCCGTCGGTCGTCAGCCGGACCTGCCGGCGTTCCACCGCCGCACACCATTCCCGCAGACGCGCCATCCCTTAAAGCCCCAGCACCGCCTCCTTGGCGGCCACCTGGGCGGCGTACTCGGCCATCAGGGTCTTGTGCGCCTCGATCTGGGCGGCGCGCTGGGCCGGGGTGGGGCGCTGGCTTTCCGACTTCAGCTGCCCGCAGGCGGCCATGATGTCGCTGCCGCGCGGCGTGCGGATGGGGCTTGCGTAGCCGGCGTTGTTCACGAAGTCCGCGAAGCGTTCGATCTGCGCCCAGTCGCTGCACTCGAACGGGGCGCCCGGCCAGGGGTTGAACGGGATCAGGTTGATCTTGGACGGGATGCCCTTGACCAGCCGCACCAGCTCCCGCGCGTCGGCCAGGCTGTCGTTCACACCCTTCAGCATGACGTATTCCCAGGTCACGCGCCGGGCGTTGTTCAGGCCGGGGTAGTTGCGGACCGCGTTCATGAGATCCGCGATCGGGTATTTGCGGTTGATCGGCACGATGCGGTCGCGCAGCTCGTCATTCACGGCGTGCAGCGACACGGCGAGGTTCACCCCCAGCTCCCGGCCGCATCGTTCCATCATCGGAACGACCCCGGAGGTGGACAGGGTGATGCGGCGCTTGGAGATGGCGATGCCCTCCCCGTCCATGACGATCTTCAGCGCCTTCGCCACGTTCTCGTAGTTATAGAGCGGCTCCCCCATCCCCATCATGACGATGTTGGACAGCATGCGGCTGTCCTTGGGGCTGGGCCATTCGTTCAGATGGTCGCGGGCCAGCATGACCTGCCCGACGATCTCCGCCGCCGTTAGGTTGCGCACCAGCCGCTGCGTCCCGGTGTGGCAGAAGCGGCAGGTCAGCGTGCAGCCCACCTGGGAGGAGACGCAGAGCGTGCCTCGGTCCGCCTCCGGGATGTGGACCGTCTCGATCTCCTGCCCGTCGGCCGGCATGCGGCAGAGCCACTTGCGCGTGCCGTCGTCGGACAGCAGGTCCTTCACCGCCAGCGGCCGCTCCACCACGAAGCCTTCCGCCAGCTTCTCCCGCGCCGGCTTCGCCAGGTTGGTCATGGCGGCGAAGTCGGTGACGCCGCGATGGTAGATCCAGTGCCAGACCTGCCGGGCACGGAACGCCTCGAAGCCAGCCTCCCGCAGGATGGCGTCAAGCTCCTCGCGGGACAGGCCCACAAGGTTGGCGCGCCCGTCCGCGCGCGGCGGCGGCGGGGCGAAGGCGGCTGAATGGTTCTCGATGCCCATGGCGCGCTTAGATGGGGCAGAACCGCCCGGAAGTCAAAGGGCGCCTCTGCGGGCGCCTCTGCGGGCGCGCATGCGGGGCCGGGATGCCGTCCCGCCCGGGGCCGTGCTAGGCTGCCCCGATGTTCACGCTATCGGCCCGATAGGAACGGAGGAACGGATGCGGCACACGCCCGTCACGTCGGCGTCAGCGCCGGATTGACCCAGGACTGGATGCCGTCCAGGCAGTGCAGCGGGCCCCACGGCGTCTCGTTGACCTGGTAGACCGTCATCAGGCGCTGGGGGACGAAGCCCAGCCCTGTCAGCAGGGCGATCAGCTCCGCCTCGATCCAGTGCGCGTGGGTCCCGATGTGCAGGCGGCGGACCTGCCGGCGCAGCACCTCCGGAAAGGGCTTCAGCACGTTCACCTCGTGGCCCTGCACGTCGATGTCGATGAGGTCGATGATCCGATCCCCGACGATCTCGGGCAGGGTCAGGCTGCGGATGCGGTAGAAACTCTCCACCCTCCCGTCCTCGTGGGTGACGTCGATGACGCCCACATTGTCGGGCAGCGCGCCCTCCATCTCGAAGGACAGGGGCTGTTCGCCATAGCCAAGCTCCGGGATCCCGGCGCGGGGCAGGATCAGGTCGCGCCCGTCCGCCCCGGCGGCGCAGGCGAGCAGCATGTGCTCCGCCGGGTCCAGCCCGTTGTCGCGGAAATGCGTGTCCATCCAGGCGGCGCGCTCGGGGCTCGCCTCCAGGCCGCAGAGCCAGACGTTGCGGATGCGCCCGCCCTTGTGCCGGCGGACGGCCTGGGCGGCGTTGACCAGCCAGCGCCCGTAGCCGGCCCCCAGCTCCACCATGTTGAAGTCCTCGCCGGCCGCGTCCACCGCCTCCAGCACGTCGATCCACTCGAAGAAGTCCTCGCCGGGGATGCGCGGCAGGGTCCCGCAGGGCGAATAGACGGCGTCGCGCCCGCTGGACATCATGCCGTTGCGGACCTCCAGCGGCATGCTCTCCACATGGGACAATGGCGCCTCGAAGCCCCGCCGGGTCCGGCTGCCCATGAAGTTGACATGGACGTCCGGCCTCTCCTCCACCGGCGTGCGGTTGAAACGGTCGAATACGGCCGGAATGTCCATGCGTCGCCCCTGAACCAACCCCGATGCGCTACCCCGGACGGTACAGGCGGGACCAGCACCGGGGCAACGGGGAACCGCGCGCCCCGCCACGCCCCGGCGGCGCACCCGTCATAGGCCGATCCGCCGGTCCGCAGCATCTCCGGATCGGCCGCAAGACCACATGGTTCCACTTTCGATTTCGTGCGGTCCTTGGTACGGCGGCGCGGGGCGCGGTCCCCGGGCCGGAACGACGATGCGAACGTCGCGAAGATGCGAGGGGGACTCATGAAGTTGCAGAAACCGCCGTTCATCTGGTGCAGGGGCGCTGTCCGTCCCGAGGGCGAGGCCGTGCTGCACGTCTCGGCCGAAGCCGTGGTGCGGGGCCTGAACGTGTTCGAAGGGCTGAAGGGCTACTGGCAACCCGACGGCACCTTCGGCCTCGTCGCCCTGCCCCGCCACCACGCGCGCCTGAAGCGCTCCGCCCGGATCATGCGGCTGCCGTTCGAGATGGACTATCCCGCGTTCGAGGAGGCCTGCCACGCCATCGTCGGCGCCCTGGCGGAGCCGGAGCGCGACATGTGGGTGCGCGCCACCCTCTACGCGGTCGAGGGGCACTGGGGCGAGAACACCCGGACCGATCTGGTGCTGACCGCCTACCACCAGGACAAGCGCCAGCCGCCCTCCTGGCCCACCGGCGTCAGCGCCTGGCAGCGGGCCGGCGACAACGCCCTGCCGGCCCGGATCAAGACCTCGGCCAACTACTTCGCCGCCCGCATGGCCCGGATCGAGGGGAAGGACCGAGGCTATCCGGAGATGATCCTGCTGAACGCCCACGGCCGGGTGGCCGAGTTCATCGGCTCCTGCCTCGTGATGGCGCGCGATGGCCGGCTCATCACCCCGCCGGCGAGCGAAGGAGCCCTGGAGAGCATCACGGTGGACATCGTGGAAGCGCTGGCCCGGGACATGGGCATGCCGTTCGAACGGCGGCCGATCGAGCGGTCGGAGCTGCTGGTCGCCGACGAGATCGCCGCCGTCGGCACGCTGGACGAGGTGACGCCGGTGCTGTCGGTGGACGGGCTGGAGCTGCCCCCACCCCGCCTGCTGGCCGCCCTGGCCGCCCGCTACCGCGACGCCGCCATGGGCATCGACCCGCACCCCGCCGTCGATCTCTCCCGCCGCCCGATCCGCCGTCCGGCGATCGCGCTCGCGGCGGAATGACCGGCCTCAGAACTCCGACGCCAGCACCCGGTCCGGCGGGGGGTGACCGTCGACATGGCTCTTGATGTTGACGATCACCTTCTCGCCCATCTCCACCCGGCTCTCATAGGTGGCGCTGCCCATGTGCGGCAGCAGGACCACATTGTCCAGGGCCAGCAGCTTGGGGTCGATCGCCGGTTCCCGTTCGAACACGTCCAGCCCGGCGCCGGCGATCTCCCGCATCTGCAGCATCCGCGCCAGCTGCGCCTCCTCGATCACCTCGCCCCGGCTGGTGTTGACGACGATGGCCGACGGCTTCAGCAGCTGCAGGCGCCGCGCGTTCAGCAGGTGGTACGTGGCCGGCGTGCGCGGGCAGTTGATGGACACCACGTCCACCCGCGACAGCATCTGGTCCAGGCTGTCCCAGTACGTCGCCTCCAGCTCCTGTTCCAGGTCGGGATGCAGGCGGCGCCGGTTGTGGTAGTGGATGGACAGGCCGAAGCCCTTGGCCCGGCGGGCCAGCGCCTGGCCGATGCGGCCCATGCCGATGATGCCCAGGCGCTTGCCCTTCAGGCGCGTGCCCAGCATCAGGGTGGGCGCCCAGCCGGTCCAGGCGCCGGATCGGACCAGCCGTTCCCCCTCGGCGATGCGCCGCGCCACGGCCAGGATCAGGGCCATGCACATGTCGGCCGTGTCCTCGGTCAGCACGCCCGGCGTGTTGGTGACGGCCACACCCTTGTCGCGCGCGGCCTTCAGGTCGATGTGGTCGACACCGTTGCCGAAATTGGCGATGAGCTTCAGGCCCGGCCCGGCGGCCCCGATCACGGCGGCGTCGATCCGGTCCGTCACCGTGGGCACCAGCACGTCGGCCGTCGCCATCGCCTCCTTCAGTTCCGCCGCCGTCATCGGGCGGTCGTCCAGGTTCAGCTTGGCGTCGAACAGCTCCATCATCCGCGTCTCGATGACGTCGGGCAGCTTGCGGGTGACGACGACGAGGGGGCGCTTCCTGTCGGGCATGGCCGGAACCCGGTTCGCAACGGAGGACGGTCCGATGCCATAGCAGCGCCGGCCCCGTCCGTCCATCGCGACGGGGTGGGTCTCGCGGGCAGGGTGTCGCCGGCACCCCTCACCCCCTCGCTCCGCTCGGACCCTCTCCCGCAAGGGGAGAGGGGGAACTTGGCGCCATTGTCGTTCTGCGGCACCGAGCGTGGGGGCCATGGCCTTGAGTGCGGCACGGGTAAACCCTCTCCCCTTGCGGGAGAGGGTGGCGAACGCGAGTGAGCCGGGTGAGGGGTATGGCTCCGCCGCGCCTCACCCCGCCAGCCCGTCGCGCAGGACCGGGATCACCGCGTCAGCCTCGATCTCGCGGGTCAGGAAGGCGCGGCCGATGCCGGTCGCCAGCACGAAGGCGAGGCGGCCGTCCTTCACCTTCTTGTCCTTGCCCATGTGGGCCAGCATGCGTTCGGGCGTCCAGTCGCCCTTCGGCACCGCCCGGCGCAGATGGCCGGCCGACACGGGCAGGCCGGCGGCGGCCAGATGCGCCCTGGCGCGGGCGAGGTCGTCCGCCGGGCACAGGCCCAGCCGCACCGACAGGTCGAAGGCCATCACCATGCCGATGGCGACCGCCTCCCCGTGCAGCAGCGCGTCGCCATAGCCCGCCTCCGCCTCCAGCGCGTGGCCGAAGGTATGGCCCAGGTTCAGGAGCTCGCGCAGGCCGGATTCGCGCTCGTCCCGCGCCACGATGTCCGCCTTGGCCAGGCACGAGGTGCGGATCGCCCGGATGCGCGCGCCCTCGTCACCCTTCAGCACGGCCGCCCCGTTCGCCTCCAGCCATGCGAAGAAGGCGGCGTCGCCCAGCAGGCCGTACTTCACCACCTCGGCATAGCCCGCCAGCAGCTCGCGCCGGGGCAGCGTCTCCAGGGCGCCCGTGTCCGCCAGCACCAGGCGCGGCTGGTGGAAGGCGCCGATCAGGTTCTTGCCGTGACTGGAGTTCACGCCCGTCTTGCCGCCCACGCTGCTGTCCACCTGGGCCAGCAGCGTGGTGGGCACCTGCACGAAGTCGATGCCGCGCAGGGCGATGGCCGCCGCGAAGCCGCCCAGGTCGCCGATCACCCCGCCGCCCAGCGCCACCAGCACGCTGCGCCGCTCCAGCCCGCGCGACAGCAGCGCCTCCGTAACCTCGGCCAGCCGCGCCATGTCCTTGCTGGCCTCGCCGGCCGGCACGACCACCGGCGCCGCCACCTTGGCGCCCGTGTCGGCCAGCGACCGCATCAGCGGCTCCAGGTGCAGCCCGGCGACGGTCTCGTCGGTCAGCACCAGCAGCGGGCGCTGCGGCACGGCGGCGGCGATGTGCGTCCCCGCCGCCGCGATCAGGCCGGGGCCGATCAGGATCGGATAGCTCCGCTCCCCCAGCGCGACCTTCACGGTCTCCGGGGCGGCTGTCTCGGGGGTCCTGGTGGCGTGAACGCGGCTGCTCATCGGGTCGGGGCCTGCTGGAACACGGGCTGAAACACTCATGCCGGCACTCTAGTCCGCCACCGGTCCGGTTTGAACCGCGCTGTCGGCCGACCTGTCCTTCAGATAGGCCGCCACGGCCCGCACCACCCGTTCGGCCGTCTCGTCGGGCGGGCGGTTGTCGCTGTCCACGGTCACGTCCGCCTCGGCATAGACCGGGTAGCGCGCGTCCATCAGGCGCGCCAGGATCTCGCGCGGCTCCCCGGTCTTCAGCAGCGGCCGGTGGTCGCGCTTGGCCGTCCGCGCCACCAGGATGTCCAGGTCGGCCCGCAGCCAGACCGACAGGCCCCGCTCCCGGATCAGGGCCCGCGTGGCCAGGTCCATGAAGGCGCCGCCGCCGGTCGACAGCACGTGCGGCGGCTGGTCCAGCAGCCGGGCGATCACCCGCCGTTCCCCGTCGCGGAAGGCGGCCTCGCCGAAGCGGTCGAAGATCTCCTGGATGCTGCACCCGGCCGCCGTCTCGATCTCGTGGTCGGCGTCCACGAAGGGCAGGCCCAGCTTCGCCGCCAGCCGGCGGCCCACGCTGGTCTTGCCCGCCCCCATCAGCCCGACGAGGACGATGCTGCGGTCGAGCCGCCGGGAAAGCCTGGAACCGCCCATGGGACAACCGCCGGCCGGCTCAGGCCGCCGCCGGGGCGGCGTTGCCAGCGCGCGGGCCGGACGGTAGAGTGCCGGCGGGTGCGGGGTCTGCGGCGCGTGCGGTCACGGGTTTCGGCTCTCGGGTTGGGCCACGCCGTCTGAGATAGCACAGTCGGGGCGCGGGTCACACTCCGGCGCGACCGGTCCCGCCCGCCGGCGTCCCGTTTCGCGGGCGTCCCGTTTCGCCAGCGTTCCGTTCCGTTCCGTCGCCAGGGTTCGCCGTCCGCCCATGAGCATGCTGTCCAAGGCCCTCCTCCTCCTGATCCTGCTCGCCGTCACCGGCACGGTCCTTTTCCTCGCGACCTGGGACATGCCCCCGCCGGTGGCGCCGGTCGAACGGGTCATCCCCAATGAACGATTCAGCCGTTAAGGCCCGCCTCATCCCGGGCCTCGTCGCCGCCACCCTGGCGGCGGCCTTGCCCTCGCTCGCCGCCGCGCAGTCGCCCCCGCCCGTCCAGGCCCAGCCCGTCCAGGCCCCGCCGGCCCCGCCGCCGGCGAACGTGCCCATGCGTCTCGTCCCGATGGGTCCGCCCGGCCAGCCGGCCCCCCAGCCGGGCGCATTGCCGGCACCCACCCAATCGCCGCCGCCCGGCCTCGTCCGGCCCGAACCCGCGGCACCCCTGCGCACCCCCTCCGGCGTCCAGGTTGAGGAGCTGGGCGCCTTGTCTGCGGAAACCGGGGGCGTGCTCGATCCCAATGCCGGCGGCTTCGGCCCGGACATGTGGCGCGGCACGCCCCGCGCCCTGGTGGACCGGCTGCTGCCGCAGCTGCCCACGGCCGTCCCCTCGGCCGCCCAGCGCGACCTGACCCGCCGCCTGCTGCTGTCCTCCACCGCCGCCCCGGTGGGCGAGGGGGGCGGGCGCGGCCTCGCCGGGCACCGGCTGGAGCTGCTGTCCCGCATGTCCGATCCGGGTGCCGCCCAGTTCGCCGCCGCCGTCCCCGTGGCGCTGGACGACGAGCCGGCGGCGCTGGCCTGGACCGCGCGGGAGCTGCTGGCCGGCGATGCCGCCGCCGCCTGCGCCCAGGTGCCCAAGCTGGTCGGCCGGTTCCGTGGGGCCGAATGGCAGAAATGGCAGATCGCCTGCCAGGTCCAGGCCGGGCAGACGGCTGGGGTCACGCTGGGCATCGACCTCCTGCGGGAGCAGGGGGAGAAGGACGACCTGTTCTTCCGCCTCGCCGAAGGGGCCGCCGCCGGGGTGAAGGCCCCGGTCAAGGGTGTCACGGCGCCGACGCCGCCCCAGCTCGCCCTGATATCCGCCTCCGGCCGGGGCCTGCCGCCGGACGTCGCCGTGTCCGATCCGGCGGCGCTGGCCGCCGTGGCGCTGAACGCCGAAACACCGGCTGCGGCCCGCGTCGCCGCGGCCGAGCGCGCGGCGACGCTGGGCGCCCTTTCCGGCCAGCAGCTCTCCCAGGTCTACGCCTTCGCCGCCGTCTCCGACGCCGATCTCAAGGCCGCCGCCTCCGTCGGCGCCAAGCGCGACGGGGCCGCCGCCCGCGCCCTGCTGGTGCGCGCCCTGGCGGCGGAGACCTCGCCCGCCGCGAAGGCGGAGCTGCTGCGTCTGGCGGTGGAGAAGGCGGACACCGCCATGCTCTCCGGCGGCTACGGGGAGATCCTGGCCCAGCAGGTGGGCCAGCTTCCCCCAAGCGCCGGCTTCGGCTTCGTCGCCCCGCACGCCGCCCGCGTGCTGCTGCTGCAGGGCCGGCGCGACCTCGCCCGCCCCTGGGTGGAGATCAGCCGGAACGAGCCCGGCTTCGTCCAGCTCTGGCCCATCGCCGCCCTGCACGGCCTCGTCCGCGCCACGGAGGTGGATCAGGCCGCCTGGGCCGACGCGCTGAGGATCGACGCCGACGCGGGCGCCCGCGCCAGGGCCGGGGCCGTGCTCGCCCTGCTGGTCGCGGCGGGGGAGCCGGTGGACGGTCTGGTGCGCGCCCGCACCATCGGCGGGGAGGCCGCCACGCCGCCGCTGAATCCCGACGTCGCCCTCTGGTACCGGCTGGAGGATGCGGCCCTGTCCGGCCGGGTGGGGGAGACGGTGCTGACCGTCCTGCTCACCCTCGGCTCCGCCGGTCCGGCCGGGGCGCATCCGCTCGCCGC
>JAJUIU010000165.1 GCA_029267445.1 Rhodospirillaceae bacterium
GGCGTACTTGGCCGGCTCGTCGGTCACGATGAAGAGCTTGCGCACGCCCTCGCTGCGCAGGCTGTGCACGATCTGCAGCACCGAATGCCCCTCGGGCCGCTCGCCCACCGGCTGGCCGCCGGTCATCGCCACGGCATCGTTGTAGAGAATCTTGTAAGTGATGTTCACGCCCGCGGCGATGCTCTGGCGGATCGCCAGCAGCCCGCTGTGGAAGTAGGTGCCGTCGCCCAGGTTGGCGAAGACGTGCTCCTCGCCCGTGAAGGGGGCCTGGCCGATCCAGTGCACGCCCTCCCCGCCCATCTGGGAGAAGACGTCCGTGTTGCGGCCCATCCAGGTGACCATGTAGTGGCAGCCGATGCCGGCCAGCCCCCGGCTGCCCTCCGGCAGGCGGGTCGAGGTGTTGTGCGGGCAACCGGAGCAGTAGAAGGGGGCGCGGATGACCGTGGCGGCGGCCGTGGTGCGCTTCAGCTGCGCGGCGATGGCGTCCAGCCGGTCCCGGATGCGGGCGCGGGCGCTGTCCTCCCCGCCCTCGAGCCTCAGCAGGCGTTCGCCGATGGCCTGGGCGATGGTGGTGGGGTTCAGCTCCGCCTTCTCGGTGAAGAGGGGCTTGCCGGCCTCGTCCGTCTTGCCCAGCACGCGCGGGCGGCGGCCGGCAGCACCGACCTCCCAGTTGTAGAGCTGGTCCTTGATCTGCGCCTCGATGACGGAGCGCTTCTCCTCCACCACCAGCAGCTCGTGCGCCGCCGTGGCGAAGTCGCGGATGCCCTCGGGCTCCAGCGGCCAGGGCATGGCGACCTTGTAGATGCCGAGGCCGAGGGCGGCGGCCATCTCCCCGTCGATGCCCAGCTCGTCGAGCGCCTGCCGCACGTCCAGGTAGGACTTGCCCACGGTGACGATGCCGAGGCGCGGGCGCTCCGCCCCCAGCACCACGCGGTCGATCCGGTTGGCGCGGGCGAAGGCCCTGGCTGCCGGCAGCTTCCACTCGATCATCCGGGCTTCCTGGATGAGCGGCGTGTCGTGCAGCCGGATGTTCAGCCCGCCGGGCGGCAGGGCGAAATCCGCCGGCTCCCGGATATCTTGCGCCAGCGGGTCGATATCCACGATGGCGGTGGTGTCGATCGTGTCGGCGATGGCGGTGAAGCCGACCCAGCAGCCGGAATAGCGGCTGAGCGCCCAGCCGAACAGGCCGAGATCGATGAATTCCTGCACGCCCGCCGGATTGATGACCGGCATGAAGGCATGCATGAAGGCGTGGTCGGACTGGTGCGGCAGGGTGGAGGACTTGCAGGCGTGGTCGTCGCCGGCGAAGGCCAGCACGCCGCCATGGCGGGAGGTGCCGGCGAAGTTCGCGTGCTTGATCGCGTCGATGGAGCGGTCCACCCCCGGGCCCTTGCCGTACCAGACGCCGAACACGCCGTCGACCTTGGCCCCTTGCCACAGGTTCACCTGCTGGCTGCCCCAGACGGCGGTGGCGCCCAGCTCCTCATTCACGCCGGGCTGGAAATGGATGTTGGAGGATTTCAGGAACCGCTTGGCCTGCCAGAGCGCCTGGTCGTAGGCGCCCAGCGGCGAGCCCCGGTATCCCGAAATGAAGCCGCCGGTATTGAGCCCGGCCGCCACGTCGCGCGCGCGCTGCAGCATGGGCAGGCGGACCAGCGCCTGCGTCCCGGTCATGTAGACCCGGCCGCGGTCGAGCGCGTACTTGTCGTCCAGCAATACGTTCGCCAGCGATACGGCAGCGAGCTGCCTTGCCGTGGCCTGGGCCATGACGGACCTCCTCCCAGAAAACACAGGTCCCCTGCGCCGATTCCAGCGCGTTCGAGGCCGGTAATCTAGTCCAGAAAATAGGTCAATGCTACTGACATATTTTCTGACAAAAGCGGCGCAGCAAAGGACTCGGATCGTGCCCCGGACGGGCCCACGCGCAAGCGATTGTTGCCCAGCCCGGTCAGGCCCGCCGATCCAGGCCGCGCAAGGCCGGGGAGACCATGGCGACGAGGGCGACCAGTGCTACCGCCATACTAACAGCCTGGATCACGGCGACCCCGCCCAGCGCGTCCACCGTCGGGCCGGCGATCAGCGCCGCCAGGGGCTGGGCCAGCAACAGCACGCCCGCTAGGGCGCCGATCACCCGCCCCCGCTCCTCCACCGGGATGCGGCGATGGATGCCGGTCAGCACCAGGGGCCAGAGCGGGCCCACCCCAAGCCCGATAAACACCGGCGCCAGCCAAAGGGCGAGCCCGACAGGGGCCAGCGCCATCACGCCAAGGCCGACCGCCATCGCCGCCACGCCGGCCAGGAACAGCGGGCGCGCCGGCAGCCGATCCCCCGCCAGGGCGTAGCCGGCGCTGGACGCCATGGCGCAGCCGCCGGCCAGCAGCAGGAACCGCGCCATCGCCCCGCCATCCAGCCCGGCGGCGACCA
>JAJUIU010000045.1 GCA_029267445.1 Rhodospirillaceae bacterium
CCATGCCGGCGGTGATGAAGGCCATGTTCGTCCCGTCGAGGTGCGACAGGATCTCCTCCAGCTGCTCCTCCGCCGCCGCGCGGCCGACATCGGGCCGGCTGCCGGCGCCGAGGCCGCGCGTGATGGTGGAGCCCAGCTGGATGCGCTTTTGGGCGAGGTTGCCCTGGAGCGCCTGGGCGTCGGTGTTCGCAACGACGAACTCAACGCCCTCCAGGTTGGAGCGCATCATGTTGTTGACGGCGTTGCCCCCGGCGCCGCCGACGCCGAAGACGGTGATGCGCGGGCGGGTCTGAACCTCGACGGTCGGGATGCTGATGCTGATCGGCATTGTTGTCTCCCCAGTTCCTAGGAGTATCGCGGCGTTGGGTGCGTCAGTGGTTTCGGAGGGTGTTCGGGTGGTTCTTGGGGCCGGGCTGCGGGATCACAGGTTCTCCTTCAGCCAGAGGCCCACACGGCCCCACCAGCCCGTCGCCTGCTGATCGACAAGGGGTGCGAGGGCCGGCAGTTCGGTGTGATGCTGGATGGCGTAGGCGAGCAGCCCGGCCGCCGTGGAGAAGGCGGGGCCGCCCACGCTTTCGGCCAGCCCGCCGATGCGCAGCGGCCGACCCATGCGGACCTGCTTGTCCAGGACCTGCTGCGCCAGTTCGCGCATGCCGGGAAGCTGGGAGGCGCCGCCGGTGAGCACGACGCGGCGGCCGGCCACCTTGGCCATGCCGCTGTCCTCCAGCCGGGCGCGGACCAGCTCGAAGATCTCCTCCAGGCGCGGCTGGATGATGCCGACCAGCAGGGACTTCGGCACGTGGTTGGCCTGCGCCGGCTCCTCCTCGCCCACCTGGGGCACGTCGATGATCTCCCGCTCGTCCGAGACGGTGGGGATGGCGCTGCCGTACAGGGTCTTCAGCCGCTCCGCATGGGCGAGCGGGGTGGTGAGGCCGCGCGCGACGTCGTTGGTCACATGGGCGCCGCCGATGGGCAGGCTGTCGCACCAGACCATCTTGCCGTCGAAGAAGACGGTGATGGTGGTGGTGCCCCCGCCCATGTCGATCAGCGTCACGCCGAGGTCCATCTCGTCCTCGACCAGGCAGGCGAGGCCGGCGGCGTAGGGGCTCATGACGAAGCCCTCCACCCCCAGATGGCAGCGCCCAACGCAAGTGATCAGGTTGCGCACCGGGTTGGCGGCGGCGGTGACGACGTGCAGGCGCACGCCCAGACGCTCCCCCACCATGCCACGCGGGTCGCGGATGCCCTTGGAGCCGTCGACGGTGTAGCCGACCGGGATGGAGTGGATCAGCTCCGCGTCCGGGGCGATGGAGAGGTTGCGGGCCTGGGCCAGGGCGCGCTTCAGGTCGCCGTCGCCGATCTCATGGCCCTGGACGGTCGTCTCGACGGTGAGGGTCTGGCTTTCGGGCTGGCCGCCGGACAGGCTGACCAGCACCTCGCGGATCTGCTCCCCGGCCATGGTCTCGGCGGCATGGACGGCGGTGCCGATGGCGGTCTCCGCCGCCTCCATGTCGACGATGGTGCCCGCGCGCACGCCCCGGCTGACCTGATGGCCGATGCCGACCACGCGCACCGTGCCGGGATCATCGACCTTGGCGATGAAGCAGACGACCTTGGTCGAGCCGACGTCGAGGGCGGCGATGGTGCCGCCCCGCGGCACCCGCCTTCCGCGCGTCCGGACGTTCAAGGCTCCCGGGAATGCCATCGTCCTCGCCCCCTCAGATCTTCTTCTGCGGCGCGCGCCGCTGGTCCGCCGACGCGGCCGAGGTCTGCACCGTCAGCCGGTCGGGCACCCGCAGATCGACCGCGACGATGTCGCGTTCCAGCACCTTGTTGGTCTGCTGCACGGTGGCGAGCTGGCGCAGGGCCGCCGCCACGTCCTTCTCCGGCAGGCGCACGTCCACGCCGTTGTCCAGCTTGAGGTCCCAGCGCCGTCCGCCGACCAGGATGGCGGCCTCCACACGCTCGCCGATCAGCGGCTCGGCCGCCAGCAGGGCCAGCAGTTCCTTGCCCCGCTTCGGCGCGTCGGCGCCGACCAGCAGCGGCAGGTCGCGCCAGCGCTCCAGCCCCGTCTCGCTGAGCACGGTGCCCTCGGCGTCCACGAGGCGGAGCGTGTGGTCGTGCTGCCAGAGCGCCATGGGCGCGCGCTCGACGATGCTGATGAAGATCGTGTCGGGCAGGCGCCGCTCCACGCTGGCGGCGGCGACCCAGGGCATGGCCTCCAGCGCCACGCGGGCGGCGTGCGGATCGAAGGCGAGGATCGGGGTGCCGCGCTCCACGCCGAGGGCGGCCAGGATCTTCTCCCGGTCGGCCTCCTTGCGGCCCTTCAGCAGCACCTCGTTCACGGCCAGGCCGGCGCGCGCCGTGCTGGCGTGAAAGCGATCGGTCGCGTTCTCCCAAGCCGTGCCGGCCGTGCCGCTGGTCCAGGCCCAGGCGCTGAAGCCCAGGAAGGCGACGACGGGCGACAGCTTCAGCCCGATGCGCAGGGCCGGACCCACCCAGCGGGGCAGGGCGCGGCGGCGGTTGGCCCGGCGGGTGGCCTGGACCGTGGACCGCCGCATCGACGCGGCCATCCGGCCACGCGGCGTGTCGTCGGCGCTGCAGGGGTGGATCACGCGTGGCATCGGGCGTTCTCCACCATCCAGGCGCAGACGTCGGCGTAGGACAGGCCGTGGTGTGCCGCCTGCTCCGGGAAGAGCGAGACCGGCGTGAAGCCCGGCTGCGTGTTGATCTCCAGGAAATAGAGCCCGCCGGTCCCGGCCACGCCGTCGTCCCAGCGGAAGTCCGACCGGCTGATGCCCTCGCAGCCCAGCGTCTGGTGGGCCAGCAGGGCGAGGCGCATCGCCTCGGCGGTGACGTCGTCCGGGATCCGCGCCGGGCAGACATGGACGGCACCGCCGGCGGTGTACTTGGCCGTGTAGTCGAAGAAACCCTTGGCCGGCACGATCTCCGTCACCGCCAGCGCCCGGTCGCCCATCACGCCGACGGTCAGCTCGCGGCCGGGGATGAACTTCTCCACCAGCACCCGCTCGCCATAGATCCAGCCATCCTCCTCCAGCACCGAGTGGTTGTCGCCCGGATGCACGATGCGCAGACCGACCGAGGAGCCCTCGTCCACCGGCTTCACCACATAGGGCGGCGGCAGCACATGGCCCGCGACGACCTGCTGCCGCGTCGCCACCACGCCGTCGGGCACCGGCACGCCGACCGTGGACAGGACCCGCTTGGTCAGCTCCTTGTCCATGGCGACCGCCGAGGCGGTGACGCCGGAATGGGTGTAGGGCAGGCCCAGGAACTCCAGCACCCCCTGGATCGTGCCGTCCTCCCCGCCCTTGCCGTGCAGGGCGTTGAAGACGACGTCGGGGCGCGGCGTCAGAGCCTGGACGAGGCCGGTGAGGTCGCGCTGCACATCGATGGCCGTGACCATGTAGCCACGGCTTTCCAGCGCGTTCGCGATGCCCGCGCCGCTGGTCAGGGACACTTCCCGCTCTGACGACCAGCCCCCGAGGAGGACGGCGACATGCTTCGGGCGGTGCTCACTCATCCATAGACTCCCTCAAGGCCGGACGGGCGCTTCGTGGGCGCCGCCGACCTAACCCTTCGGATTCTCGCAGAACTTTCCGGAAACGCAAGATTTTGTGTTAGCCGAGCGCGAGATTACCACCAATTTCTCGGTACCGAAATCTTGGCCCGCCGAAGAATAGCGGCCAATTGCTGGATGTCGACCGACTTCTTGGGTGACAAAGCCAAGTCCGGCGAAGATCGGGTATTCTGCCGCGAACGCGTTCATGCGGCGCCTCCCGTGGTCGCGGGACCCGGCGCCGGGCGGCCGATGCGCTTGATTTCCCAGCGGAGTTCGATCCCGCTGGTCTCCCGCACGCGGCGGCGGACCTCCTCGCCCAGCATTTCGATGTCGGCGGCGGTCGCATCGCCGAGGTTGATCAGGAAGTTGCAGTGCTTCTCCGACACCTGGGCGCCGCCGATGCGCAGCCCCCGGCAGCCGGCGGCGTCGATCAGGCGCCACGCCTTGTCGCCGTCCGGATTGGCGAAGGTGGACCCGCCGGTGCGGGCGCGGACGGGCTGGGTGTCGGCGCGGGCCTGCCGGATATCCTCCATGCGGGCGGTGATGGCGGCGGGGTCCCCGCGCTCCGCCCTGAGGACGGCACCGGTGAAGATCACGTCCTCCGGCACGGCGCAGTGGCGGTAGGTGAGGCCGAGATCGGCGCGGTCGTAGGTGCGGACCGTGCCGCGCCGGTCGATTCCGGTGGCGGACAGGATGACGTCCACCATCTCCCGCCCATAGGCGCCGCCGTTCATGCGGACGGCACCGCCCACCGTGCCGGGGATGCCGGACAGGAACTCCAGCCCGGCAAGGCCCGCCTGCTGCGCCGTCATGGCGACGTTGAGGTCGAGGGCGGCACCCCCGGCCGTCACCGTGTCGCCGTCCACCGCGATCTCCGCGAAGGGGCCGCCCAGGCGGATCACCACGCCGGGCACGCCGCCGTCGCGGACCAGCAGGTTGGAGGCGACACCCATGACGGTGACGGGCACGTCGGCCGGGCAGCCGGCGAGGAATTCGGCGAGGTCCTCCGCGTCGGCCGGGCGGAACAGCACCTCCGCCGGGCCGCCGACGCGGAACCATGTCAGGGGACCCAGTGGCGCATCCGGAGTCAGCCGTCCCCGCACGCGCGGCAGACGGTCGATCAGCGTGGGTCCGGACAGCGCCGCAGCCATCACCGCGCGGCCTCCTTTCCCCGGTCAAGGCCGAACAGGCGGTCGAGCTCGGCGGGCAGGGCGTTCGCCCATTGGGTGATGTTGCCGGCACCCAGGCAGACGACCATGTCGCCGGGCTGGGCCATGTCGCGCACCATGGAGGGCAGGGCCTCCGGTGCCGACAGCGGCAGGACGTGGCGGTGGCCGTGGGTGCGCAGCCCCTCCACCAGCGCCTGCTGGCTCGCACCCTCGATCGGCTGCTCACCCGCCGCGTAGACGTCGGCCACGATCACCGCGTCGGCGTCGTTGAAGCAGGTGCAGAACTCCTCGAACAGGGAGGCGAGGCGGCTGTACCGGTGCGGCTGCACCACCGCGATGGTGCGGCCGGAACCCGCCATGCGGGCCGCCTTCAGCACGGCCGCGATCTCCACCGGGTGGTGGCCGTAATCGTCGATGACGACGATGCCGTTGCTCTCCCCCGTCCTGGTGAAGCGGCGCTTAACGCCCTGGAACTTGGCCAGCGACGCGCGGATCGCCTCGTCGCCGATCTGCATGTTGATGGCGACCGCGATGGCGGCCAAGGAGTTCTGCACATTGTGCAGCCCGTACATGGGCAGGTGCAGCCCCTCGATCGTGCGGGCCTCCCCCAGCACCCGGTCGGACACGGCCACGTCGTAGCGGCAGCCGGTGGTGTCGGTGGTGACATTGGCCGCGCGCACGTCGGCCTGCGGGCTGAAGCCGTAGGTCACGATGCGGCGGTCGACGCGGGCGATCAGGGCCTGCACCTCCGGATGGTCGATGCAGAGGGCCGCGAAGCCATAGAAGGGGATGTTCTCCACGAAGCGGTCGAAGGCCTTCCGCTCCTCCTCGAAGGTCCCGTAGAAGTCGAGATGCTCCGGGTCCATGTTGGTGACGACGCCGATGGTCGCCGGCAGCTTGGTGAAGGTTCCGTCGCTCTCATCCGCCTCCACCACCATCCAGTCGCCCCGGCCCAGCTTGGCGTTGGTGCCCAGCGCGTTGATGATGCCGCCGTTGATGATGGTCGGGTCGAAGCCGGCACCGTCCAGCAATGCGGCCACCATGCTGGTGGTGGTGGTCTTGCCGTGGGTGCCGGCCACGGCGATGGACCATTTCAGGCGCATCAGCTCGGCCAGCATCTCGGCCCGGCGGACCACCGGGATCAATGCCGCGCGGGCGGCCGTGACCTCCGGATTGTCCTTCTTCACGGCGGAGGAGATGCAGACGACCGCCGCCTCGCCCAGATTTTCCGCCCGGTGGCCGATCTCCACCTTGATGCCAAGCTTGCGCAGGCGTGTGACGTTGTAGTTGTCGGCCATGTCGCTGCCCTGGACGGCGTAGCCCAGGTTGTGCAGCACCTCGGCGATGCCGGACATGCCGATGCCGCCGATGCCGACGAAGTGGATCGTGCCGATGGACAGCGGCATCGCGCGCATGGCTCAGGCCCTCCGCAGGGTCTTGGCGAGGAAGACGGCGTGGCGCAGCGGGTCGGTCGGGCCGACCGGCTTGTGCCCGGCCGTGGCCTGAGCCTGAACGGTGGCCGGCTCCGGGGTGGCCGCCGTGACCGGCACGGGACGGGGTGCCGGAGCCCCCTTGCCGACCATGCGGCGGGGTGCCGGTGTCACCGCCTCCAAGGCGGCGAGGGGGGCGAGGGCGAGACTGCGGATGGTCATGCGGCGGCGCTCCGGTGCGGCGTATCGTTGCCGTTGCGCTCCGGCAGACCCGCCGTCTCCAGGACGGCGGTGGCGAGCCGGGCGGCGGCGTCGGGAATGGCCCAGGCCGACGCGGCGGCGGCGGCGCGCGCCAGACCGGCGGGATCGGCGAGGAGTTCGGTCAGCCGGGCCGCCAGCGCCTCGGGCGAGAGGGCCGTCTGCGGCAGCACCCAGGCCCCGCCGGCATCGGCCAGGGCGCGGGCGTTGGCGGTCTGGTGGTCGTCGGTCGCGTGCGGGTAGGGCACCAGGATCGCCGGCCGCCCGGCCGCCGCCAGCTCCGCCACGGTGGAGGCGCCGGAGCGGCAGATCATCAGATGGCAGGCGGCCAGCCGCGCCGGCATGTCGCGGAAGAAGGGCGACAGCTCCACATCGGCGCCGATGCCGTCATAGATCGCGTGCGCGTCGGCCATGGTCTCCGGCCGGGCCTGCTGGACGATGCGCAGACGCTGGCGCAGATCCTCCGGCAGCAGCGCGACGGCGTTCGGGATCACGGTGGAGAAGACGGCCGCCCCCTGGCTGCCGCCGGTCACCAGCAGGGTCAGGCCGTGGCCCGTGTCGGGGTAGGGGCGGCCCGCCAGGGCCAGGATGCCGGGCCGGACCGGATTGCCGGTGCGGACCGTGGGCACGCCCGCCGGCAGGCCCCGCACGGACGGGAAGGAGGTGCAGACGCGGCGCGCCTTGCCGGCCAGCAGCCGGTTGGCCCGGCCGAGCACGGCGTTCTGCTCATGCAGGACGGTGGGGATGCCAAGGCGCTGGGCGGCGAAGACGGTGGGGACCGACGGGTAGCCGCCGAAGCCGACCACGCAGGCGGGGCGGAGCCGCTTCAGCAGGCGCCGCGCCTCCAGCGTGCCGAGACCCAGCTCCACCACCATGCGGACCTTGCCGGCGATGCCGCCGCCAATGGTCGCGGCGCGCACCCGCTCCACCGGCACCTCCGGCAGGGCGTCGCCGAAGGCGTGGCCGCGCGCGTCGGTCACCAGGACGACCTTGTGCCCGCGCGCCAGGAGCTCGCGGGCCAGGGCCTCGGCCGGGAACATGTGGCCGCCGGTACCCCCGGCGGCGAGGACGATGGTGGCGCTCACAGCGGTTCTCCCGGTCCCACACGGCGGCGGGTCAGCGCCAGCAGCATCCCCATGCCGATGCCGAGCGCCAGCAGCGAGGAGCCGCCATAGCTGATGAACGGCAGGGTCATGCCCTTGGTCGGCACCAGATGCAGGGTGGAGCCCATGTTGATCAGCGCCTGCAGCCCGAACTGCATGACCAAGCCGGAGGCCGCCAGCAGGGCGAACAGGCTCTGCTCGTTGAAGGCGCGGCCGAAGCTGCGGATGACGACGAAGGCGAACAGGGCGGCGATGGCGAGGCACCAGATCAGCCCCAGCTCCTCCCCCGCCACGGCGAAGATGAAGTCGGCATGGCTGTCCGGGATGGACATCTTCACGGTGCCCTGGCCGGGGCCGGTGCCCCACAGGCCGCCGTTCTGGAAGGCGTCCATGGCGCGCGCGACCTGGTAGTTGTCGCCCGAACCGGGGTCGAGGAAGCGGTCAATGCGGCTCTGCACGTGGGGCAGGGCGAAGTAGGCGGCGACGAGGCCGGAGATGCCCAGCACCACCAGCACCGCCACCAGCAGGATCGGCAGGCCGGCCAGGAAGAACTGCCCCGCGAACACGGCCGTCAGCAGGAAGGTCTGCCCCAGGTCCGGCTGCATCAGCAACAGGCTGACGATCAGCAGGTAGAGGCCGCAGACGATCGGGATGCCGGGAAAACCCTCCTGGTTCCGGTGCAGCGCGAACAGCCACGCGGCGACCACGGCGAAGGCGGGCTTCACGAACTCCGACGGCTGCAGCGACAGGCCCGGCAGGTGCAGCCAGCGGGTCGCACCCTTGATCTCCACCCCGACGATCAGGGTCAGCGCGATGCCGCCGATGGAGCCCAGCAGCAGCAGGATGGCGAGGCGGCGCACGCCGCGCGGCGACAGCAGCGACACGCCCATCATGATGCCCAGGGCGGGCAGCAGCATCATCAGATGCCGCTCGATGAAGTGGAAGGTGGAGAGGCCGATGCGCTCCGCCACGGCGGGGCTGGCCGCCTGGATCAGCACCACCCCGATCATGGCGATCAGGATCACGGCCGCCAGCGTCCAGCGGTCGACCGTCCACCACCAGCGGCCGAGGATCGAATGGTCCGTGCGGGCGAACGTCATCATCGGCCGGCGGCCTCCTGACCGGGGTGGATGTCGGCGAGGGCGCGGACGGCGGCCATGAAGGCCTCCCCCCGCACCTCGAAGTTCGGGAACTGGTCGAAACTGGCGCAGGCGGGGGAGAGCAGGACCACCCGCTCCGGACCCTTGTCGGCCTTCGCAGCGGCGAAGGCCTCCCGCGTGGCGACGTCGATGGTGCCGCAGCGGCGGTGCTTCACCCCCCGTGCCGCGAGCCAGCGGGCGAAATCCTCCGTCGCCTCCCCGATCAGGAAGGCCTCCCGCACGCGGGGCATGAAGGCGTCCAGCCCGTCGAGCCCGCCCTCCTTCGGCTTGCCGCCGAGAATCCAGTGGATGGCGCCGTAGCAGCCGAGCGCCTTGGCGGCGGCGTCGGCGTTGGTCGCCTTGCTGTCGTTGACGAAGCGCACGCCGGCGATGGTCGCCACCTGCTGCTGCCGGTGGGTGAGGCCGGGGAAGCTGCGCATGGCCGCCGCGATGGTGGACGCCGCCACCCCGGCCGCATGGGCCAGCGCGTAGGCGGCGCAAGCGTTCTGCCAGTTGTGGCGGCCGGGCAGGGCCGGGCAGTCCCGCAGGTCGAGGACCGCGACGCGCCCGCCGTCCGTGTCGTCGATCAGGATGCCGTCGGGTGCCGAGACACCGCCGGGGACCGGCCGCTCGGCGCTGATGCGGACGACCCTGCGCCCGCCCTCGGCCTCCAGGGCTTCGGCCATGCGCCGGCAGGGCTCGTCGTCGATGCCGACGATGGCGACGGGCAGGCGTTCCGTTTCCCCTCGCCCTTCGACAGGCTCAGGGTGAGGGGAAACGCCCAAGTCACTCTCCCCTCGCGCTTCGAGAGGCTCAGGGTGAGGGGAAACATCCGACCTCACGCTGAGCTTGTCGAAGCGCGAGGTCGGATGGGGACGGAACGCCAGCCGCTTGGCGGCGATGTAGCCGTCCATGCCGCCGTGGCGGTCCAGGTGGTCTGGCGTGATGTTGAGCAGGGCCGCGGCGTCGAAGCCGAGGGAGGGGGTGAGCTCCAGCTGGTAGCTGGACATCTCCAGCACGTAGACGCCGTCCGCACCCAGCGGCTCGAACGTCAGCACGGGCGTGCCGAGATTGCCGCCCACCTGGATGCGGCGGCCGGCGGATGCGAGGATGTGGCCGGTCAGCGCGGTGGTGGTGGATTTGCCGTTGGTCCCGGTGATCCCGAGATAGAAGGCATCGGGCCGGGCGCGCTTCAGCAGCTCCACGTCGCCGATGATCGGCACGCCCGCCGCCTTGGCGCGGGCGGCGACCGGGTTCGGTGCCGGGAAGGTGTGGGGGATGCCCGGCGACAGGACCAGTGCGGCCACGCCCGTGAGATCGGCCGTGTTCAGGTCGGTCAGGGGCACGCCGGCCTTGGTCGCGGCCTCGCGGCCGGCCTGCCCGTCGTCCCAGGCCAGCACCTCGGCCCCGCCGGCGATCAGCGCGCGCGCGGCGGCCAGCCCCGACCGGGCCAGCCCCATCACCGCGATCCGCCGTCCACTGAAGAGCCCGAGGTCGATCATCCCGCCCTCACCGCAGTTTGAGGGTGGAGAGGCCGATCAGCGCCAGCACGACGGCGATGATCCAGAACCGGATGACGACCGTGGGCTCCGACCAGCCCTTCTTCTCGAAGTGGTGGTGGATGGGCGCCATGCGGAACACGCGCTTGCCGGTCAGCTTGAAGCTGGCGACCTGCACCATGACGCTGACCGCCTCCAGGACGAACAGGCCGCCGATGATGACCAGCACCAGCTCGTGCTTGGTGATGACGCTGATGGCGCCCAGCGCCCCGCCCATGGAGAGGGAGCCCGTGTCGCCCATGAAGACCATGGCCGGCGGCGCGTTGAACCAGAGGAAGCCGAGGCCGGCGCCGACCAGGGCGCCGCAGAAGATCGCCAGCTCGCCCGTGCCGGGAACGTGCTGGATCTGCAGGTAGTTGGCGAAGATCGCGTTGCCCGACAGGTAGGCGATCAGCCCGAAGCTGGCCGCCGCGATCATGATCGGCACGATGGCGAGGCCGTCGAGACCGTCCGTCAGGTTCACCGAATGGCTGGCCCCGACCATGACCAGCACCGCCCAGAACAGGAACAGGAAGCCCAGCGGGATCAGCAGGTCCTTGAAGAAGGGGACCGCGACACCGGTGGCGTGCGCGCCGTCCGTCACCGCCATGTACCAGCCGGCGGCGGCGGCGGCGATCAGGATCATCCACACCATCTTCAGCTTGCCGCTGAGGCCCTTGGTGTTGCGCTTGGTCAGCTTCAGGAAGTCGTCGCCGAACCCCACCAGGCCGAAGCCCAGGGTCACCAGAAGGACGATCCAGGTGTAGGCGTTCGTCAGGTCCACCCACAGCAGCGTGCTGACCAGCACCGCGATCAGGATCATCACGCCACCCATGGTGGGCGTGCCCTTCTTCTTCAGGTGCGTCTCCGGCCCGTCGGTGCGGATCGGCTGCCCTTCGCCCTGCTTCGACTTCAGCCAGGCGATCACGCGGGGGCCGATGACGAAGCTGATGATCAGCGCCGTCATGATCGCCCCGCCCGTCCGGAAGGTGATGTACCGGAACAGGTTGAAGACCTGGAACTCGTCGGCCAGGGGATAGAGCAGGTTGAACAGCATGGACGCTCCTTACTTGCCGGCGCCCGCGGCGGCGACGGCCGGTTTCTCCGCACCGGACGTCACGTCCAGGGCGGCCAGCGCGTCGACCACGAGGCTCATCTTGCTGCCGGCGGAGCCCTTCACCATGAGCACGTCGCCCGCCCGGACGGCGTTGGCGACATGGGGGGCGAGCGCGCGGCTGTCCTCCGCCCAGCGTCCCCGCATCGCGGCGGGCAGGCGGTCGAACAGGGACTTCATGTTGGGGCCGCAGCAGAACACGAGGTCCGTGCCGGCCTTCTTGAACGGTTCGGCGAGGCCGGCATGCAGGATGGGGCCGTCGGCGCCCAGCTCCAGCATGTCGCCCAGCACGGCGATGCGGCGCCCGCCCGCACCCGGGTCCGTCTTGCCCAGCACGGTGGCGGCGGCGGCGACGGAGACGGGGCTGGCGTTGTAGCTCTCGTCGATGACGCTGAAGCTGCCCTTGGACAGGGCCACCCGCTTGCGCAGGCCGCGCCCCTTGATCGGCTGCAGGTGCGACAGCTGGCGCGCGGCGGTGACGACGTCGCCGCCCGCAGCATGGACGCCCAGCAGCACGCCCAGGCTGTTCAGCACATGGTGGCGGCCGGGCAGGGACAGGCAGTACTGGATGCGCTCGCCCTTGATCACCGCCGTGACGGCCGAGGAGGTGGCGTGCAGCGAGCAGTCGACCAGCCGGGCGTCGGCCCCGTCGGCGGCACCGAAGCTCCATATCCGGGTCAGGCCCTGGGTGCGGGCGGCGGCGACCAGCCGGGCGTAGTGCGGGTTGTCCCGGTTCAGGATGGCCGTGCCGTTGGGGGACATGCCCTCGAAGATCTCGGCCTTGGCGTCGGCGATCCCCTCGACCGAGGCGAAATGCTCCAGATGCACGGCCTCCACCGTGGTGATGATGGCGACGTCCGGCTTCACCATGCGGGACAAGGGGCCGATCTCCCCCGCATGGTTCATGCCCAGCTCGAAGATGCCGTAGGCGGCGTCGGCGGGCAGGCGGGACAGGGACAGCGGCACGCCCCAGTGGTTGTTCAGGTTGCCCTGCGTGGCGAAGGTCTTGCCCTGCGCCTCAAGGCACAGCTTCAGGGCCTCCTTGGTCCCGGTCTTGCCGACCGAGCCGGTGACCGCGACGATGCGGGCCTGGGTGTTCAGGCGGGAGACGCGGCCCAAATCCTCCAGCGCCGTGGTGGTGTCCTCCACCAGAAGCACCGGGGCGCCGGGGGCGACACCTTCGGGCAGGTGGGAGACGATGGCCCCCGCCGCCCCCTTGGCCAGCGCGTCGGCGACGAAGGCGTGGCCGTCGAAGTTCGGGCCCTTCAGCGCCACGAACAGGTCGCCCGGCTGCACCGTGCGGCTGTCGATGGAGACGCCGGTGGCGAACCAGTGGCCCGGCGTTCGGGCCGTGGGATGGCGCCCGTTCGCGGCGGCGGCCACGTCGGCGGCGGTCCACAGGATGTCTTGGCCGGACTGCGTCTTCATGGTTCGCGTCTCCGTCACGGCTGAAGGTTCGCCACCGCGGCCCGTGCCACGGTCGCATCGTCGAAGGGCCGCACCTCGCGGCCCACGATCTGTCCCTGCTCATGCCCCTTGCCGGCGATCACCAGCACGTCGCCGGCGCCGAGGTCGGCCACACCGGCGGCGATGGCCTGGGCGCGGTCGCCGATCTCCGTGGCGCCGGGGCAGGCGGCGAGGATCGCGGACCGGATGGCCGCCGGCTCCTCGCTGCGGGGATTGTCGTCGGTGACGATGGCGCGGTCCGCCAGCCGCGCCACGATCTCGCCCATCATCGGTCGCTTTCCGGGATCGCGGTCCCCGCCGGCGCCGAAGACGCACAGCAGGCGCCCGTGGGTATGCGGGCGCAGCGCTTTCAGAACCGTTTCCAGACCGTCGGGCGTGTGGGCGTAATCGACATAGACGGCCGCATCATTTTTGAGGCGGGCGACCAGCTCCAGCCGGCCGCGCACGCCCTCCAGGCGGGCGAGCTGGTCGGCGGCCTTCGCCGGGTCCTCGCCCGAGCCGATGGCGAGGCCCAGCGCGCAGAGCGCGTTCCAGACCTGGAAGCGGCCGACCAGCGGCACCTCGATCGTCCGGCGGGCGCCGAACACCTCGAGCTCCAGGCGCTGCCCATGGGGCAGGGGATCGACCGACAGGACCTTCAGCTCCCGGCCCTGGGCGCCGAATCCGATCACCGTCTGCTTGCGCGCCCGGCACAGCTCCGCCAGCCGCTCGAATTCCGGGATGTCGGCGTTCAGCACGGCGGTGGCGCCCTTGGGCATCACCCGCTCGAACAGCATGGCCTTGGCCTGGAAATAGGCCTCCATGGTGCCGTGGTAGTCGAGATGGTCGCGCGTCAGGTTGGTGAAGCCCGCACAGGTCACCAGCACGCCGTCCAGGCGGAACTGGTCCAGTCCGTGGGAGCTGGCCTCCATGGCGAGGTGCGTGACCCCGGCCTTCGCCACCTCCGCCAGGGTCTGGTGGAGCGCGATCGGGTCGGGCGTGGTCAGGCTGCCGGTCTGGGGAAAGCCGGGGGCGATCAGCCCCAGCGTGCCCATCGCACCCGCCTTGTGGCCGAGGCCGGCCCAGATCTGGCGGGTGAACTGCGCGGTGGAGGTCTTGCCGTTGGTGCCGGTGACGGCGGCGATCCGCTCCGGCTGCGCGCCGTGGAAGGCGGCGGCCAGCAGGGCCAGACGGCGGCGGGGGTTGGCGTCCTCGATCAGGGCGACATGCTCCGCCCCCGCCGGAAGGACGGTGCCCTTCGGCGCCAGGATGGCGACGGCACCCGCCTTCACCGCGTCCGGAATGAAATCGCGCCCGTCCCGGGTTGTGCCGGGAAGGGCGGCGAACAGGCTGCCGGGACCGACCGCGCGCGAATCCGCCGTCAGCGCCGCGATCGGGGGGTCCCGTTCGAGCGCCAGTGCGGAGACCGCGATTTCCGTGCGCGAGGCCATGAGGTCCGACAGCCGTTTCATGGGTCAGCGTTGTCCGCCGGGGAAGGAGGCCAGTTGCGGCCCGGGCGCACTTTGCTGGGGATTGATGGCGAGGGCGTGGACGATTTCTGGCGCATTCGCGTCCACCGGCCGCACGCCCAGGATCGGGCCCGCCTGGGCGACGATGCGGCCGATGGCGGGGGCCGCGACCCAGCCGCCGGTGGCGTAGCCGAACGTCTGCTTGTTGCCCTTGGGCTCGTCGACCATGACGTAGACGACGTAGCGCGGGTCGTGCATCGGGAAGGCGCCGACGAAGCTGGAGATCCGGTAGCTGCCGCTGTAGGCGCGGCCCTTCACCTTCTCCGCCGTGCCGGTCTTGCCGCCGACGACATAGCCCGCCGCGTCGGCGCGGGTGGCGGTGCCGTCCATGACCACCGTGCGCATCAGCTTGCGCACCACGTCGGAGGTCTTCTCGGAGATGACGCGCGTACCCGGCACCTCGTCGCCCTTCTCCCGCTTCAGCAGGGTGGGCTGGCGCAGGATGCCGCCATTGACCATGCCGGCCGTGGCCGCGACCAGATGCACCGGGCTGACGGACATGCCGTGCCCGAAGCTGATGGTCATCATGTTCACTTCGCGCCAGGGGTTCGGGATCATCGGCCAGCCCAGCTCCGGCAGCTCCAGCGAGACCGGGCGGGTGAAGCCGAGCTTGGCCATGAAGTCGCGCTGGCCGGCCGGGCCGACCTCCGCCGCCATGCGCACGGACCCGATGTTGGAGGAGTGCTTGAAGATGTCGACCACGTCCATCCAGCGCGCCTCCGGCTTGAAGTCGGAAATCATGTGGCGGCCGATGCGGATCGGCTTGGTCGCGTCGAAGCTGTCGTGCAGGCGCACCCGGCCCGACTCCAGGGCCATGGCGGTGTTGAAGATCTTGAAGGTGGAGCCCATCTCGTAGACGCCGAGCGTGTTGCGGTTGAACCGCGGGTCGGTGTCCTGCTCCTGCTGCGGGGGCGGCGGATTGTGCGGGTCGAAGTCCGGCAGGCTGACCATGGCCAGCAGCTCGCCCGTGCGCACGTCCATGATCATCCCGGCACCACCGATGGCGCGGAACTCCTCGATGGCGGCGCCGATCTCCTTGCGCAGCACGTGCTGCAGGCGCACGTCGACGGACAGCCGCAGCGGCCCCTCGCCGGAGCGCAGGCGCTGGTCGTAGCGCTGCTCGATCCCCATCAGGCCGTTGTTGTCGACACCGCTGAACCCCACGACATGGGCCACGAGGCTGCCCTGCGGATAGACGCGCCGCTCCTCCCGCTGGAAGGCGAAGCCGGGGATGCCCAGGCGGTTGATCTCGTACTGCTGGCGCGGCGTCAGGTTGCGGCGGACCCAGACGAAGCGCTTGGGCGTCCGCAGCTCGGCCAGCAGCGCCTCTCCGTTCAGGTCGGGCAGGACCTTGGACAGCTTCTGCACCGCCTCGACCGGGTCGATCACCAGCTTGGGATCGGCATAGAGCGACTGTGTGGAGAGCGAGGTCGCCAGCAGCACGCCGTTGCGGTCGACGATGTCGGCCCGCCCGGCCTGGGGCGGCTTGGCGGTGGCGGCGGTGGTCGCCTGCGGCTCCGCCCCCTGGGACAGCACGGTGGCGTCCACCAGCTTCAGGCCCACGGCGCCGAAGGCGATGGAGAACAGCGCCGCCGTGACGATCAGGCGCGCGCGGCCCTGCTCCAGCGCCGTCTGGGTGCGGGACTGGTAGCGGACGCGGGGCTCGGCCCGGGTGGGCGCCCGGTCCAGCCCCGCCATGTCGAACCCGGTGAGGGAGAGATGGGCGTCCGTCATCGCGTCCTCCCGAAAGTGGCGAGCACGACCGGGGCGGCGGTCCGCGCGGGCGCGTCCTCGGCGACCTGCACCGGGGCGGCCGGGCGGGCGGCCCGTTCCGGCTTGCGGGCCGGGGTGGGGGTGGCCAGCGAGGACAGCAGCAGCTCGCCCTCCGCCCCCGTCGGCTTCTCCGGGATGGCGTCCAGCGCCACGATCTGCGCGGCCTGCATCGGCTGCAGCAGCAGGTGCTGGGCGACCAGCCGCTCCAGGCGGGACGGGTCGTTCAGGTGCGCCCACTCGGCGTTCAGGACCTGGATCGCCTCCTGCTCGGCGACGATCTGCCGGTTGAGGTGGGACAGGCGGTCGGCCTGGGCCTGCACCTCGTAGCTGGTCTGGTAGAGGGCCACGCTCGCGACGGCGGCGAGGACGATCCAGACGGCGGTCGACTTGCCGATCATGCGGCCTCTCCTTCGATCCAGGCGGGGGCGGCGGTGCGTTCCGCCGTGCGCAGCCGGGCGGACCGGGCGCGGGGGTTGGTGCGGGCCTCATCGGCCGACGGGGTGACGCCCGATTTGTCGATCAGGCGGAAAGTCGGCGCCGGGCCGGCCGCCGGGGCCGGCATGTGGCGCGACGGCGCCGGAACATGGCCGGAGCGGGTGCGCAGGAAATCCTTCACCGCCCGGTCCTCCAGCGAATGGAAGCTGACCACGGCGAGGCGCCCGCCGGGGGCGAGCAGCCGCTCGGCCGCGCGCAGGCCCCGGTCCAGCTCCCCCAGCTCGTCGTTCACATGGACGCGCAGGGCCTGGAAGGTGCGGGTGGCCGGGTCGATGCCATCCTTGGACTTGGGCACGACGGCGCGGACGATCTCCGCAAGCTCAAGCGTGCGGGTGATCGGCTGGTCCTTGCGCCGGGCGACGATGGCGCGGGCGACGCGGCGGGAATGCCGCTCCTCCCCGTAGCGCCAGACGATGTCCGCGAGATCCGCCTCCGGCGCGGTGTTGACCACGTCGGCGGCCGTCGGCCCATCCGATCCCATGCGCATGTCGAGCGGGCCGTCGAACCGGAAGGAGAAGCCCCGCTCCGGATCGTCGATCTGCGGGGATGAGACGCCGATGTCGAGCGCGACACCGTCGACGCCCGCGACACCCCGGTCGGCCAGCAGCCGGTCCATCTCGCCGAAGCGGCCCTGGATGACGGTGAGGCGGGCGGGGTAGGCCTTGGCGAGCTCCGTGCCGCGGGCGACGGCGGCGGGATCGCGATCGATGCCCCAGACCGTGCACAGCGCCGCATCCAGCAGGCGGCGGGCATAGCCGCCGGCGCCGAAGGTGCCGTCGACGTAGACCCCGCCGTCGCGCGGGGCGAGCGCCGTCACCACCTCGGCGGCCAGGACGGGGATATGGACGGGGTTGGCGTGGAAGGGCCCGGTCATGCCGCACCGCCGTTCGGCCGCGCGTGCTGCGAGGTCTTCGCCAGGATGGTGGAGAGGGAGATGTTGTTGGCGCGGGCCTGGGACCGGCTCGCCTCCTCGAAGGCCTTCAGCGCGTCCGGCTCCCAGATCTGGAAGATCTTGCGGCGGCCGACGAAGGCGGCGGTCTCCACGATGCCGGCGAAGCCAAGGAAGTCGTCGGGGATGATGACCCGGCCCTCGGTGTCGAAGGGTACCCGCACCGAGCCGCCGAACACGGCCGTCTCGATCAGGTCGCGGAAGTCCTGCGGGGTCTCGGGATCGTCAAGGGCGGCGGAGAGCTGGTCGAGATAGTCGATCGAGCAGCAGTCGAGGGCCTGGGCCTGCAGGGACCGGAAGACGATGATCTCCGCCTGTCCGTTCAAGGCCGTGCGGAAGGGTGCCGGGACGGACACGCGACCCTTCTTGTCGACCTTGTTCACGTATGTGGACAGGAACAGTCCCATCGCCCCCCGCAGTTCCGGCGCCTGGCCCGCGAAGCCGACGCCGCCCCCCTTCCGGTATCCGCCCGTCCGACCGCCCCGTTCCGTCCGCTGGCCGGCGGCGGGAGGGCGGTCGCTCCCGATTTATGGGTAGGATTGGGATATCATGGGACGGCATGGGGGTCAATGGGACGCTGTAGCAGAATCACCACGCGGGCAAGATTTTTCAAAGGCCTGTGGATAGCTCTGGGGATTTCCTGAGGATGAAAACGAACGATGGCGCCGGGCTGTGAACATATCCGGGCCTTCGCGCCTGTGGATACAGGCGCGTTCGCTTTATGTTCATGTCTGAGGACTGGAAACGTGTGACGATTATCTCAGATCGCCGAAGAAAAGCCTGGGCTGGACCTCGGCTGTTCCTAGCGGATGCGGACGGAAGCGGAACGCTCGCCGATCTCCGCGCCCCCCGCGCTGGGAGGGTTGTCCTGCAATGGCTTGATGGCGGAAAGGGTTCCGGAGCGCCACAACATATTGTGGGTATAACTCCATTTCGCAGCGCGTATTGTGGTTCGTCATGGCTTGCCGACTCCGGCACCCCGTCCGTCCCACGCCATCCCGGGAAGGCGGCACCGCGTCCGGGGCGCCTGCGGGCCCACCCATCCGCGCGAACGGATGCAAGACGAGCCGAAATGGACAGCGTCCACTCCGAAAGATGAGGCGTCAGCCGGCCTGTAAGCCGGGTTCTGTCCACCGGACCGTATCCGGCGAGCCGGACGGTATCCAGGGGATGGCCATTCCTCTGGGACGTCCGTTGCCGGACGCCTCGCGCGACCAACCCGGGCGGCGGCGCGGAAGCGCGCTTGGACGGTCGCCCGCCCGTGCCACCCCTATTCGGTCTTGCTCCCGGTGGGGTTTACCATGCCGCCCCCGTCGCCGGGGGCGCGGTGCGCTCTTACCGCACCCTTTCACCCTTGCCGGCCGGCCGAGGCCGGCGGCGGTTTGCTTTCTGTGGCACTTTCCCTGGGGTCGCCCCCGCCGGGCGTTACCCGGCACCGTGCTTCCGTGGAGCCCGGACTTTCCTCCCCCCGGCGGGTTTCCCCATTGCCGGAAGGCGGCCATCCGGCCGACTGACGCGGGGATGAGTGCTAGGCCGTCACGGGCGCGGATGCAATGGCGGAAACGTCGGTGCGGACCAGTGCCCGCAGGCGGCGCACCGTTTCGCCGTCGGGATCGCGGCCCAGACGCTCCGGATGCCAGTGCCGCTGGAAGGCGGTCAGGGCGGCGCGGGCGGGTTCGTCCCATGCCGTCCCATGCGCCGCCTCCCCATGGGCCACGTCGTAACCGAGCCGGGCCAGCAGTTCCCGCACCCCGGCGACGTCGTAGCCGCCGTCATCCTCCGCCGTCGGCTCCGGCCAGGCGCCGATCCCTGCGGCCGCGAGACCCTTCCAGTCGAACAGCTCGCCCGGATCCTCCTTGCGGGTCGGCGCCACGTCGGAATGGGCCAGCACGTGCAGCGGCGGGATGCCGTAATGGGCGACGAGGTCGGCCGCCAGCGTGCGCAGCGCCGTCATCTGCGGCTTCGGGAAGGGGCGGTAGCCGAACTCGTGCCCCGGATTGACCAGCTCGATCCCGATGCTGCGGCCGTTGATGTCCGTCTCCCCCCGCCAGAAGGAGACGCCGGCGTGCCAGGCCCGCTTGTCCTCCCGCACCAGCCGGTAAACCGTGCCGTCCTCGTCGATCAGGTAGTGGGAGCTGACCCGCGCCTCCGGATCGCAGAGGCGGTCCAGCGCCTCCTGCGCGGTGCGCATGCCGGTGTAGTGCAAGATCAGCATGTCCACCGGCTTGCCCGCCGGACGCGGCCCGTGGTTCGGCGAGGGGTGGTCGACCAGTCTGCGGATGCCGGAGGACGGGGACTCCGGGCGGCGGGGCGGCGGCGGGCGGGGGATCACGGTCGGGCGTCCTCAGGTGATTGTGCGGGCCACGACGATGCGCGGCCGCCGGATCAGGATCACGGCCACGCCCGCCACGACCAGGACTCCACCGACGATCAGCCTCCAGGTCAAGGGTTCGCCCAGCCAGAGCACGCCCGAGCCGACACCGAACACCGGCACGAACAGCAGGAACGGGATGGTCTGGTTCACGTCGAAGCGCTTGATGAGAGGCGTCCAGAGGGCGTAGGCGGTGATGGTGGCGAGCAGGGCCATGTAGAGGATACAGGCCCAGCCGACCCAGTCCGCGTGAACGATTTGGGCCAGCTGGTTGTCCTCCAGCAGCAGCGACATGAGGACGAGCTGCGGCACGGCGAACAGCGCCATGTAGGCGTTCAGCGTGAAGGGGTCGATCTCCCCCATCCATTTCATCTGGATGTTGGAGAAGGCGAAGGCGAAGGCCGCCGCCACCACCAGACCCAGATGGAACAGGCTGGTGTCCGGCCCCGGATCGCCCGCGATCACGGCGATGCCGCCGAAGGCGACCAGCATGCCCACCCCGCGCCGCCAGCCCAGCTTGTCGCCCAGGAACACGGCCGCCAGCAGGGAGGCGAACGGCACCTGGAGCTGGATCGCGATGGAGGCGGCGGACGCGTCCGCCCCCTGCATGCCGGTGAAGATCAGCGGGAAGTGCAGGCCCCCCATCACCACCGAGTACCAGAAGATCTGCCGCATCTGCCCCCACGGCACCTTCACGAAGGGCAGCAGCAATGCCGCCACCAGGGTGAAGCGGATCGCCATGGCGGTGATCGGCTGGAACTCCGTCAGCGTGATCTTGGAGACGGAGAAGTTGGTGCCCCAGATGGCCATGACGGTGACGGCCATCAGCATGTGGACGGGCCGCATCGGCCCCGGCGAGGCGCTCATGGGCCGCCCCCCAGCTCCTCCTTGAGCGCCTCCAGCTCCAGCCAGCGGTCTTCGGCGGCGGCGAGGTCGGCCTGGACCGCCGTCAGCTCGCCGGTCGCCTTCTGGAACCCGGCCGGGTCCTTGCCATAAAAGGCGGGGTCGGCCAGCTTCGCCTCCAGCGCCTTGACCCGCTTCTCCAGGGCGGCCATGCGGCCCGGCAGCTCCTCCAGCTCCCGCGCGTCCTTGTAGGACAGCTTGGTCCGGGCCTTGGGTGCGGCCGGGGCGCCCGCCGCCGGCTTCGGCGCGGCCTTCGCCGGCTCCGGCGCGCGGGCGGCCCTGCGCTGGACCAGATAGTCGCTGTAGCCACCGGCATACTCGATGGCGGTGCCGTCGCCCTCCACCGCGATGGTGGAGGTGACCAGCCGGTCCAGGAAGTCGCGGTCGTGGCTGAGCAGCAGCAGCGTGCCGTCGTAGTCCGCCAGCACCTCCTCCAAGAGGTCGAGGGTGTCCATGTCCAGGTCGTTGGTCGGCTCGTCCAGCACCATCAGGTTGGACGGCTTGGCGAACAGGCGGGCCAGCAGCAGGCGGTTGCGTTCCCCGCCCGAGAGCGCCCGCACCGGCTGGTCCATCATGGCGGGGTCGAACAGGAAGTCCTTCAGGTAGCTGGCGATGTGGCGCGGCTTGCCGCCGACCCAGATGTTGTCCCCGCCCTCCGGCAGCAGGACCTGCTTCAGCGTCGACTGCGGATCGAGCTGGGCGCGGCGCTGGTCGAAGACGATGGTCTGGAGGTTGGTGCCCAGCCTTACCGTGCCCGCGTCGGGGGCCAGCTCGCCGGTCAGCATGCGCAGCAGCGTGGTCTTGCCCGCCCCGTTCGGCCCGATCAGCCCGACCCGGTCGCCGCGCAGGATGCGGGTGGAGAATCCCGAGACGATGGCGCGGGGGCCGGCGGGGCCGTCGAAGGATTTGGATATCCCCTCCGCCTCGATCACCAGCTTGCCGGACACCTCCGCCTCCGACACGCCCAGGTTCGCCTGGCGGGAGCGGATGCGGTTGGCCCGTTCGGTGCGCATGTCCTGGAGGCGGCGGACACGGCCCATGTTGCGGGTGCGGCGGCCGCTGATGCCGCCCTCCCACATCCATTTCAGCTCCGCCTTGATCTTCTGGTCCAGCTTGTGGGCGGCGGCCTCCTCGGCGGCGAAGACCTCCTCCCGCCACGCCTCGAACTCGGCGAAGCCCCGCTCCGTCTCCCGCATCACGCCCCGGTCGAGCCAGAGCGTCCGACGCGACAGGTTCTGCAGGAAGGCGCGGTCGTGGCTGATCAGCAGCAGCCCGCCCTTGAAGGCCTTCAGCTCCTGCTCCAGCCAGAGGATGGTGGGGATGTCGAGGTGGTTCGTCGGCTCGTCGAACAGCAGCACGTCCGGCTCGTCCACCAGGGCGCGGGCGATGGCGGCGCGGCGCGCCTCGCCGCCGGACAGGGTGGCGCAGGCGCGATCCGGCGGCAGGCTGAGGGCGTCCAGCACGGCCTCCACCCGGTGGGGGGCCGCCTCCGCCTGACCGGCGGCCACGAAGTCCGCCAAGGTGGGGAAGGGCTTCAGGTCCGGCTCCTGCTCCAGCCAGCCGATGCGCGCACCCGGCTGCACGAAGCGTTCGCCCGAATCCGGCTCGATGCGGCCGGCGAGGCACTTCATCAGGGTGGATTTGCCGCTGCCGTTGCGGCCGACCAGGGCCACCTTGTCGCCACGGCCGATGGACACGTCCACACCGGCGAACAGCGTGGTCGCGCCAAGGTTGACGGTGGCGCCCTTGAGCGCGACGAGGGGAGGGGACGGGGGCATGGAGGCTCAGGCGGGGGTGCGGGGGATGCTGGCGCGCTCGATCTTCTCGTAGGCGGCGTTGATGGCGGCCATCTTCTCCTGGGCGATGTCGATGAACTCCTGCGGCAGGCCCTGGGCGATGACGCGGTCGGGATGGTTCTCCCGCACCAAACGGCGGTACGTGGCCTTGATCTCGTCCATCCCCGCAGAGGGCGCCACGCCCAGCACGGCGTAGGGATCGTCCAGCGGGTCGCCGGCCCCGGCGTTGACACCGCCATGGATGCGGCGGACCTGCTCGAACTCCTCGTCGGTGAAGCCGAAGATGCCGGCGACGGCGCGCAGGAACTCCAGTTCCGCCGCGTGGATCACATGGTCGGCCGTGGCGATGTGGAACAGCCCGCCAAGCAAATCCTCCAGCACCGGCCGGCGGTCCTGGAACATCCTGGCGAGCTGCTTGGCATAGGTCTCGAACCCGGCGCTGTCGCGCTTGGCCACGTCGTACAGCCGGCCGACATTCTTCAGCTCCTCCGGCGGCACGTGGAAGACCTGCCGGAAGGCGTCGATCTCCACACGGTGCACGACGCCGTCCGCCTTCGCCATCTTGGCGCCAAGCACGATGACGCCGACAGTGAAGGCGATGCTCTTGGTCTGATCGGGACCGGGGGCTTCCTCATCCTCCGGCGCATCGGTGCCGCGCAGCTCGTCCACGGCGTGGCCGGCCACGGCACCCAGCAGCGCGCCCAGCGGCCCGCCGATGGCGAAGCCCGCAGCACCGCCAAGGATTTTGCCCCAGATGCTCATTCCACGCGCCGCTTTCCAAACCGTCCGGGCCGGCGGCTGGGGCCGGCGGGCGCAGCATATCCGCAGCGGGCGGCGCTTTCCAATCCCGCGCCGACAGCCCGCCCCCGCGCCGGACGCGCAGCCGGGCCGCACCGCGCGGGGTACCAGCGATGTCACCGGTGTGGAGTGAAAGCACTAGACCTTGTGGGGTAAGTGGATCATATTGCAGCTCAACATGTTTACTTCGCAGATGCGAAAGCGCCATTCCGGCGTGGCATCGAAGGATCGATCATGGCTGTGTTCCGGTCGCTGCTGCCGGGGGAGGCCTGGCGTTACGAGGCGCACCTGCGCCGCCTGGGTGCCGACGACAAGCGCGCCCGCTTCATGGGGACCCTGGCGGACGAGGCCGTGGCGGCGCATGTGCGGCGGATCGACTGGTCCCGCACCGTCGTCCTCGCGGCCCTGGTGCGGGGGGAGGTCCGGGCCGCCGCCGAATTGCGCCGTGACGATCGCGGCGGCGAACTGGCCGTCAGCGTGGAGCGCGCGTGGCAGAACCAGGGGCTGGGCACGGCACTCACCCGCCGCATCCTGACCATCGCGCGGAACCGCCGGGTGCGTGACCTGCTGATGTACTGCCTGCCCGACAACCGGCGCATGCAGGCGATCGCCCGCAAGCTGATGGGACCCTGCGTCTTCGACGGGGGCGAGGTGACCAGCACGGTGACGCTTCCCGCCCCCAACAGCCTGAGCCTCGCGCAGGAGGCGCTGGACCAGAGCACGGTCGCCCTCAACGCCATGCTGGACCAGCTGCAGGGCGGCCGGCGTCCGCTCGGCCCGGCCCGGGCGGCGTGAGCGACTCACTTTCACCACAATCGCACGGCGAACTTCCCACCAACGGGGACTGGCGGGGGGTGCGATGGGCATGCGGCGGTTGGGACTAGTGTGCGCGGCGGTGGCCGGCCTCGCGGGGTGCGCGTCCCCCGGACCCGTGGCACCGCCGCCGCCCGGCCTCGCCTTCGCTGGCGCCAAGGGCAGTGCGGCCGGCAACTACGTGGCCCATGAGACCGGCACCCTCTGGCGGTCGGAGACTGGGGTCGACTGCCCCGTGTTCCACTGGGACCGGCCGCTGGGGAACGGCACGGCGATCCGCCTGATCTCCGCCTCCTGCCCGGTGCCGGGGCGCGCGGGCGTCTTCGCCCTGCGGGACCTGGGGCGGCAGGTGATCCCGCTCGCCGCCAGCCGCGTGGCCGTGGCACCGCCGCCCGAACCCCTGCCGGCCGACCCGGTGGCCCGCGCGGCGCCGACGGCCGTGGTCCAGCGCGCGGCCCTGCCGCCCTGACGGGTTTACGCCGCCCGCCCGACCGTCCAGACTGCCCGGCCTTGCGCGGCATGGGGCATGGGCGATGGCTGACGGGCGCTGGCAGTTCTGGATCGACCGGGGCGGGACCTTCACGGACATCGTGGCCCGCCGGCCGGATGGTGCCATCGTTACCCACAAGCTGCTGTCGGAGAATCCGGAGCGCTACCGCGACGCGGCCGTGCAGGGCATCCGCGACCTGCTGGGCGTGGCGCCGGGTGACGCGATCCCGGCCGAGCGGATCGACGCCGTGCGCATGGGCACCACGGTCGCCACCAACGCGCTGCTGGAGCGCAAGGGGGAGCGCACGCTGCTGGTGACCACGGCCGGTTTCCGCGACCAGCTGCGCATCGGCTATCAGGCCCGGCCCCGGATCTTCGCCCGCCACATCGAACTGCCGGAACAGCTCTACACACGCGTGCTGGAGGTGCCGGAGCGGGTGACGGCGCAGGGCGATGTGCTTGTCCCGGTCGACCTGGAGGCCGCGAAGGCGGGGCTGGAAGCGGCCCATGCCGAGGGGTTCCGCGCCTGCGCCGTGGTGTTCCTGCACGGCTACCGCTGGACCGCGCACGAGGCGGCGGTGGCGGAGGTCGCCCGCGCCGTGGGCTTCACCCAGGTCAGCGTCAGCCACCAGATCAGCCCGCTGATGAAGTATGTCGGGCGCGGCGACACCACGGTGGTGGACGCCTACCTGTCGCCGATCCTGCGCCGCTATGTCGATCAGGTGGCGGCGGAGCTGCCGGGGGTGCGGCTGCTGTTCATGCAGTCCAACGGCGGGCTGACGGAGGCGCAGCGCTTCCAGGGCCGCGACGCCATCCTGTCCGGCCCCGCCGGCGGCATCGTCGGGGCCGTCAGGACGGCGGAGGCGGAGGGGTTCCCCCGCATCATCGGCTTCGACATGGGCGGCACCTCCACCGACGTGTCGCATTACGCCGGGACCTACGAGCGCAGCTTCGAGACGGTGGTGGCGGGCGTGCGGCTGCGCGCCCCCATGCTGCGCATCCACACGGTGGCGGCTGGCGGAGGGTCCATCTGCCGGTTCGACGGGACGAAGTTCCGCGTGGGGCCGGAGAGCGCGGGGGCCAACCCCGGCCCCGCCTGCTACCGCCGGGGCGGGCCGCTGACGGTGACCGACTGCAACGTCATGGTCGGCAAGCTGCGGCCGGAGTTCTTCCCCGCCGTCTTCGGGCCGGACGGGGACCAGCCGCTGGACGCGGCGGTGGTGCGGGGGAAGTTCGCGGAACTGGCGGCGGAGATCGCGGCCGCCACCGGCCGGACCCTGACGCCGGAGGCGGTGGCGGACGGGTTCCTGACCATCGCGGTGGAGAACATGGCCCACGCCATCAAGCATATCAGCGTGCAGCGGGGCCACGACGTCACCCGCTACGCGCTGCAATGCTTCGGCGGGGCCGGCGGGCAGCACGCCTGCCTCGTGGCCGACGCGCTGGGCATGACCACGGTGTTCATCCACCCGCTGGCGGGCGTGCTGTCGGCCTATGGCATGGGGCTGGCCGACCTCATCGCCATGCGGGAACGGGCGGTGGAGGCCGCCTTGTCGCCGGACCTGATGCCGGCGCTGGACGCCGCCGTCACCGCCTTGGGGGAGGAGGCGACGGCCGAGCTGCTGGACCAAGGGGTGGACCGCGCCGCCGTGGCGCTGAAGCCGACGGCCCTGCTGAAGGTGGCGGGGACGGACGCGGCCATCCCGGTGGCCTATGGCGTGGAGGCGGACATGCGCGCCGCCTTCGCCAAGGAACACGCCCAGCGCTTCGGCTTCGCCCCGCCGGAAGGCCGCGCCCTGATCGTGGAGGCGCTCAGCGTCGAGGCCGTGGGCCGGGCGGGTGAGGGGGGCGGTGCGTTCGCCCTCGCCCTTCGACAGGCTCAGGGTGAGGGCGAGGGGGAGCGGAACGGTGGCGGCATGCGGCGGGCGGGCGACGGTGCGCTGGTCACCCCTCACCCCCCTCGCTCACGCTCGGGACCCCCGGATCAAGTCCGGGGCAGGCTCTCTCCCGCAAGGGGAGAGGGGGAACTTGGCCCGGTCGCCAATGGGAACCCTCTCCCCCGCGCGGGAGAGGGTGGGGAGCGGAGCGAGCCGGGTGAGGGGGCGGCGCCATTGGCCACCGTCACCGCCCACATGGCGGGCGCGGCGCGGGCGGTGCCGGTGTACGACCGGGCTGCCCTTCAAGCCGGGACGGAGGTCGACGGGCCGGCCATCCTGCGCGAGCCGACGGCGACCACGGTGGTGGAGCCGGGCTGGCGCGCCCGGGTGACGCGGGCCGGGGGGCTGGTGCTGACGCGGGTGGTGCCGCTGCCCAAGCGCGTGGCGGTGGGGACCGAGGCCGATCCGGTGATGCTGGAGGTGTTCAACAACCTGTTCATGAGCATCGCGGAGGAGATGGGCCTCGCCCTGGAGAACACGGCCCAGTCGGTGAACATCAAGGAGCGGCTGGATTTCAGCTGCGCCGTGTTCGACCGCGACGGCGGGCTGATCGCCAACGCGCCCCACATCCCGGTGCATCTGGGCAGCATGGGCCATGCCGTGCGCGCCGTGATCGCCAGCCGCGCGGCGACGCTGAAGCCCGGCGACGCGGTGATGCTGAACAACCCCTACCGGGGCGGCACGCACCTGCCGGACGTGACGGTGGTGACCCCCGTGTTCGACCGGGCGGGTAGCGCGATCCTGTTCTGGGTGGCGAGCCGGGGCCACCACGCCGACATCGGCGGCATCACGCCCGGCAGCATGCCGCCCGACAGCCGCAGCATCGCCGACGAGGGCGTGCTGATCGACGATGTCCTGCTTGTGGAGGGCGGGCGCATGCGGGAGGCGGCGGTGGTGGACCTTCTGTCGTCCGGCCCGCACCCCGCCCGCAACATCCCGCAGAACCTGGGCGACCTGCGGGCGCAGGTGGCGGCGAACGCGCGCGGGGCGGCGGAACTGCTGAGGATGGTGGACCTGTTCGGGCTGGACGTGGTCCGCGCCTACATGGGCCACGTGCAGGACAATGCGGAGGCCCAGGTGCGCCGGGCCATCGGCGTCTTGCGCGACGGGTCCTTCGCGCTGGAGCTGGACAGTGGTGCCGTGGTGAAGGTTGCCGTGACCATCGACCGGGACCGGGGCACGGCGCGCATCGACTTCACCGGCACCAGCCCGCAGCAGCCGGGAAACTTCAACGCGCCCGCCGCCATCACCCGGGCGGCGGTGCTGTACGTCTTCCGCACCCTGGTGGAGGAGGACATTCCCCTGAACGAGGGCTGCCTCAAGCCGCTGGAGATCGTGATCCCGGAGGGGAGCATGCTGAACCCGCGCTTCCCGGCCGCCGTGGTGGCCGGAAACGTGGAGGTGAGCCAGGCGGTGACCAACGCCCTCTATGGCGCGCTCGGCGTGCTGGCGGCGGCCCAGGGGACCATGAACAATTTCACCTTCGGCGACGCCCGCCACCAGTACTACGAGACCATCTGCGGCGGGGCGGGGGCGGGGCCGGATTTCGACGGTACCAGTGCGGTCCACACCCACATGACCAACAGCCGGCTGACCGATCCGGAGGTGCTGGAATGGCGCTTCCCGGTGCTGCTGGACAGCTTCGGCATCCGCGAAGGCTCCGGCGGGGCCGGGCGGCACCGGGGCGGGGACGGGGTGGTGCGCCGGGTCCGCTTCCTGGCGCCGATGACGGCGGCCATCCTGGCCAACAACCGCCGCGTGGCGCCGTTCGGCGTTGACGGCGGCGGGCCGGGCCTGCCGGGGCGCACTTACGTTCAGCACGTGGACGGGCGGGTGGAGGACCTGGGCGCCATAGGAAAGGCGGAGATGGCGCCCGGCGCCGTGTTCGTGATCGAAACACCGGGCGGCGGCGGCTTCGGCGCGCCTTGAAGATAGGGGGCGGCAGTATTGGGGGTGACGGTGTCCGGCATGGGCTGGGTCATGCTTCTCGTCTCCCTCCCGCTCGCCTTCCTGATGGGAGCGGCGGCGCAGAAGGGCAGCATCTGCGCCGTGACGGCGGCGCGGGAACTGCTGGACTGCGAGCGGCCGCGCCACCTTATGGCGATCGCCGCCTGTTCGGCCTGGGTGCTGGCGATCACGGCGCCGCTGGCGTGGCTGGTCCCGCGCGACACCCTGGCGGTCGGCCTGCCGCTGGTGTGGACCATCCCCGCCGGGGCGGCCCTGTTCGGCGTGGGGGCGGTGGTGAACAACGGCTGCGCCTTCAGCACCATCACCCGCTGTGCGGCCGGCGACCTGTCCAAGCTGGCGACGGCGCTGGGGCTGCTGGGCGGGCTGGCCGCCGTGCTGCAGGTGCCCGGTCTCGCGACGGCGGCGTCGCCGCGCGGCGAGCTCAGCCCGCTCGCCATGCCGCAGCCCTGGTCGGCCATCCTGGTGCTGGTCCTGCTGGGCCTGGGTGCGGTGAAGATCGTGGCGCTGGCCCGCGCCCGCGCCTGGCGCGACGCCTGGAGCCGCCCGCGCTGGAGCCCCTTCGCCGCCACCGCCGTGATCGGGGTGGCCGGCGGCACGCTCTACGCCCTGCATGGCGCCTGGATGTACACCAGCCTGCTGCCCCGGGCGCTGGGACGGTCGGTCTCCCCCGAGTCGATCCCGATGTGGGAGATCGTGGCCCTGACCCTGGCGGTGCTGGCCGGTGCCGGCCTCTCCGCGCGCCAGGCCGGGCGGGTGCGGCTGCGGCTGGACCCCGGCTGGACCGCCCGGTCCTTCGCCGGGGGCGTCCTGATGGGGGCGGGCGGCGCGCTGGCGGCCGGCGGCAACGACGTGCTGGTGCTGCACGTCATGCCCGCATTGGCCCTGCACGGGCTGGTCGCCTTCGCCACCATGACTCTGTCGATGCTCGCCGCCCTGTGGGTCATGCGGCGGCTGACCCGCTAATCCGGTCGGCGCCGCCGGTCCGGCAGCCCGTCATGGGGGCCGAGGGGGCGGGCCGGACAGTCCGTCCACAGCATCTCCCCGATCTCCGCCTCGCGGACGGGGTTCAGCGGATAGCGCACCTTGTTGTCCGGCCGCTTGCGCTCGCCCGCGACCAGCAGGCGCACATCGCGGTCGGTGTTGTTGATGACCGTGTGGGCGATCCCGGTGCCGGGCTTGAAGCCGACGCCGTCCCCCTCCCGCAGCCGGTGCAGGTGCCCGTCGATCCAGACGTCGGGCGTGCCCTCCAGCACGAAGACGAACTCCTCCTCCGTGCTTTCGGCATGCGGCCAGGAGGTGCGGCGGCCCGGCGGCAGGACCTCGTGATGCACGCCGATGCGCTCGAACCCCCAGATGGTCGTGAAGGTGGAGCCGATCGACAGCGGCTCGTCCGATCCCGGATAGCGGCCGGGCTCGGCGTCCTGGATCTCGGTCCAGTGACGGATGTAGTCGGGGCGGTCGGGCATCGGCGTGTTCCGCATTTACGGGGCGGTGGGCGTCGCAGCAGTATGGCGCCGTAGCGCCCGTCCTGGAACGTCCATGCCCGCCTTCGATCCCGAACTCCTCGCCCTCTACACCGTGGCGGCACTCGCCCTGTCGCTGACGCCAGGGCCGGACATGCTGTTCTGCTTCGCCAGCGGGGTGGCGGGCGGCCCCCGCGCCGGGCTGGCGGCGGGGGCGGGGATCGGGGCGGCGCTGATGCTGCATCTGGCGGCGCTGACCCTGGGCCTGTCCGGCCTCGTCGCGGCGTCGCCGCTGGCGTTCGAGGCGCTGCGCTGGGCCGGGGCCGCCTATCTGCTCTGGCTCGCCTGGCAGGCCTTCAACGCCCCGCCGCCGACGCTGGAGGCGGCGAACGGGGGCGGGGCCGCCGCCGTGGACCTGGGGGCCGTGTTCCGGCGGGGCATGATCACCTGCCTGCTGAACCCGAAGCTGCTGCTGTTCCTGCTGGCCTTCCTGCCGCAGTTCGTGCGGCCGGAGGCGGGATCGGTCGCGGCGCAGTCCTTCATCCTCGGCCTGATCCTGTTCGTGCCGGGCCTCTTCATCAACGCGGCCGTGGGCTATGGCGGCGGGGGGCTGGGGCGCTGGCTGCTGCGCAACCCGGCGGTCGCCCGCTGGCAGAACCGGCTGGTCGGCGCCATCTTCGCCGGCCTCGCCATGCGGCTGCTGTTCGCCGGTCGCGGCTGAGACCAGCCGTCCGGGAGGGGCGACAGCCGCCGCGCGCGGAACTATAAAGGAACCGTCGCCACAGCAGCGGTATCGCCATGGATGTGGAACGTCTTCTCGGCTCGATGATCGGGGCCGGCCTGCGCAAACGCTCGACGAAGAGCGCGCTCGCCCGCGCCGCCCTGTCGCGCCAGGGCCTCACCCTGCTGGCCGGGATCGGCATCGCCGCCTACGAGCATTTCCGGGGCCGCGCGGCGCAGGGGCAGCCGTCCCCGTCCACCGGTTGGGGCGGAACGGGCTGGAGCGGAACC
>JAJUIU010000089.1 GCA_029267445.1 Rhodospirillaceae bacterium
GCCGCCCCCGCCGCCCGCCGGCAGGCCGGGCCGCCCGCGCTTCGACGTCTGGGCGACCCTGCCACAGATGTTCTTCGACCAGGCGGACCGGCTGGGCGGGCGGCCGATGCTGCGGGTGAAGCGCGGCGGCGAATGGCGCCAGACGGGCTGGCACGATGTGGCCGCCCAGGTGGTCCGGGTGGCGCGGGGGCTGGCGGCCTTGGGTGTCGCGCGCGGCGACCGGGTGGCGCTGGTGGCGGAGAACCGGCCGGAATGGCTGGTCGCCGATCTCGCCATCATGAGCCTGGGTGCGGTCACCGTGCCCGCCTACACCACGGTGGGCACGCCCGACTACGCCCACGTCCTGCGCGACAGCGGGGCGAAGCTGGCCCTGGCCTCGGGTTCAACGGCGCCGGGCGGTGTGCTGTCGCGCAAGGTCTACGCCGCCGCCGTGGAGGTGGAGAGCTGCGAGACGCTGGTCACCATCGACGGGCCGCAGCTTCCGGCCGACCCGCACCTGCGCACCCTGGACTGGGACGGACTGCTGGCCCTGGGCGACGGCGACGCCGACGACCTGCCCGACCCGCGCCGGAGCGCGGCGGAGGGCAAGGCCGACGACATGGCCTGCATCATCTACACCTCCGGCACCGGCGGCCTGCCCAAGGGGGTGATGCTGAGCCACCGGGCCGTTCTGGCCAACTGCGCCGGAGCGACGGAAGTGCTGGACGAGATCGGGCTGGAGGACGAGCTGTTCCTGTCCTGCCTGCCGCTGTCCCACGCGTACGAGCATTCCTGCGGGCAGTTCTTCCCCATCTCCATCGGGGCGGAGATCGCCTATGCCGAGGGGGTGGACAAGATCGGCGCCAACCTGGGCGAGGTGAAGCCGACCGTCGTGCTGGTGGTGCCGCGCCTGATGGAGGTCGTCATGGCCCGCATCCTGCGCGAGGTGGAGAAGGCGCCGGAGAACCGCCGCAAGCTGTTCAACGCCGCCCTGGAGATGGGCAAGGAGCGCTATCGCCGGGGCGGGCGCCTGCCCTTTTGGAAGCGCCCGGCCGACATCCTGCTGGACCGTCTGGTGCGCGCCAAGGTGCGGCAGAAGCTGGGCGGCCGGATCAAGGGGCTGATAAGCGGCGGGGCGGCATTGTCGCCGGAGGTGGGGCTGTTCTTCCAGGGGCTGGGCTTCCCACTGCTGCAGGGCTACGGCCAGACGGAGGCGGCCCCCCTCATCTCCGTCAACCGCTTCTCCAACCCGCGCGTGGACAGCGTGGGCAAGCCGGTGAAGGACTGCCAGGTGCGCATCGGCTCCGACGGGGAGCTTCTGGTGCGCGGTCCCAACGTCATGCTGGGCTACTGGAACGACCCGGCGGCCACCGAACGGGCGCTGAACGACGGCTGGCTGCACACGGGCGACGTCGGCCACCTGGACGAGGGCGGACGCATCGTCATCACCGACCGCAAGAAGGACATCCTGGTCACATCGGGCGGCGACAACGTCTCCCCCGCCCGGGTGGAGGGCAAACTGACCCTGGAGCCGGAGATCGGACAGGCCGTCGTGGTCGGCAGCGAGCGGCCCTTCATCGCGGCCCTGATCGTGCCGGACTGGGAGATCGCGCGCGACTGGGCCCGCCGCCGGGGCAAGCCGGAGGGGATCGAGGGGCTGTGCGCCGATCCGGAGTTCCGCAAGCTGGTCTCCGACGCCGTCGACCGCGCAAACGCCGGCCTGACCCAGACGGAGCGGGTGCGCCGCTTCGCCCTGGTCGCGAACCCCTTCACCATCGAGAACGGGCTGATGACGCCGACCATGAAGATCAAGCGCGCCGCCGTCATCCAGTCGCTCAAGGCGGAGCTGGACAAGCTCTACGCCTGACCGGGACGGCACCTCCGCCCGTCCCGCCTGTTATGCCCGCCGTATTCCCTTGAAACAGGAACGGAGGACGACATGGCGGGCGAGCTGAGCGGCCGGCGCGTGGCGGTGCTGGCGACGGACGGGTACGAGCAGGTGGAGCTGACCGAACCGGTGCGGGCCCTGAAGGAGGCCGGTGCCGATGTCCATGTGGTGTCGCCCAAGGCCGGCGAAATCCAGGGCTGGAACCATCATGACAAGGCGGACACGGTGCCGGTGGACCGCGCCCTGGACGCGGCCGACCCCGCCGACTACCACGCCCTGGTCCTGCCCGGCGGGGTGATCAACCCGGACGCCCTGCGGCTGGAGCCCGAGGCGATCCAGTTCATCCAGCACTTCGTCGCCACCGGCAAGCCGATCGGCGCCATCTGCCACGGCCCCTGGACCCTGATCGACGCGGGCGGCGTGCGCGGCCGCCGCATGACCTCCTGGCCGTCGCTGCGCAACGACCTGAAGAACGCGGGCGCCCTATGGTCGGACGAGGCCGTGGTGACCGACCAGGGCCTGGTGACCAGCCGCAAGCCCGACGACCTGCCCCAGTTCTGCGCCAAACTGATCGAGGAGTTCGGGGAAGGCGCCCACACCGACCGCGCCGGCGGCACCGGCACGGCGGGCTGAGGCGGGCGCCTTCCGGGTCGGGCCGGGCGGCCGGGACGCAGGCCGCCCTGGCCGCCCGCCGGGGCGAACGCTGAACGGGGCGCGCAGCCCCTCACTCCAGCCACATCCAGCGCACAGGGTGGATGTCCTGCAGGTTGTCGGCGTAGCCCTTGACCCGCGGGCTGACCAGCCGGCGGCTCGCCTCGAAGAACAGCGGGATCACCGCCGCGTCCTCGATCAGCAGCGCCTCGGCCTGCCGCAGCAGTTCGTATGACGTCTCGATGTCCAGGGCGGTTTCCGCCCGGGTCATCAGATCCTCGAAGATGGGGCTGGCGTAGCCGGGATTGTTGCTGGGGTCGCGCTCGCGGAAATTCTCCATCGCGTAAACGGGCGTGATGGACCGCCAGCCGCGCATGGCCACGTCATAATCCTTGGTCCGGGTCTTGGCCACGGTGACGCGGAATTCCTGGTTGTCCAGCGTGGTGTCGATGCCGAGCTTCTGCTTCCACATCGCGGCGACCATCACCGCCACGCGGCGCACCGTCTCGGTGGAGGAGTGCATCAGCGTCACCCGCAGCGGCTTGCCGCCGGGGCCGTAGCCGGCCTCCGCCAGCAGCTTGCGGGCGAGTTCGTCGCGCTCCGCCTGGGTCTTGCGCTGGTCGTCCAGCTTGGCCGGGCTGTAGTTCTCCAGCCCCGCCGGGATCAGGCTGTAGGCCGGGGTCTCGCCCCCGTCCAGCGCCTTGGCCATGGCGTCGCGGTCGAGCGCCAGATAGAGCGCCCGGCGCAGGCCCGGATTGTCCTTCCAGGGTTCCCGCGTCAGGTTCGCCGTCATGAACCGGGCGACCGTCATCGGGTGGATGCGCAGGCTGTCGGCCAGCTGCTGCCGGGCGAGCGCCAGCTGCGTCTGCGGCACCCGCTCCGTGATGTGCAGCTCGCCCGCGCGGAACCGTTTCACCTCGGTCGACTGGTCGTCGGTGATGTGGAACCACGCCTCCGCCAGCCGGACATTCGCCGCGTCGTGGAAATGCGGGTTGCGGGCGAGGCGGAAATGGGTCTGCGGCACCGCCTCCGTCAGCATCCACGCCCCGTTGGAGACGAGGTTGCCCGGCTTGGTGAACTCGTCGCCATGCTTTTCCACCGACGGCCGGTGCACGGGGTACGTGGCCTGATGGCTGGTGTAGGCCAGCAGGTTCGGGTCCGGCCGGGCCAGCCGCACCTCGAAGGTCAGGAGGTCGACCGCGCGGACGCCCAGGCTCTCCGGCGGCTTGGCCCCGGTGACGATCTCGGCCGCGTTCTCGATGGCGTAGAGCAGGTTGGTGAAGTAGGGCCGGGTGGCCGGGTCCACCGCGCGCCGCCAGGACCACACCCAGTCCTCCGCCGTCACCGGGCTGCCGTCGGTCCACTTCGCGTCGGCGCGCAGCTTGAAGGTGTAGACGAGCCCGTCCGGGCTGATGGTCCAGCTTTCGGCGGCACCGGGGATCAGGTTCGCCTGGGCGTCGCGCGTCACCAGCCCCTCGAACAGCTCGCGCAGCACCGTGGCGGAATAGACGCTGCCGGCCTTGTGCGGGTCCAGCGTGTCTGGGGCCGGCCCCAGGCCGATATGGATGGCGTCGGTCTTCGCCTGGGCCGCCATCGGGGCGGCGATCGTCAGCGTGGCGGCGAGAAGCAGGGCGAAGGACGCGAACAGGCGGCGCATGGACAGGCTCCGGCGATGCAGACACCCGTCAGGCTAACGGATGCCGCGCCCGCGTTAAACGCTTAGATGAACTAAGGGTATGGCGCTTATCCCAGCACGCACCCCGCCAGCCCGTCCCGCCGCACCACCGCCGCGCGGCGTTCCAGGGTGGCGGCGCGGCGGGCGACGTAGGGGCCGGGCTGGGCCGCGTCCCATTTCAGCGGGCTGGGCAGGATGGCGGCCAGCCGGGCCGCCTCCCCCGGCGTGAGCGCCGCGGCCGACTTGCCGAACCAGTGGCGGGCCGCCGCCTCCGCCCCGAAGACCCCCGGCCCCCATTCGGCAATGTTGAGATAGACCTCCATCACCCGCGCCTTGGGCCAGAACGCCTCCACCAGCAGGGTGAACCACAGCTCCGCCCCCTTGCGGACCCAGGTGCGGTCCGGCCACAGGAAGGCGTTCTTGGCCACCTGCATGGAGATGGTGCTGGCCCCCCGGACGGTGCCGCCCTCGCGGTTGTCCTCCAGTGCCGCCTCCACCGCCTCCAGGTCGATGCCGTGATGGATGCAGAAGCGGCTGTCCTCCGCCCCGATCACGGCCCGCACGAGGTGGGGGGAGACGCGGTCCAGCGGCACCGGCACATGGCGGATGACCTCTGTCCCCTGCATCTGCCGGATCAGCATGAGCAGCGTTCCCGGCGGGTCCACCACGCGGTAGAGCGCCACCCAGGCGGCGCTGAGGACGATCAGGCCCAGCACGGCGAACGCCGCCCAGCGCAGGGCCGCGCGCAGGCGGCGACGCATGGGTGTGCCGCCCTCAGCCTTCGGGCTTCAGGCGCAGGAAGCGCACCGGATGGATCTCCCCCAGGTTGGGAACCCAGCCCTCCACCCGCGGGCTGACCAGCCGGCGCGAGGCGTCCAGGAACAGGGGCACGGCCACCGTATCCTCCGCCAGCACCAGCTCCGCCTGCCGCAGCAGGTCGTGGGAGACTTCGGGGTCGAGTGCGGTCTCCGCCTTCGCCATCAGCGCCTCGAACGCCTCGTCGGCGTAGCCGGGGTTGTTGCCGGTGTCGCGGGTGCGGAAATTCTCCACCCCATAGGGTGGGGACAGCGACCGCCAGCCGCGCAGGAACACGTCGTAGTCCCGGCTGCGCATGCGGGCCATGGTCACCCGGAACTCCTGATTGTCCAGCACCGTCTCCACCCCCAGCTTCTGCCGCCACATGGCGGAGACCATGACCGCCACCTGCCGGATGCTTTCGACCGAGGCGTGCATCAGGGTGATCTTCAGGGGCTTGCCGCCCGGCCCGTAGCCTGCCTCCGCCAGCAGGCGCCTGGCCTCCGCGTCCCGTTCCGCCTGGGTCATGTCCTGGTCGGGGTTGCGCGCGGGGACATAGCCGTCCAGCCCCGCCGGGATCAGGCCCCAGGCCGGCGTCTCGCCCCCGCCGAGCGCGCGGGCCAGCACGTCCCGGTCGATCGCCAGGGCCAGCGCGCGGCGCAGCTTCGGGTTCGATCCCCAGGGCTCCCGCGTCTGGTTGAACTGCAGGAACCGGGTCATCACCATGGGATGGATGCGCACATGCTCCGGCAGGGTGCGCTTCAGGAAATCCAGCTGCGCCTGGGGGATGCGCTCGGTCACGTGCAGCTCGCCCGCGCGGTAGCGCTTCACCTGGGTGCCCTGGTCCTCCGCCACATGGAACCAGACCTCAGGGATGGCGACGTTGGCCGCGTCGTGGAAGTGCGGGTTGCGGACCATCTTGAAGTGGGTCTGGGCCAGCGCCTCGGTCAGGACATAGGCGCCGTTGCCGATCAGGTTGCCCGGCTTGGTGAAGCCGTCGCCATGGGCGGCGAGGCTGGGGCCGTGCACCGGGTAGGTGCCGTAATGGGTGGTGTTGACCAGCAGGTAGGGATCCGGCCGCTCCAGACGCACCCGGAACGTGCGGGCGTCCACAGCCTCCACCCCCAGGCTCTCCGGCGGCATGGTCCCGGCGGTGATGGCCCGCGCGTTCTCCACGGCGTAGAGCAGGTTGGTGAAGAAGGGCCGGGTGGCGGGGTCGACGGCGCGGCGCCACGACCGCACGAAATCCTCCGCCGTCACTGGCGTGCCGTCGGACCATTTGCCGTCTTCCCGCAGCGTGAAGGTCCAGACCAGCCCGTCGTCGCTCACGGTCCAGCGTTCGGCGGCACCGGGGATGATGGCGAAGTCCGGCCCGCGCGTCGCCAGCCCCTCGTACAGCTCGCGCAGGATGGCGCTGGCGTAGACGCTGCCGGCGCGGTGCGGGTCGATCGTGTCGGGTGCCGGGCCCAGCGCCACATGCAGTGCCCCGTCCTTCGCCACCGCCGGCAACGGTGCCGCCAGGGCCGCCAGCGCCAGCGACAGCAGCGTGAGCAGGCGGCGGACGGGGGTGAAGCGCTGCATCGGCGGACCTCCGGGCGGGGCGGGGACTCCAGCCTAACCGGACTGCCCGCCCGCGCGAAACGGCCATGATGCGTGGGGGTTTGCGCCTACTCCGCCGCCTGCCACGCCTTGGCCGCGCGCGCCGTCTCCCGGAAATGGCCCAGGCCCCAGGCCAGGATCAGGGTCGCCAGCGCGCCGCAGACGGCGAAGGTGGTGCCGATGGAGGCCCCCACCTGCATGCGGTCCTGGAACACCCGGTCGGTCAGGAAACCCACCACCAGCGGCCCCAGCCCGGCCGCCAGCAGCCCCACCACCAGGGTGTAGAGGGCCGTCACCTGTGCGCGCATCTGGTTCGGCACCACCTGGTTGATGGCGCTCAGCGCACCCACGCTGGGCCAGTTCGCGAACAGGCCGCTGACCGCGAACATCAGCAGGGCGAGTTCGCCCGTCGGCATGAAGGGGGCGATGGCGCCCGGCAGGCAGACGCCCGCCGCACCCACGAGGCAGACGGTCAGCGTGGCGTCCTGCCGCCCCTTGCGCGCCATCCAGGAGGCGACCCAGCCGGACGACAGGGCGGAGAAGACGCCTGCCGTCATGGCGACGATGCCGAAGGCGGTGCCGATCTGCGCCGGGGTCCAGCCATGCACCCGGACGAAGAAGGCCGGCATGAACAGCAGCTGGCCGTAGATCGCCAGGAAGGTCAGCATGACGCCGACATGGTGGGCGGTGAAGGTCTGCCAGTTCGCCCCCAGGTACCGCGCGACCTCCGACAGGGGTACCGCCGGGCCGCTGCCCTTCGCCGTCTCCCGCCGGGCCGGTTCCCTCACCGTGAACATCAATGCCGCCACCAGCAGGCCCGGCAGCCCGACGATGATGAAGACCAGCTCCCAGGTGCGCCAGCCCTCCATCCAGGCCGTGGTCGGCCGCGCCGCCTCGATGGCGCCGATGATCAGCCCGACCAGCAGGAACGCCGCCGCCGTGCCCAGCGACGTGCCCATGACGAACAGGCCATAGGCCTTGGGCCGCGTCTCCGGCGGGAAATAGTCGGAGATGAGGGAGGAGGCCGAGGGCTGCAGCGTCGCCTCCCCGATGCCCACACCGACCCGCGCCCAGAACAGGTGCCAGAATCCGGAGGCCAGCCCGCAGGCCGCCGTGGCGAGGCTCCAGAAGGCGGTACCGGCGGCGATGATGTTGCGCCGGTTCATCCGGTCCGCCAGCCGCCCGACCGGCAGGCCGAACAGCGTGTATGTCACGGAGAAGGCGAGCCCGCCCAGGAGGCCCATCTGTGTGTCGTTGAGGCCCAGATCCTTCTGGATGAACGGCACCAGCAGGCTGAGCACGATGCGGTCCACGAAGGCGAAGGCGTAGGCCACCATCAGCACGCCCGCCACGTACCAGGCGTAGCGCGGCTCGGGCCAGCCCGCGTTCACCCCTCCGCCCGGGTCCTTCCGCACGCCCCACCTCCCCTCCTTGAGTCAGGGAGGCGAGCCTAGCCCGGACCCTCCCGGAGGGGGAAGCGGAATTTGTCCGGACAAATCCGGCGACCCTGCGCTACCGCCCCCGGTCGCCGCCGTCGTCGCCGGGCAGCGCGTCCAACATGGTCCTGGTCATGGGAAGCGGCGTGATCACCTTGGCCGTGCCGAGCAGCCAGCGCACCGCCCCCTCCTCGTCCGCCAGCGGACAGATGACCCTGTCGTAGACGACGGTCCCAAGCTCTCCCGTCACCGTGGTGCGGGTGATGACCGGCACCCGTCCCGTCACCGCCGACCGGTAGACACCGTAGGTGAAGGCCATGTCCTCCCCGGTCTTCGTTTCCCGCAGCAGCCGGCCCGTCATCTCCCGTCCGTAGGTCTGTACGAGGCTGGAACCGAACAGGCGGTATCGGAAGTCGCCGTCCGCCTGCACATCGAGCATGTAGAGGTGGGGCAACAGGTGCGCAGGCAGGCGGTCCGGGATGAGCAACCGCTTCGGAAACGGCCACCGGCCCTCGCCCAGAGCGTCAAGATGGTCCAGAAGGGCGCGGCAACGTTCCGCGCAGGCGGAGCGGTCCAGTGCGTCCGTCCGGTATCCGGGCCCGCTCGGCCGATCCTGCGACTTCCTCCAGAACAAAGGCCGTCCACCGCTCCCGGCCCGCACGCCACGGCGGGGTCGAAAGCATGGGGACACGTGCAACCTTCAGGCGGCAAGTACGCCTTTCGGCAAGGGCCGTGCGGCGGGCGCGGTCTCCGGGTCCGGAGAAGCGAAAAGGGCCGCGGATCGCTCCGCGGCCCCATTCGTCGCGCCAAGGCGCCAGGGCTTACTGACCGCCCGGCTTCGGCTGCAGCCGGTCCGCGTCGGACCCCGGCGTGTTGCCGGACTGGCTGCCCGGCGTCGGGGTTGTCACCGTGTCGGACGGGCTGGTCTGGGTGCCTTCCATGATGCGGCCGGTGTTCGGCGTGTCGGCCTCCGACGGGTTGCCGCCGGACATGCCCGACGTGTCGCTCATGGTCGAGCCGGCCGGACTGGCGGTCGACCCGCCCATGCCGACCTCGGCCTCCACGCCGAGGGCCGCCAGCGTGTCCTCGTCGGGCTGGCCGGTGGCCTCAAGCCCCTCGGCCTTCTGGTACTCCATCAGCGCCTGCCGGGTGTTCGGGCCCCACATGCCGTCCACCTCGATGTCCTGGCCCTGGTCCTTCAGCGCCTGCTGGAGCTCGCGGATGGTTTCCTTGTCCATCTGCGCGGCGGGGCCGGACGCGGCGGCCGCGCCCCCACCCATGGAGGCGGAACCGCTGCCCATGGACCCGCTGCTCATGGACCCGCTGCTCATGGACCCGCTGCCCGTCGAAGCGCTGCCCGTCGAAGCGCTGCCGCCGGCCGACAGGTCGCTGGAGCCGGTGGAGCCCATGGTTCCGCTCGAGCCGGCCGTCTCGCCGGCCGTGGTGGTCCCCATGCTCGACCCGGTGCCCCCCGCGCGCGAGCCGGAGGTCATGCCGGGCGAACCCTCGGCCGCCGTGGAGCCCGGCATGTCGCTGGCGCTGGTGCCGCCGGAGCCCGAAGCCGTACCACCCATCCCGGTGGTTCCGCCGCTGGTGCTGCCGGCGGTGCTGCCGGCGGTGCTGCCCGTGTCGGTGGTGCCGCCGGTGGAACCGCCCGTACCCTGGGCATAGGCGGAGCCGGCGATCAGCAGGCCGGCGGCGGCGACGGTGGCGAGAAGTCTGGACTTCATCGGGTTGGTTCCTTCCGTTTCTTCCACAGTTGGATGGGCGCGGCCCCTGCGGCCATGACGGCCGGCCGTAGCCCGCGCTTGGCGAGGCGTGACGCGCCGCCAGGGGTCCCGGCGGGGCGGTCGTCGCCATCCACAACCGGGAAAACGGCGTTTCATTCCGGCCGTTACTCCGGAATCGCCGTGACTTTTTTGGCATTGCGGCGCGCCCCTTTCCGGCCCCCGGCCGGACGCCCGCGCCCGCACCGGCGTTCACCTTTTGTTGATGTCGCGCGGCGTCGGCGCCCCTATACTCCCGCACGCCATGACCAGCCCGCCCGCTTTTCCCGTCCCGGCCGCGGACCCGGTGTCCGGCCGCCCCCCGGCGGCCCGGCTGCTGCTGCCCGAAGCGCCCGTGGTGGTGATGGGCGCCCGCACGGCCACGCTGCTGACGCCCGACGGGGAGGTGGAGCCGCTGGAGCGGGCGGAGGCCGCCGCCCGCCTGCGCGACACGCCGGTGATCTGCTGCCACGCCCGGTCGCTGGCCCGGCGCCTGGGGCTTGAGCGGGTGCGCGCCTTCGACCTGCTGGAGCTGTTCGCCTTCGTCCGGCCGGCGACATTCTGCCTGCCGACGCCGAAGGGGCTGGCCGACGCGCTGGACATCATCCCGCCGCTGGACCACGAGGGCGAGTGCCTGACCCTGGTGGAGGCCGCCCGCGCCCTGCTGACCGAGCTGTCCCTGCCCAAGGCCAAGGGGGAGGAGGAGCGGTCCGATCCCGTCGGCATCGCCTGGGCGATGGGAACCGCCGGCTGGGCCTGGGCGCCGTCGGTGCTGGCGGCGCTGGGCGCGCCGGACGGGGCGGGAAAGGGCGGTATCCGCGCCCTCCAGGTCTGGGCCCGGCTGAAGGAATGGCAGGCGGAGGCGCCGGAGCCCCCGCCGGGCCAGATTCCGGTGGCCCCGCACGAGGCGCGCACCCGGCTGGCCGAGCTGGTGGCCAGGGGCACCAACGCGGAGCCCCGGCCGCAGCAGTCGGACTACGCCTCCGCCGTCTCCACCGCCTTCACCCCCCGCGACCAGCCGGCCGCCCCGAACCTCGTCCTTGCGGAGGCGGGGACGGGGGTCGGCAAGACGCTGGGCTATCTCGCTCCCGCCACCCTGTGGGCGGAGAAGAACAAGGGGCCGGTCTGGATCTCCACCTACACCCGCCAGCTCCAGCACCAGATCGACAAGGAGCTGGACCGGCTGCACCCCGATCCGAGCGTGAAGGCGCGCAAGGTCGTCATCCGCAAAGGGCGGGAGAACTACCTGTGCCTGCTGAACCTGGAGGAGGCGACCGGCTTCGCCCAGGGCAACCCCGCCTACATGGTCGCCGTCGGGCTGATGGCCCGCTGGGCCGCGGCCACGCGCGACGGCGACATGCAGGGCGGGGACTTCCCCGGCTGGCTGGTGGACATATTGGGCCGGGGCCGCACCCTGGGCCTCGCCGACCGGCGGGGGGAATGCATCTACAGCGCCTGCGCCCATTACCAGAAATGCTTCATCGAGAAGTCGGTGCGCCGCGCGCGCAAGGCCGACATCGTGGTGGCGAACCACGCGCTGGTGATGATCCAGGCGGCCCTTGGCGGCGGGGACGACACCCACATCCCCACCCGCTACGTCTTCGACGAGGGGCACCACGTCTTCGACGCGGCCGACAACGCCTTCGCCGGGCACCTGACGGCGATGGAGACGTCGGAGCTGCGGCGCTGGCTGCTGGGGGCGGAGACGGCGGGCCGCAGCCGGGCGCGGGGCCTGCGCCGCCGGGTGGAGGATCTGGTGGGCGACGACGACGCGGCGCGCGACTGCCTGGACCGCATCGCCATGGCCGCCCGCGCCCTGCCGGGGGAAGCCTGGGGCCAGCGCGTCAACGGCGGGGAGCCGCAGGGGCCGGTGGAGGCCTTCCTGGCGATCGTGCGCCGGCAGGTCTACGCCCGCGCCCATTCCCCCGACAACCCGTACAGCCTGGAGACGGAGACCCGGCCGCCGCTGGACGGGCTGCTGGACGCGGCGGCCGAGCTGGACACGGCCCTCGCCCGGCTGGCCAAGCCCCTGGCCGACCTCGCCAGGCTGCTCGAGGACAAGCTGGACGACGAGGCGGCGGAGCTGGAAAGCGACACGCGCCGCCGCATCGATGCCGTGGCCCGCAGCGTGAAGCGCCGGGCGGAGCAGGAGCTGGGCGCCTGGCGCCAGATGCTGAAGGGCCTGGCGGAGGACACTCCGCCCCAGTTCGTCGACTGGTTCGGGATCGAGCGGGAGGGCGGGCGCGACATCGATGTCGGCATGTACCGCCACTGGGTGGACCCGACCGTACCCTTCGCGGCGAGCGTCGGCGGCACGGCCCACGGCATGGTCGTCACCTCCGCCACCCTGACGGACGGCACCGGCGACATGGAGCTGGACTGGCAGGCGGCGGCCATCCGCACGGGCGCCATCCATATGGGAGCCCCGCCCCTGCGCGCCGCCGTGCCCAGCCCCTTCGACTATGCCGCCCAGACCCGGGTGCTGGTGGTCAACGACGTGCGCAAGGACGATCTGGCGCAGGTCGCCGCCGCCTACCGGGAGCTGTTCCTGGCGGCGGGCGGCGGGGCCATCGGCCTGTTCACCGCCATCAGCCGCCTGCGCGCCGTGCACGAGCGCATCGCGGGCCCGCTGGAGCATGCGGGCCTGCCCCTGCTGGCCCAGCATCTGGACGGCATGGACGTCGCCACCCTGGTCGACATCTTCCGGGGGGAGGAGAACGCCTGCCTGCTGGGAACCGACGCGGTCCGGGACGGGGTGGACGTGCCCGGCCGCGCCCTGCGCCTGATCGTGTTCGACCGGGTGCCCTGGCCGCGCCCCGACATCCTGCACCGCGCCCGGCGGGAGCATTTCGACACGGTGGCGGGCCGCAAGCGCTATGACGACATGATCACCCGCCTGCGCCTGCGCCAGGCGTTCGGGCGGCTGGTCCGCCGGGCCGACGACACCGGCGTGTTCGTGCTGCTGGACCCGATGATGCCGTCCCGTCTGCTAGGCGCCTTCCCCGACGGGGTGGATGTGCGCCGTGTCGGCCTCGCGGAGGCGGTCCGGGTGACGAAGGGGTTCCTGAATCCGTAGTGCCGGTCCTCTCAGCCGCCCTTGCGTAAGCAGGGGTCCACGGTTCTTTTTCTGGGCGCCGGCGGAACCGAAAAACCGTGGGTCCCTGCTTGCGCAGGGACGGCGATGATTGAGGTCGCTACCGCCCCGGCAACGGGAGCGGCAGCAGCAGGCCCAGCACGGCTGAGAGCGTGGCGATGGACAGCACGGTGGTCACCAGGATGCTGGTGGAGGTGCGCTCCACCGCCACCCCGTAGCGGCTGGCGACCACATAGGTCAGGGCCCCCGTGGGCAGCGCCGCCAGGATGATCAGCGACCCGGCCCAGAATCCGGGCAGCGGCACCACCCAGGTGACCAGCGCCCAGGCGATCAGCGGCTGCGCCACCAGCTTCAGCACCGTGGTGCCCAGCGTCGCCACGGTCTTGCCGGTGAAGTCGGTGCCCAGCGGCTGTGTGGCCAGGAACAGGCCGATGCCGAACAGGGCGCAGGGGCCCGCCGTCTGGCCCAGCAGGTCGCCGAAGGTCACCAGCGGTGCCGGCAGCGGGATCCCGGCCGCACTGACCGCCATGCCCAGCGCCGGGGCCACCAGCAGCGGGTTGCGGATCAGGCTGGCCGCCACCTGCGCCGCCGCCCGGACGGCCCCCTGGCCCCGGGCGCGCGCCACCTCCATCCCCACCACGGCGGCGCCGATCACGATGCTGCTGACGATCACCGTGGCCAGGATCGCCGGCGCCACGCCCAGCGGCCCGAACGCCGCCAGGAACAGCGGGATGCCCATGTTGCCGGTGTTGGGGAAGCAGGCGTTCAGCCCGTCCTGCACCAGTTCGGGCGTGGGCTTGCGCCGGTCGGCCAGCTTGGCGACCAGGATGCCCAGCAGCGCGGTCGCCCCAAGCGTCAGCAGGAAGGCCAGGATGAACGGGCCGTTCAGCACCTCGGCGAGCGGCTTGCGCGCCAGGCTGAGGAACAGGAGCGGGGGCAGCGCCACCCAGTAGACGAAGCCGTTGAAGGCCACGGCCGCGTCCGTACCCACCAGGCGCAGGCGGTTCGCGGCGAAGCCGGCCGCCAGGATGGCGAAGACCGGGAGGGCGACATCGATGACGGCGGACATCCGGTTCCGGAAGCGGGCGGCGGGGCGGGAGAGGCTTTCGAAGCGCGGGGACGTTACGGGACGCGCCCCATCCTGTCGAGCCGGCACCGCCGGTGCCCGCGGGTGCGACCATCGGCCCCGCCCGGCGGGGCGCGCCGGATGCGGCGGAACGGCTGGCGTAAGACCATCTTCTTCGGAAACACGGCCCGGTCGGCGCCGTTACCCTTGCGACCGGCCGCCCGGCCCCCCGTTTCCAGCTCCAGCCATTCCCCAGCCAATCCCTCAAGGACGATCATGATCGACCACCAGCGTGCACTCATCTACACCATGGTCCTCGTCTCCGCCTCCGACGGGAACATGACCGACGCGGAGCTGAAGACCATCACCGAGACGGTGCGCTGGCTGCCCGCCTTCCGGGGGTTCGACGTGCGCGACCTGACCACCGTCGCCAACGAATGCACGGAGCTGCTGGCCGACGATGACGGGCTGGACGCGGCGCTCGACAAGATCAAGCGCGCCCTGCCGCCCCGTCTGCGGGAGACCGCCTATGCCGTCGCCTGCGAGGTCGTGGCGGTCGACGGCACGGCCAGCCAGGAGGAGCTGCGCATGCTGGAGCTGATCCGCCACAAGATCGACGTCGACCGCCTGACCGCCGCCGCGATCGAGCGCGGAGCGCGGGCCCGCTACATGACGCCGTGATGGACGGCGCCACCATGCCCGCGCAAGCATGGCGGGCACGGTAACGCTTTCTTCACCGCATGGTGGCATAAACGACTTCGAATGCGCGGATGGTGACAGGGCCTGCCCACAGGGTCCGCGGGATCGGAGGTCGGATGTTCCTGCGTCGCGAACTGATGCCCAGGCGCCGCCAGGACTGGGACTGCCAGGTGATCCCGGCGGCTGAGGCCCATCCCCTCTGCCGGGACCTGCTGGACTGGGCGGCGGAGCGGGCGGACGGCGCCGAAGGTGCCGTGCCCAAGGTCAGCGTCGCGGCGGAGAATTTTCCGCCCCGGCTGCTGCCCCATCTCGCCCTGCTGGAGGTGCTGGAGGGGGGTGCGTTCCGCTACCGCCTGTTCGGCACCGCCCGGCGGGACGCCTATGGCGCCGACCTCACCGGACGCCTGCTTTCGGAGGTGGAGACGGGGGAACCCAACACCCACACCCACCGGCTTTTCAATTCGGTCGTGGAGACGCGACGGCCGATCGTCACCCGCACCCGCTATGCCGGCCTGGACCGCATCGCCTATGACCGGGTGATCATCCCGCTGGCCGACGCGTCGGGGACGGTGCGCTGGGTCCTGACCACGGTGCAGAAGATCGAGGGGCCGGAGCACAGGACGGTGCTGGAGATGTCGAAGCACGCCGGGTGACCCGCGCCGCCGGGGTGCGCCGCGCCAATCCCCCTGGCGGGTTGCTCCGGGCGCGCTACACTGCGATCGGAGCGATACGAAAGGAGGGGCCGCATCACCATGTCCGAAACGCCGTCCGAAACCCCGGCCAAGCCCATCGTGGCGCAGGCCGCCCCCTATCCCGTCGCCGTGGAGGCCGGGAAGACCTACTGGTGGTGCGTCTGCGGGCGCAGCGCCAAGCAGCCCTTCTGCGACGGCGCCCACAAGGGCACCGGCCTCGCCCCGCAGCGCTACGACGCGGAGGCGTCACGCACCCTCTATTTCTGCGGCTGCAAGGCCACGGCGAAATCGCCGCTCTGCGACGGGTCGCACAACCGGCTCTGATGGCGTGGGGGCGAGGGCGGATGCTGGGGCTGGCGCTGAACGGCGCCGGCCCTCAGCGCCGCAATCTCCGCCGTCAGCCGGTCGAGCCACGGATCGCCGCGCGGATCCGTCAGATCCATCCGGCGCCGGGCGATGGCGCGGCGGGCGTCCGCCAGCGCCGCCA
>JAJUIU010000106.1 GCA_029267445.1 Rhodospirillaceae bacterium
CGGCACGCTCCAGCGCGTCGCCGGCATCCTCGGCGGCCTGATCCACGCTTTCGCCGGCCCGCTCGGCCACGCCGTCATTGTTGTCGCAGGCCGCCAGCGCCAGCGGGGCGCCGGCCAGCATGGTCACGGTGAGCAGGCGGCGGAGGGTCGGGTTGGCAATCATCGTCGGGTCCGTTCGCTGTTGTCGGGAGGGCCGCCCCGAAAGGCGACCACACCCGACGAACGGCGCCACCCGGACGGCGGTTCCGGCCGCCCCGAAATGACCACAGCTTCTCCCCAATCCGCCAAAAAGCGGCGTCAGGCGCCCTCGACCTCTTCCGGCGGGGCTTCGCCCCAGCGCTTGACCAGCCCCGTCTCGATCCCGAACAGGTCGAGCACGCGGCCCACCGTATGGTCGATCATGGCGTCGACGCTGTCGGGCTTGGCGTAGAGGGCGGGCACCGGCGGGTAGACGATGGCGCCCATCTCGGTCGCCGCCGTCATGCTGCGCAGGTGGCCCAGATGCAGCGGCGTCTCCCGCACCATCAGGACCAGCCGCCGCCGCTCCTTCAGCACCACGTCGGCCGCGCGCGTCAGCAGCGTGCTGGTCACCCCGGTGACGATCTCGCTCAGCGTGCGGATGGAACAGGGGGCGATGACCATGCCCATGGTCTTGAAGCTACCGCTTGAGATCGCCGCCCCGATATCTTGTGGCGGGTGGACCACATCCGCCAGCGCCCGGACGTCGGCCACCTTGAGCCTTGTCTCATGCGCAAGGGTCACCTCGGCCGACCTGCTCATAACGAGGTGGGTTTCGACCGCCAACGGGCGTAGAGTTTCAAGCAGGCGGACGCCATAGGCGATGCCGGAGGCGCCGCTGATGCCGACGATGAGCCGGCTTGGACGGGTATCGCGCGTTCGGAGGTCGGCCGCTTGGGGCAGGGTCTCGCTGGACATGACCGTGAGATAGCGCCCTGGACGGCCAGCGTCCAGCCGATGCGTCAATCCATCCGCCGGGGCCCCCGCCCCGGACACCCCGCCCGCTCGCCGTCGCTTTCCAGACCCCAACAGAAACGGAGGGTTCACGATGTCGTACGTGGAGCGCCTGGAGTCCCTGAAGTCGAAGCACGCAGCGCTTGACGAACGGGTTCAGAAGGAAACCTCGCGACCGCTCCCCGACACCACGACCCTGAAACGACTGAAGATGGAGAAGCTCCGCATCAAGGAGGAGATCTCCCGCCTGTCCCGGAACTGACCGTTCCGGCACCGCGGACAGGAAAACGGCGTGCCGGTGACGGCACGCCGTTTCTCGTTCAGCGCGGATGTAGGACCGGCGCCGGCCTCAGAGCCAGCCCTTGTCCTCAGGCTCGGCCGGGGCGTTGCGGGCCGCCGCCTCCTCCGCCGTCTCCAGATAGGACTCGCCCACCGTCTCCTCCACCGGCTTGCCCTTGCGGGCGCGCTCCAGCATGGCCTCCAGCTCGCGCTGGCTGCACAGGCCCAGCAGCACCGGGTTGCGCGGCTTGATGTTCTGGGCGTTCCAGTGGGTCTTGTCGCGCACCTTGGCGATGGTGTCCTTGGTGGTGCCGATCAGCTTGCAGATCTGCGCCTCGGACAGCTCCGGATGCGTCTTCAGGATCCAGGCCACCGCGTCCGGCTTGTCGCCGCGCTTGGTCACCGGCGTGTAGCGCGGGCCCTTGGCGCGGGCAACCGGCTGCGGCAGGTCCTGCTGGCGCAGCACGAGCTTGTAGCCGGGATCGGCCTCGCCGCGCTCGATCTCCTCCTTGCTCAGCTCCCCGCCGGCCAGCGGGTCGCGCCCGACCATGCCGACGGCGACCTCCCCGTCGGCGATCGCCTGCACCTCCAGTTCGTGCATGCCGCAGAAATCGGCGATCTGCTCGAAGCTCAGCGCGGTGTTCTCGACCAGCCAGACGGCCGTGGCCTTCGGCATCAGGGGCAGGGCCATGGTACCTCCTCGAAACCTGTTCTCTCAGTCAACAACCGGACGCAACGCAAAGTCCGGCCGTCGCGCGGGCAGTTGGCCCCGCGCAGCCCGACCGGACGGATGTCACGAATGGTCCAGCTATACAGAATGGGGGCGGCGCCCGTCACGACAATTCTGCCCCCGTGCGCCGCCCTTGTTCCGCCGGTCAGGAATCGCCTTGGACGGTCAGCACGATCTTGCCGATATGGGCGCTGGACTCCATCAGGGCGTGCGCCTCGGCCGCCTTCTCCAGCGGGAAGGTGGCGTGGATGCGCGGGCGCACCCGGCCCGATTCCAGCAGCGGCCACACACGTTCCCGCAGCGCGGCCGCGATCGCCCCCTTCTGCGCCACGGTGCGGGGCCTGAGGGTGGAGCCGGTCAGGGTCAGCCGCTTCGCCATCACCGGGAACAGGTTCAGCGCCACCTTCGGTCCCTGCAGGAAGGCGATGGAGACGTGCCGCCCCTCCACCGCAAGGCAGTCGATGTTCCGCGCGACATAGTCGCCGCCGACCATGTCCAGGATGACGTCCACACCCCGGCCGCCGGTCAGCTCCTTCACCACGGCGGCATAATCCTCCGCCCGGTAGTCGATGCCCCGGTCGGCACCCAGCGCCTCGCACGCCTTCGCCTTCTCCGGCCCGCCGGCCGTGGCGTACACCGTGGCGCCGAACGCCTTGGCGAGCTGGATCGCCGTGGTGCCGATGCCGCTGGTGCCGCCATGCACCAGGAACGCCTCCCCGGCCGCCAGCCGCCCGCGCTCGAACACGTTGGTCCAGACGGTGAAGAAGGTCTCGGGCACGGCCGCCGCCTCCGTCATGGACAGGCCCTGTGGCAGCGGCAGGCACTGGGGTGCCGGGGCGACGGCGTATTCGGCGTAACCGCCCCCGCCCAGCAGGGCGCAGACGGCGTCGCCCACGCGCCAGCCCGCCACACCGGGGCCGAGGGCCGCGACGGTGCCCGCCACCTCCAGCCCCGGCAGGTCGCTGGCACCCGGCGGCGGGGGATACAGGCCCTGGCGCTGCAGCACGTCGGGGCGGTTGATCCCGGCGGCCTCCACCCGGATCAGCACCTCCCCCTCCCCCGGCGTCGGCACCGGGCGGGTGGCGGGTTTCAGCACCTCCGGCCCGCCGGGACTGGAGATCTCCACCGCGCGCATCGTGTCCGGCACCGTCATCAGACCCTCCCCCGTCCCGCAGCCGCCCCCTCCACCGGGACGGTGGCCGATGGTAGGCTGTCGCCCCGCGAAGTCCAAACGGTGCGAATGACGGGAGGGGACGGGATGGACCTGGACGATCTGATGCCGCGCAACCAGAAGCCCAAGCCGCGCGACCTCTCCCTCATGTCCGTGGGCGACCTCAGGGACTACATCGCCGATCTGCAGGCGGAGATCGCGCGGGCGGAGGCGATGATCGCCTCCAAGCAGTCCTCCCGCTCCGAAGCGGAGAAATGGTTCAAGAGCTGAGGCCGCCGTCCCCGCCCGGCCGCGCCCGCACGGCGTTCAGCACGAACACGCGCAGCGCGCTGGAGAGGTTCCCCGTCCGCTCCCTGTCGACCTGCTCCACCAGGGCGTTGACGGCGGTGCCGCGCGCGGCCGCGATCTCCTTCAGCGCGTCCCAGAACTCCGGCTCCAGCGTCACGCTGGTCGGGTGCCCGGCGATGATGACGGAGCGTTTCTTCGGCATCGCCCCTCCTAGAACCGGACCCGCCCGGTGACGCTCCAGGTCCGGCCGTCGCCAGGTGTGACCAGCCAGGCGCGGGCGAATCCGCGCGCCGGGTCGGCGAAGCGCACCGCCACGGGGGGCGAGCGGTCGTCCAGCAGGTTCCGCACCCGCAGCGTGACGCTCCAGACGTCCGTCTCCACCCCGGTCCAGAGGTTGACCTTCCCGTCGTCCCCGATCCAGGAGAGGGTGGAATTCTCCGTGTATTGGCGCGACTGCCACAGCCATTCGCCGCCGACGAACCCCGCCATCCCGGCCGCCACGTCCCGCCTGTACTCGGCGTTCACGGCGATCTGGTGCCGGCTCTGGCGCGGCAGCGCCAGGCCCGAGATGTCGCCCGTGGGGGCGAAGGCCGGGATGTCACGGTAGTCGGGATCGGCGTAGTCCACGAACTCCGCATCCACCAGCGTGTAGGCGACACCGGCCGTCAGCCCGTCCGTCGGGGCGGCGGTCAGCGCCACCTCCAGCCCCCGGCTGCGGCTTTCCCCCGCGTTGTTGGTGTAGAAGTTGTTCAGCAGCCCGGCGGCCGAGGCCGCCACCACCTGCTGGTTCGTCCAGTCGATCCAGAACAGGGCCGCGTCGGCCGACAGCCGCCCGCCCAGCCACTGCGCCTTGGCCCCCAGCTCGTATGTCCAGTTCTGCTCGGGCCCGAAGCTGCGTTCGTCGTCGAACAGGTTGGCCATCTCGTTGAAGCCGCCGCTCTTCGCCCCCTTGGCCACACTGGCGTAGACCAGCGCGTCGTCCGCCGCCTGCCAGGACAGGGCCACGCGCGGCGTCCACATGGTCCAGCCATCGTCCAGGTCGATGGGGCGGCCCAGCCGGTCGCGCGCGCTGCTGCGGAACACCTTCTCGTCCCGCTGCCAGCGCAGATCGCCGGACAGGGTCAGCGCGTCGGTCAGGGCATAGCCCAGGTTGCCATAGAGGGCATAGCTGTCCGTCACCGCCGCCGTGCGCACCCCGCCGGTGGGCGCCGTCTGGCCCAGGAAGAACTGGATGTTCCGCCGCTCCGTCTCATTGTCGAAGCGGTAGGCGTTGGCCCCCACCAGCCAGGTCAGCGGCCCCGTCCCAGCCGACACCAGACGCAGCTCCTGGCTGACGTCCCAGCGGTCGGTGAGCTGCCCGGCGCGGGAGATCAGGCGGGCGCTGTAATCATCGTCGCGGTTGAACTCGTTGGTCTCCGCGTTGAAGGCGGTGATGCCCGTCAGCGTGGCGAAGCCCATGCCCATGTTCACCGTCAGCGCCGTGCGCCAGGCGTCGCGGCGGAAGCCGAAATGCTCCGCATTGGCGGCGAATCCGCCCGTGCGCTCCGGGATCTCCCCGCAGAACTGGCGCAGCTGCCCGTCCGGGATGCGCGGCTGGCAGTTTGCGGGTACGTAGTAGCCCTTGGGCTGCCCGTCATCGTCCTCCGCGTAACTGACGCGCAGGATCGCCTCCAGCAGCTCGCCGGGCGTGGCGCGCAGGGTGAGTGCGGCCCCGGTGGACCTCTCAGACCCGATCTCCGGCCCGCCCGCCAGCTCGTTGCCGTAGAACCCACCGAAATCCTTCAGCACCACCGTGGCGCGGGCGGACAGTTTGCCCGGCACCAGCGGCACGGTCAGCCCGGCCGCCACCTCCCGCAATTCCTTCGTGCCCACCGTCAGCTCGGCGAAGCCTTCGGACGCGTCGCCGGGCAGGCGGGTCACGAGGTTCACCGCCCCGCCGAAGGTGTTGCGCCCGAACAGGGCGTTCTGCGGACCCTTCAGCACCTCCACCCGGGCGAGGTCGTTCAGGAACAGGTTGATGCTGCTGCGGCCCGAGATGTAGACGCCGTCCAGGAAGAAGCCGACGCTGGGCTCGTCCCCCACGCCCGGCTGGGTCAGGCCCCGGATCGCGGGGGCGGGGTTGAAGCGGCCGAACGGGTCGCTGACCACCAGCCCCGGCACCCGCGTGGCAATGCCGGCGATGGAATCCACCCGCGCCCGCGCGATCCGCGCTTCGGGCAGCACGGACAGCGCCACCGGCACCCGGCGCGGATCCTCCGCCCGCTGCCGCGCGGTGACGACGATCTCCTCCATGATCTGGGCCTGCGCACCGCAGAGGGGGGCGACGGAAACGGCCGCGAGCAGCGCGGCCCGGAAAGCTCGCATCGGTCTTGTTGCTTCTTTGACGGAACGATCGGACGGGGGTGCGGGTAGCAGGGTGGGCGCGGGCTGTCCAGCGGCTAGAAGCGGGCAAGCTCGATGGGCAGGGCGGCGATCCGGGGGTCGGGATGCCGCCGAAGGGCGCTCGCGAACGCCGCGTCCGCCGTCACAAGCCCGTCGGCGGCCATGGCGATCGCGAAGACGGCATAGAGGCAGTCGTACGGGGTGTGGTCCATCGCCATGGCAAGCTCCAAGGCGGCTCCATGAAGGCCAAGCCCGGCCGTGGGCTCCGTGGGCACCACCTCCATGAGCAGGGTCAAGGCTCGCCGGGCTTCATCGGGAGCCAGCAACCGCTTCCGCGCATGCCTCCAGACAACGCTGGCGGCCTCCGCAAGCCAGAAATCAGGGAGCAGCAGGCGCTCCCCGCTGGTCAGCAGCCGTTCCGCCTGTTCGCTGCCCGCCTCGCGCAGAACCCACTTCAGGGCGACGGAGGCGTCGACGACAAGCGTCACCGCCGGTCCGTCCCACCGGCGGCCAGCCGATCGGTGCGGTCCATCCGCTCCTCGGCCAGGACGTCCTGGGACGGCGGGAATGTCCTGTCACCCAGTGACTCCCTGAAGGCGCGCAGCCGCGCCGCCGCCTGCCGCCGCGCGTCGGCGGAACTGTCGCCCGCCAGTGTCTCATGAAGTATGGCCCGGTGCTCGGCCTCCGCAGAGCGGCCGTTCTGGGCGGCCCGGACCTTCAGCTTCCGAACCAGGGCCTCGTCCAGCCCGCGAACCGTCAACGTCGCCATGGAGCGTTCCGCCTGCAATGACAGCAATGACGGCATTATGGCGCGGATCGCCCGAAACGCAACGGGGCGGCCCCGGCGGGACCGCCCCTCCACTCTACAGTCCGCCCCACCCTCAGCGCGGATGGACCATGTCCTCCGGCTTCACCCAGGCCTTGAACTTCGCCTCGTCCAGCAGGCCCAGATCCATCCCGGCCTGGAGCAGCGTGGTGCCCTCCTTGTGGGCCTTCTTGGCGATCTTGGCGGCGTTGTCGTAGCCGATATGCGGGTTCAGCGCCGTCACCAGCATCAGGGACTCATGCATCAGCTTGGTGATGCGCTCGCGGTTCGCCTCGATGCCGACGACGCAGTTCTCGGTGAAGCTGCGGCAGGCGTCGGCGATCAGGCGGATCGACTGCAAGAGGTTGTAGATCATCACCGGCTTGAAGACGTTCAGCTCGAAATGGCCGGTGGCACCCGCGTGGCTGATGGCGACATGGTTGCCCATCACCTGGGCGCAGACCATGGTCATCGCCTCGGACTGGGTCGGGTTCACCTTCCCCGGCATGATGGAGCTTCCAGGCTCGTTCTCCGGCAGGCTGATCTCCCCGATGCCGCAGCGGGGGCCGCTGCCCAACATGCGGACGTCGTTGGCGATCTTCATGAGCGAGCAGGCCAGCGTGTTCATCACGCCCGAGGCCTCCACGATGCTGTCGTGCGCCGCCAGCGCCTCGAACTTGTTGGGGGCGGTGACGAAGGGTAGGCCGGTGATGTCCGCCACCTCCTTCGCGAAGGCGACGTCGAAGCCGACCTTGGCGTTGAGGCCGGTGCCCACGGCCGTCCCGCCCTGGGCGAGGCGCAGCAGGGCCGGCATCACCGACTTCGCCCGCTCGATCCCGTAGGCCATCTGCTGGGCGTAGCCGCTGAACTCCTGCCCCAGGGTCAGCGGCGTGGCGTCCTGCAGGTGGGTGCGGCCGATCTTGACAATGTCGGCGAATTCCTTCGCCTTGGCGTCCAGCGCGGCGTGCAGCCCCTCAAGCGCGGGCACCAGCTCGTGGTGCACCTGTTCCGCCGCCGCGATGTGCATGGCCGTGGGGAAGGTGTCGTTGGACGACTGGCCCATGTTGACATGGTCGTTCGGGTGCACGGGCTTCTTGCTGCCCATCTCCCCGCCCAGAAGCTCGATCGCCCGGTTGGAGATCACCTCGTTGGCGTTCATGTTGGTCTGGGTGCCGGACCCGGTCTGCCAGACCACCAGGGGGAAGTGCTCCACCAGGGTGAGGTCGATCACCTCCTCCGCCGCGTCCACGATGGCCTGGCCCAGCTTGGGGTCCATGGCGGCCAGCGTCACGTTCGCCTTGGCGGCCGCCTTCTTGACGATGCCCAGCGCCCGGACCAGCGGGGCGGGCATCCGCTCGCCCCCGATCTTGAAGTTCTGCAGGGAGCGCTGCGTCTGGGCGCCCCAGTAGCGGTCGGCCGGCACCTCGATCGGGCCGAAGCTGTCGGTTTCGATGCGCACGTTGGCGGCCATGGACCCTATCCTCCCGGGAGATGCGGCGGTTGCCGGTCGAAGCGTTGCGACGGCGTTTTAGACCCGACCGCGACGGGCGGCAATGGGGCGCGGCGCCGGGGCCGGCGTGACGGCGGGGAACTTCCCCGTTCCGTGACGTTTCACTTATTCAGGGGGCCGCACGCCGCACAAGGTTGCGCAAGACCGGGGCGCCCCGCACGGTTGGGGAACCGTGGCAAACGGGGGGCGGCGCCGGGGGCGGCCGCGACGGGGGCTGACAGGATGGGTCGGCCTGCGCTACACAGGATGCGGGGAACAGGTGCCGATGTTGCGCGGGGACATGCGGGGGAACTCTTCCGGGGATTCGAAGCGGGTGGCCGCCAGACGCGCCGCCATGCTCACCACCGTCCTGGGCGCCCTTCTGGGTGCGGCAATCCCGTGCGCCCCGGCCCTGGCGGCGCCGGGCCAATCGGCCGTGGCTGCGGTTCCGGCCATCACCGGCATCCGGGCGGGCAGCCATCCGGACCGGCTGCGGGTCGTGCTGGACGCGACGGCGGCCCCCCTGGCGACCACCGGAGTCGCGGCGACGCTGGAGCGCGGCGGCTCCCGCCTGACGGTGGAGCTGCCGGGTGCCGTCTGGCACCTCGCCGAATCGGGCACCCTGCCCTCCGGTGCGGGCTGGCGCGCCGTGCCGACGGCCCATTCCGTGCGCCTGTCCATCGATCTGGCCCGGCCGGCGGCCGCCGTCTCCACGGCGGTGCTGCCCGGTGCCGGCAGGGCCGGACAGCGCCTCGTCATCGATCTGGCGCCCGCCCGCCCGGCCCAGGCGGACGCGGCGGGCACCAACACGGCGGGGACCAACGCTGCGGGCACCAACGCTGCGGGAACCGTGGTCGCCAGCGACCTCACCCCCCGCCCCCGCTCCGGCAAGCCGCGCGAACTCCAGGTCGCCTCCCGCCTCGCCATGCCGCGCCCGGCGGAACCCGGCGACCTGAATTTCGGGCTGACGCAGACGGCACCGGGCGGCGGCTTCGCCGTCAGCCTGGGCTTCGTGCCGTCGGAGACGGCGCTGCGCCTGGGCATGGCGCCGGAGAAGCCGCAGGACGCCCCCGGCGGCGGCAACCCGCTGGAGGGCAGCGCCTCCACCAGCCTGATGGGCAACCCTATGGACATGGACTGGGGCTTTGAGAGCGGGTCCTTCGCCCTCAAGATGTCCGGGCCGGGCGACGACGATCTGCAAATCGCGAGCCGCCTGCGCTTCAAGGACAAGAGCCTGACGCTGGGCGTCATCATGCCCTTCTGACCGGCGCTGGCGGGCATCCCCGCACCCCGGACATACCACTTAAGAACGGGTTATACCCCGAAATTGCGGTTGGCCGTGAAAACCGGCCGTTAACCTCTTATGATTACTGTCCATCGCGGCTGTTGAAGACACCCCGGACCCGGACAGTCAGATGTCACCCGCCATGGTCATGCGACGCTTCGCGCTCCCCCTCGCCTCCGCCTTCGTGCTGCCGGTGCTGGCCGTGTCGGCCTGTAATCCGACACCCGTGCCGGGCGGCGGCTATCATGTGAACGAGCTTCCGGCCGAGCAACGCCGGGTGCTGGCGACACCCCGGTTCGAGCAGTATCCGCCCTACCACATCATCGCGGCGGAGGCGGTGGCCCCGGACCTGTCCAGCCATCCCCAGGCGCGGGAGTACCGCACCGCGATCCGCCAGGGGGCGGAACGGGGGGCGGCCTTCGCCGGCCATGTCGCGGTGGCGAGCTGGGGCTGCGGGGCGGACTGCCGCCAGTGGGCCTTCATCGACGCCCGCAGCGGGGCCGTCACCTTCGGCCCGCGCACCAGCCACGGCGCCGCCTTCCAGCGCGACAGCCGCCTGTTCGTGGCGAACCCGCCGGAGAAGGCCCCGGGCGGCCAGAAGGCGGACACCCGCTACTTCGTCTGGACCGGCAAGGAGCTGAAGCCGCTGGAGGGGTGATGGGGCGACTTACCGGTTCCCCATCACGATGTCGCCCAGCGGGCCCAGCACGCTGCCTTCGCCCTTGCTGCCCGTCGGCCCGGCGGCGGCCAGCATGCGGCCGGCCAGACGGCTGAAGGGCAGGCTCTGCAGCCAGACACGGCCGGGGCCGCGCAGGGTGGCGAAGAACAGCCCCTCCCCGCCGAACAGGATGGATTTGACGCCACCCACCTGGACCAGGTCGAAATCCACGCTGGGCGTCATGGCGGCGAGGCAGCCCGTGTCGACATGCAGCACCTCGCCGGGGGCGAGCTGGCGTTCCACCACCGCACCGCCGACATGGGCGAAGACCCAGCCGTCGCCGTCCAGCCGCTGCATGATGAAGCCCTCCCCGCCGAACAGGCCGGTCAGGACCTTGCGCTGGAAATGGATGCCGACGGCGACACCCTTGGCCGCCGCCAGGAAGCTGTCCTTCTGGCAGACGAGGCTGCCGCCCAGGTCCGACAGCTTGAGGGCCAGGATGGTGCCCGGATAAGGGGCGGAGAAGGCGACCTTGCCCTTGCCCCCGCCCTTGTGGGTGAACACGGTGGTGAACAGGCTCTCGCCCGTGATGACGCGCTTGCCGGCCCCGATCAGCTTGTCCAGGAAGCCGCCGCCCTGCTGCCCCGACCCGTCGCCGAAGATGGTGTTCATCTCGATGGCGGCGTCCTTGTACATCATGGCACCGGCCTCGGCGATGGCGCTTTCCCCCGGGTCCAGCTCCACCTCCACGAACTGCATCTCCTCCCCGAAGATGCGGAAGTCGATCTCGTCGGCCGTGCCGCGCCGGCCCGACGGGACGGGCGGGGGTGTGGGGATGCCGGACCAGGGGTTCGCCTGCCCGCTCAGCTCCGCCACGGCGCGCACCGGCAGCCATTCGGCGAAGCCCTGGCGCCAGCAATGGGCGTCGGGGTTGGCGCGGGCGAATTCCATCGCCGCTCGGCCCTCCAGCGGGCCCACCTGTTCCGTCGCGGTATGGAAGAACCACTGCGTCATGGGATGAAGCCCTCTGTCTGGTGTTCGCGATGTCTGATCAGTCCGCACCGGCCTCGGCCAGCCGCCCCTCGATCTCCGCCACGGCGGCCGCGTCGAGGCCAAGGCGGCGCGCCAGCTCGGCGAGATAGGCGCGCTCGGCCTCCGTGTCCGGATCGATGGCGAGGCGGGAGGCGGCGTAGACCTCCGCCGCCGTGGCCGGGTCGTGGACGCGGGCGACCAGCCCGTCCAGGTCCAGCGGGGCCGCCAGCAAAAGCTCCAGGTGCCGCACCTCCTCGGCCGCGGCACCGGACCCCTCCAGATGCGCGAACAGGCGCGCCCGCTCCTCGGCGTCCAGCGTGCCGTCGGCCTTCGTCGCCTGCACCATGGCGTAGAGCATGAGCTGGGGTTCGACCGGGGCCGGCGTCGGCGTCGGCTGGGCGGGCGGCGCCGGTGCTGCGGGGCGGGCGCCCGGGAAGGGCGGC
>JAJUIU010000109.1 GCA_029267445.1 Rhodospirillaceae bacterium
GCCGCCGAGGATGCCGGCGACGCGCTGGAGCGTGCCGGCGAGCGGACCGAGGAGGCGGCCGAGAACACCGCCGAGCGGACGGAGCGCGCCGCCGAGCGGGCCGACTGACGCCACGCCGGCCCGAAAAGGAGAAGGGGACGGACCTTGCGGGTCCGTCCCCTTTTTCATGCCCGGATGGCGGGAAGCGTCACCAGACGCGGCAGGCCTTGTCGCCCCGGACCATCGCGTCCGTGGGCTTGCAATTGAAGGCCTTGGCGAACTCCGGCATGTTCGAGACCGTGCCGTTGACGCGGTACTCCGGCAGGGAGTGCACGCCCGTCAGGGCCTGCAGGCGCCGCGCCTCCGGCCGGGCGGACGAGCACCAGACGTGCGCCCAGCCGTAGAAGAAGCGTTGCTCGGCCGTCAGCCCGCCGATCTTCTGGCCCATCGCCTCGCCAAGGCGCGCCTTCAGGCCCAGATAGGCGATGCGCAGGCCGCCATTGTCGGCCGTGTTCTCGCCCAGCGTGGCCTTGCCGTTCAGCGTCACGTCCCCGTCGGCCACATAGGAGCCGTACTGGTCGACGAGGCACTGGGCCTTCTCGCCGAAGCGGGTCTCGTCCTCCGGCGTCCACCAGTTGGCGAGGTTGCCCTTGGCGTCGTACTTGCGGCCCTGGTCGTCGAAGCCGTGGGTGATCTCATGGCCGATCACGCCGCCGATGGCGCCGTAGTTGTAGGCGTCGTCGGCCGCCTTGTCGAAGAAGGGCGGCTGCAGGATGCCGGCCGGGAAGTTGATGTCGTTGTTCGGCGGCATGTAATAGGCGTTCACCGTCGGCGGCGTCATTAGCCATTCCTTCGGATCGCGCGGCTTGCCGATCTTGGCGAGATTGTAGGCCTGCTCGAAGGAGAAGGATCGGGCGGCGTTGCCCAGCAGATCGTCGCGCTTCACCTCCAGCGCCGCATAATCGCGCCACTCGTCCGGGTAGCCGATCTTGTTGGTGACGGCCTTCAGCTTCTCCTTCGCCTTGGCCTGGGTCTCCGGACCCATCCAGGTGAGCGAGGGCACGTTGTCGTAGAAGGCCTGCTGGATGTCCGCGACCATGCGCAGCATCCGCTCCTTCTGCTCCGGCCCGAAGGCCTTCTCCACATAGAACTGGCCCAGCTCCTCGCCCAGCGCGTTGTCGGTGGCGTCCACGCAGCGCTTCCAGCGCGGCCGAAGCTCCTTCGCCCCCGACAGGGTGCGGCCGTAGAAGTCGAAGTTCTCCTCCACGAACGCCTTGGGCAGCCAGGGGGACGCCGCCCGCACCGCGTGCCACGTCAGGTAGGTCTTCACCGTCTCCAGCGGCGTCTCCGCCAGCACCTTCTCCAGGTGCTTGAAGTAGTCCGGGTTGGCGTTGTTGAGCACGTCGAAGTCCGGCGTGCCCAGCGTCTTCTTGTACGCCGCCCAGTCGAAGCCGGGGGCGAGCGCCCGGAAGGTGGACAGGTCCTGCTTGTTGGTGCGCTTCAGCGGATCGCGGCGCGCCACGCGGTCCATCCAGCCCTCGGCCAGCTTCGTCTCGAACGCCATGATGGTCTCGGCGTTCGCCTTGGCCTTGTCGGCCGGCACGCCCATCAGGCCGAACACCTTCTCCAGGTGGGCAAGGTACGCCGCGCGCTGCTGCTTGGAACGGTCGTCGTCCTTGAAATAGAAGTCGCGGTCCGGCAGGCCCAGGCCGCCCTCCGCCATGCGGGCGATGGCCATGGTGGCCTGGTCCGGATCGGCCTGCTGGCCGAAGGAGAACAGGCCCGGCACGCCGATGTTGTGCAGCGAGGCGAGCAGCGTGGCGAGCTGGCCCTTGTCCTTCAGCGCCGCGATCCGGTCCAGCGTGGGCTTCAGCGGGGCGAGGCCCTTCTGCTCCACCGCCGCCTCGTCCATGCAGGCGCCGTAGAAGGCGCCGATCTTGGCGGTCCGGGGGGTGGGGTTCTTCGCCGCCTCCTCCAGGATGGTGCGCAGGATCGTCTGGTTCTGTTCGGCCAGCACGTTGAAGCTGCCCCAGCGCGACTGGTCGGCCGGGATCGGGTTCGCCTCGATCCAGGGCTTGCAGGCGTGCAGGAAGAAGTTGTCGCACGGGCTGACCGACGGATCGACCACCGGCAGTCCGGGGGCCGCCGGCTGACCCTTCGGCACGGCCTGCGTCTGCGCCACCTGAGTCGTCTCGGCGGCCATGGCGCCGCCCACCGTCAGCGCCAGCACCAGCGCCGTGGCGCAACCCGTCTTCAGATATCCGATCATGCGCGTGTCCCTTACCCCGTTCTGCGGTCCCTGTCGGGCCATGGTCGTTGGCCGGTCGAGCCGGCGGCCTCAAACGTCGGACGCTACCATAGACGAAATCGCGCTCAACGCGGCTGCGTGTAACCGCTCTGTAACTGCGGCCTCCGGTTGGGCCGGCATGAGCAGGGCGAGATTGCTACGGAGCGCGTCTGCGGCCGGCCCCTTCGCGGGCGCGCCGGCCGGATGGCGGGCCAGTTCGGCCAGCTGCAGCCGCTCCGCCTCGAGCTCCAGCGCCTTCACCCGGTCGCGCAGGCTGTCGCTTCCGGCCGTCGGTGCCAAGGGCAGGGGGCCCTGTTTCAGCCGCCGCCGCACGGCCCGCAGCGGGGCCACCACGTCGCGCCGCCAGGGGGCGACCGCCGCGTCGGCCGCCGCGAGCTCCCCCGGCGTCAGCGCGTGGTCGCGCGCCGCCCCGACCCAGGCCGCCCACAGCAGCAGCGGCACGTCCATCCCGTGCCGGTCCTGGAGTTCCAGGCAAAGGTCGGCCATACCCGGCCGCCCGTAGAGCGCCACCGCGAAGTACCAGAGCCCGTCCGCCAAGTCCTCGGCCATCAGGCCTTGACGTCGCCGATATAGATGCCGAGGCCGCGCGCCGTCTGCATCAGCGTGCTGTCCAGATCGACGGCGGCGTAGGTCTTGATCGCGTCCTCGATGGGCACGTCGACGATCTGCCGGTTGGACCAGGCGAGCAGCCGGTCGGACTTGCCCTCGGCGATCAGGTCCACCGCCTTGACCCCGAAGGCCGAGGCCAGCAGCCGGTCGCGGTAGCTGGGCGGGCAGCCGCGCTGCACATGGCCCAGCACCGTGACCCGCGTCTCCGCCCCCGTCGCCTCGGCGATCAGGTGGCCGACATAGTTGCCGATGCCGCCATGCCGCTTCTGGCCGTCGGCGAACTCCCGCTGCGGGATGGTGCCCTCGGCCGTCTTCACCGCCTCGGAGACGACGACCAGGGCGAAGTTGCGCCCGCCCTTGCGCACCCGCTCGATCTTGGCCGCCACGCCGTCGATGGACCAGTGCACCTCCGGGATCAGGATCACGTCGGCGCCGCCGGCGATGCCGGCCGACAGGGCGATGTGGCCGGCGTCGCGGCCCATCACCTCCAGCACCATCACCCGGTCGTGGCTGGCGGCCGTGGGCTGGAGCCGGTCCAGCGCCTCCGTCGCCACGGCCACCGCCGTGTCGAAGCCGACCGACGTCTCGGTGATGCCGAGGTCGTTGTCGATCGTCTTCGGGATGCCGATCAGCTTGATGTCGCCCAACTGCGCCAGCTTGCGCAGGATCGCCATGGAGCCGTCGCCGCCGATGCCGATCAGCGCCTCCACCCCCAGCTCGCGCAGGCCGCCGATGATCTCCGCCGAGCGGTCCTTCTTGCTGCCGTCGGCCATCGGATAGGCGAAGGGGTCGCCCTTGTTGGTGGTGCCCAGCACCGTGCCGCCCTGGCGCATCATCGCGCCGTCGACGTCGTTGAGGCTGAGATCGAGATAGCGCACCGGCCGGGTCAGCAGGCCCTGGGTGCCGTCCTCGATCCCGACCACCTGCCAGCCGTAATGGGCGGCCCGGTGGACCGCGGCCCGGATGACGGCGTTCAGGCCGGCGCAGTCGCCGCCGCTCGTCAGGATTCCGATACGCTTCTCGCCAGCCATGCCGTGTCTTCCGTTCCTCGATCGCGGCCGGGGCGGGGGACGCCGAAACGTCATCGGCCCAACCGTTCGCCCGGCCATCGGAGGCGCAGTCTTGCGGAAACCGCGCGCGCCCGCAACCGCCACGGAGGCTGGCCGGGAACCATCCCCGCGCCGGTGCGGCGCATGCACGGCGTCGCGGGGCGGCGGTGCGAAAAAGTTGCGGCGAAACAGCCCTGGATTTGTGGTATGGAGGCGCCCTCTCCGCATCCGGCCCCAGCCCCGACCACGATTTGCAGCCCGGCTATTCAGGCGATGACCGATCAACAGGCATTGAAAGAGAAGCTCGCGTCCCTGCGGGTGGAGCACCGGGATCTGGACGACGTGATCACGCGGCTGGGTGAACAGTTCCCGGTGGATCAGCTCCAGATTCAGCGCCTGAAGAAGCGCAAGCTGGTGCTGAAGGACATGATCGCCCGGATCGAAAGCGAACTGCTGCCGGACATCATCGCTTGAGGGTTCGCTTCACGGATCACTTGAGGGGTTCGCGCGGGTCCCTATAATCCCGCGCTTTCCAGCAATCCGGGGTCCGCAGCGCCGTGAGCAGCCAGGAATCGCCGTTTCCGCAGCGGGCCAAAGGCCCCGTCGGCATCATCATGGGCAGCCAGTCCGACTGGGCCACCATGCGCCACGCGGCCGAGGTGCTGGAGGCGCTGGGCATCGCGTACGAGGCGCACATCGTCTCCGCCCACCGCACGCCGCACCGGCTCTACGCCTACGCCACCACGGCGAAGGAACGCGGGGTGAAGATCATCATCGCCGGTGCCGGCGGGGCGGCCCATCTGCCCGGCATGGCCGCCAGCCTGACCACGCTGCCGGTGTTCGGCGTGCCGGTGGAAAGCCACGCGCTGAAGGGTGTCGACAGCCTGCACTCCATCGTCCAGATGCCGGGCGGCGTTCCGGTGGGCACGCTCGCCATCGGCAAGGCGGGCGCCGTCAACGCCGCATTGCTGGCCGCCTCCGTGCTGGCCCTGTCCGACGGGGGAGTGGACGCGGCCCTGACGGCGTGGCGCGCCCGGCAGACGGACGGCGTCGCCCTGGTCCCGACCGACGATCCCAAGGCCTGACCCCATGATCCCGCCCGGCTCCACCATCGGCATGCTGGGGGGCGGCCAGCTCGGCCGGATGACGGCGCTGGCCGCCGCGCGCCTGGGCTACCGTACCCACCTGTTCGGGCCGGAGGGGCGGGACAGCCCGTGCGGGCAGGTCGCCGCCGCCGTGACCGAGGCGGGCTGGACCGACCGGGAGGCGCTGGCCCGCTTCGCCGCCGCGGTCGACGTCGTCACCCTGGAATGGGAGAACGTGCCGACGGAGACGGTGGAGTTCCTGGCCGCACGGGTGCCCACGCATCCGGGGGCCGGCGTCCTGGCCGTTGCGCAGGACCGGCTGCGGGAGAAGACCTTCGCCAATTCGATCGGCCTCGCCACCGCCCCCTTCCGCGCGGTGCGGAGTGCGGCGGAGCTCGCCGACGCGGTGGCGGACCTCGGCGCGCCCGCGATCCTGAAATCCACCCGCATGGGCTATGACGGCAAGGGGCAGGTCCGCATCCACGGCACCACCGACCTTTCCGCCGCCTGGGCGGAGATGGGGGCCGCCGAGGGCATTCTTGAGGGCTGGGTCGATTTCGCGCTTGAGGCCTCCGTCATCGTGGCACGGCGGGCCGATGGCGTGACGGCCGCATATCCGCCGGTGGAGAACCGGCACGCGGGCGGCATCCTTGACACCACGCTGGCCCCGGCCGACCTCGCGCCCGCCGTCGCGGCGGAGGCGGTGCGCGCGGCGACCGCGCTGACGGAGGCGCTGGGCGTGGTCGGCCTCTTGGCGGTGGAGCTGTTCGTCACGACCGACGGCCGCGTCCTGGTGAACGAGGTGGCGCCCCGCCCGCACAATTCCGGCCACTGGACCATGGATTTCTGCGCCACCAGCCAGTTCGAGCAGCTGGTGCGCGCCGTCTGCGGCCTGCCGCTGGGGGCGACGGACGCGCTCGCCCCTTGCGAGATGCGGAACCTGATCGGCGACGCCGTCAACCGCTGGCCGGAGTTCCTGGCCGAACCCGGTGCGCGCCTGCATCTCTACGGCAAGGCGGAGGCCCGCCCCGGCCGCAAGATGGGCCACGTCAACCGTCCACGCTGAGCGCTTCGCACTGATGGCGGGTGCCCCCTGCGCGCCGGCCCTTGCGCGCGTTTCATTCCATCATTATATTCGATTGTATGAAGGAAGACGACGCCCCTCCCGACGGCCCCGCCATCGACGCTGCCATCGACCCGGCCACCATGCAGGCCCGGGCGGAGGAGGCGGCCGATTTCCTGCGCTCCATGGCCAGCCCGCACCGCCTGATGATCCTGTGCAACCTGCTGAAGGGGGAACAGACGGTGGGCGCCCTGGCCGACCGGCTGGGGGTGGGGCAGACGCTGGCGTCCCAGCACCTCGCCCGGCTGCGGGCGGAAGGGCTGGTCGCAACCCGGCGGGAGGGGACGTCGATCCATTACCGGCTCGCCTCGCCGCTGGCGGCGGAGTTCGTGGGCACAATGTACCGCCTGTTCTGCGCGCCCGGCTCCGCGCCGGAGGCCGCGCGGACGGCGATGACGCTGGAGGAGGATCGCGCATGATCGTGGACGTCCAGGCCTGGATCGCGGCCCTGGCGGGCGGCGCCCTGATCGGGGCGGCCGCCGTTCTGCTGATGGCCGCCCAGGGCCGCATCGCCGGCATCAGCGGCATCGCCGCCGGCGCCATCGACCCGCCGACCCCGGCCGACGACCGGGGCTGGCGCCTGGCCTTCGTCGCCGGGCTGATCCTCGCGCCTTTGCTGCTGCTGCCCACCGGGCTGGTGGCGATGCCGACGGTCACACCCGACCTGGGGCTGCTGGTCGCCGGCGGCCTGCTGGTTGGCATCGGGACCCAGCTCGGCAGCGGCTGCACCAGCGGCCACGGCATCTGCGGCCTCGCCCGGCTGTCGCCGCGCTCGCTGGTCAGCGTCGTGACCTTCATGGCCGTGGCGGCGCTCACGGTCTTCGTCGTCCGCCATGTGATCGGGGGCTGAGCCATGGCGCGCATCCTTTCGGGCCTGGCCGCCGGCCTGCTGTTCGGCGCCGGCCTCGCCATCTCCGGCATGATCGACCCTGAGAAGGTGCTGGGCTTCCTCGACGTCGCCGGCGCCTGGGACCCCAGCCTCGCCTTCGTCATGGCGGGCGGCCTCGCCGTCACCTTCGTCGGCTACCGGGTGGTGCTGCGCCGCCCGGCCCCGCTGCTGGAGCCGCGGTTCCAGATCCCGACCCGCCGCGACATCGACGGCCGCCTCGTCGGCGGTGCCGCGCTGTTCGGCCTGGGTTGGGGGCTGGTCGGCCTCTGCCCCGGTCCGGCCCTGTCGGCCATCGGGCTGGGCGGCCCGTCGGTCTGGCTGTTCGTGGCCGCCATGCTGGCGGGGATGCTGGGCTTCCGGGTGGTGGACCGGCTGCGCCAGCGCGGCCCCGCCGGCGCCCACTGAATCCAGCGAAGGCCCCTCAGTCCGGGGTCAGCTTGTGCCCGTCCAGGCTTTTCGCGGCCTTCTCGTCCAGGGCCTTCGCCTTGTCGCGGGCGGCCTTGGGCTGGCCGAACTTCGCCCGGTTCTCGGCGGCGCGGGCCTCCTTTTCCGCACGCTCCCGCCGCTTGCGGGCCCGGTTCAGGTTGACCACATCGCCCATGCCGTCCCCATCCTGCTCCCCAAACTGGCTGGTCCGCCCCCCGGTGCCCGTTTGCACCGGGCGCCCCGGATCACTAGCTTAACCGACGGGTGGCGGTCCTGGAACCGCGACGGACGCGGCCACGACCGCCGCCACCTCGTGAAACCGCGCGGGACGTGTCGGTGAAAAGGTTCCTCATCGGTCTGGGGGTGACGCTGCTGGTCCTGGCCGGCGCCGCCCTCGTGCTGCCCCACTTCATCGACTGGAACCGCCACCGCCAGCAGGTGGCGGAGTTCCTGGCCGCCGCCACAGGCCGGACGGTGACCATCGCCGGCCCGGTGGACCTCGCGGTCCTGCCCAAGCCGACCCTCACCGTTGGAGAGGTCACCTTCGCGGCGGCGGAGGATGGGGAGGCGCTGGCCGACATCCGCAGCGTCGATCTCCGCCTGCGGCCGCTCGCCCTACTGCGCGGCGTCATCCAGATCGAGAGCCTGTCCCTGGTGGAGCCTCGCATGCGGCTTGATCTGCGCGCGGACGGCCGCCTGCGCGGGCCGATCGCGCTCGCCGCCCTGGGCGGCGCGGTGCAGATCGACCGCCTGTCGATCGAGGGCGGGGCCCTGGTCCTGCGCGACGTGGCGCGCGACCGGGAGCTGGTGCTCGACCGCATCCGGGGGGAGGTGGACGCCGGGGGGCCGGACGGGCCCTACAACGTGGCCGGCGGCTTCTTCCTGGGCGGCCTGCCCATGTCGCTGGACGTGACCACCGGCCGGGTGGCCCAGGGCGGGGCCCTGCCGGTGCGGGCCACGCTGGACTTGCCGGACGGCGGATCGGCCCTGCGCTACGCGGGCGTGGTGGCCGGCGGCCCGGCTCCCATGGTCCAGGGGGAGCTGCGGGCGGAGGGCGGGCGCCTCGCCGGGCTGGCGGAGGCGGTGGCTGCGCTGACGGGCTGGACCCCGCTGCCCGCCGGGACGCCGGCGCTGGAGCAGCCCTTCGACATCCGGGGCACCCTGTCGGCGGAGCGCACCGCCGTGGCGCTGGAGGGGATGGAGCTCCGCCTGGGGGAGACGCGCGGCGGTGGCGGGATCGAGCTGCGACGCTCCGGCGCCGATCCGGTCCCGGCCTTGAAGCTGGTGCTGTCGCTGGCCCGGCTGGACCTCGATTCGCTGGCCGCCCCGGCGGGGGCGGATGGCGTCCCGCTCCTGCCCATGCCACCGACCGGCCTGCGGCTGGAGCTGGACGCGCTGGCCGATCAGGTGGACTGGCGGGGCGGGACCCTGCGCGACCTGCGCCTGCTGGCGGCCGGGGCCGACGGGCGGATCGACCTGACCGGCCTCAACATCGGGCTGCCGGGCAACGCGGCCCTGGCCCTCGCCGGCTCCATCGTGCGGGAGCGGGACCGGCCCCGCGCCGACCTGGCGCTCGAGATCGGTGCCGACAGCCTGCGCGACACGCTGGCCTGGCTGGGGCTGGACGTGACCGGCGTGCCGGTCGAGCGGCTGCGGCAGGCGAAGCTCACCGGCCGCCTCGTCGGCCGCCAGCGGGATTTCCAGCTGCTGGACGCGGCCGGATCGGTCGATACGACCAGCTTCAGTGGTGCTCTCTCCGTGTCCCGGCTCGGGCGGCTCGGCATCGGGCTGGACCTGGAGGCCGACCGGCTGAACCTGGACGCCTACGGCCCCGGTCTGGCGGGGCTGGACTGGGCCGGTCTGACCAAGGCGTTCGACGCCAACATCGACGCCCGGTTCGGGCAGCTCACCGCCGGCGGCGTGCCGATCGACGGGCTGACCCTGTCCGCCACGCTGGGCGGCGGGGCGCTGACGCTGCGCGACCTGTCGGCCGAATCGGCGGCCGGGGTGAAGGCGCGGGTCAGCGGCCGCATCGGCGGGGTGGCCCCGCTCGCCGCCTCCCACCTGTCCGTCGCGGCGGAGGCGGCGACGCTGGCGCCCCTGTTCCGCGCCCTCGCCATCGAGCCGCCGGTCCCGCCGGAGCGGCTGGGGCCGGTGCGCCTGAACGCCCGCATGGCCGGCGATGCCGCCCGCGTGGCGCTGGAGGCGGAGCTGGGCTTTCGCGGCGGCACGCTGCAGGCCGGCGGGGCCGTGTCCGATCCGACCGGCGCGCCGTCGCTCGCCCTCAAGCTGCGCGGCACCTTCCCGGAAACGGCGGACATCGTCCGCCTGTTCGCGCCCGACTGGCGCCCGGCCGGGCCCGGCCCCGGCGGCTTCGACCTCTATGCGGAGCTTGACGGCCCGCCGTCCGATCTCGCCATCCGCGCCATCCAGGGCAGCGTCGGCGAGACGGGCCTGCGCGGGGAGGCGACGCTGACGCGCGGCAGCACCCGCCCGGCCGTGACCGCCAGCCTGCAGACCGACGCGCTGGACGCCGGGCTGCTCGCCTCCGCCGTCGCCGGCGGGACGGACGGGGCGTGGTCCCTGGGCTGGACCGGCGGCGTCGACCTCGACCTCACGCTGGGGGCTGAGACGCTGTCCCTGGCGGGCGAAACCGTGCGGGAGGCGGGGCTGACCCTGAAGGCGGGCCCCCAGGGCCTGACGCTGGAAGGGTTGCAGGGCCGCTGGCGTGATGGCGAGCTGACGGCGACCGGCCGCCTGTCCCCGACCGGGGCCGCGCCCGACACGCCGGGCACCGTCTCCGCCGCCCTCGACCTGCGGCTGACGGGGGCCGTCTGGCCCGAACGCCCGGCCGACGGCGTGGCCGTGGGCCTGTCCGGCAGCAAGGTCGACCTCGCATTGGCGGGGGAGGGGGCGGGGGAGACGCCCGCCGCCCTGCTCGCCGCCATGGCGGGCACCCTGGACGTCACCGCCGCCGACGGGGCGCTGGCCGGCCTCGACCTCGACCGGCTGGCCAAGGCGCTGGACGGTGCCAAGACTGTGCGGGAGGCGCAGGCCGCCCTGGCGGAAAGCGTCGGCCGGGGCCGCACGCCGCTGACCGGGCTGAAGGCCCGCTTCACCGTGAAGGGCCGCACCCTGGCGACCGACGCGCTGGAGGCGGAGACGGCGGCCGGCACCGTCCGCGCCAAGGGCACGCTCGACTACGGCGCCGACAGCCTGGACCTCGCCCTGCTGATCGACCCCGCCCGGCCGGAGGCGGCACCGGATGTGGAGGCCACCCTGACCGGCCCGCTCGCCAAGCCGGAGCGGACCATCGCCGCCGACCGGCTGCTGGACTGGGTGCGGGCGCGGGCGGCGCTGGCCAAGCCGGCGGCCC
>JAJUIU010000124.1 GCA_029267445.1 Rhodospirillaceae bacterium
GGGCGTGCCGATCTCCGTCGGCATCGGCGCGATGCTGACCAGCTTGAACCCGACCGTCTTGGGATAGATGCGCTCGAACTCCTCCCGCGCATCCTCCATGCTGGGCGCCCAGATGTGGATCGGCAGCACCCGCGCCCAGCTGCTGTCATAGAAGGGATGGCGCTCGCCCCGCTTCACCTGGTGCGAGACCGAGGTGTTCATCGCCATCACCTCGAACGGCTTGTTCGGCTGCATCTCCTGCCCGACGATGCGGACGAAACGGTGGTGCGCCGTCTCCAGCTCGCGCACCCGCGCCTTCAGCTGCTTCTCCTGCCGCTGGGAGGCGAACAGCTGGCTGGCGGACCCGGCCGCCTGGTTCTTGCGCATGTCCAGGCGGTCCTGGAAGCCGCTGACGATGCGGGAATAAAGGGCGATCTTCGCCCGCGTCTCGTCCACGCGTCCGGTCTGCTCGATCACGGCGCCATACAGGTAGCCGATGACGCTCACGGCCACGCTCGCGGCGACCGTGGTCAGGAATGTGAACAGCGCGAATTGCAGGATCGCGATGATCCCCGCGCTCACCGACGCCTCCTTTTGAAGCTTGCTTGCCCCCTTTCGGATTCTCCCGGAATGGTCAGGTTTGGACAAGAGAAAGTTCGGGCCGCGCAAATCGAGGCGCGCGGCACCGGCCCCGAGGTCGGAATTGCGGCGGCGCACAACCTTTTCCGCCTCGACTCGGGCGCCCCCGCGGGTGTTCGATCGGGGGGCAGGAGGAAACGGGCGCTCCAGGCCGACTGAACGGCCGAAGGGGCGACCGGCACCGGTCGCCTGGACTTCAGCCGCGCAGCCGCCCCGGGGCGTCGATGGACGCAGGAAACCCCGGAGGCGAAGGATGAACAACGGCACGAGATCGGGGCCGCGCGTGGCGGCGCTGGTGGGACCCTATCTGGGCGGCAAGACCACCCTGCTCGAGGCGATGCTTGGTGCCGCCGGCGCCATCCAGCGCAAGGGGAGCGTGGCGGAGGGGACCAGTGTGGGCGACCCCTCGCCCGAGGCGCGCGCGCGGCACATGACCGTGGACCTGAACGTCGCCTCCCTGGACTTCATGGGCGAACGCTGGACGCTGCTGGACTGCCCCGGCTCGCTGGAGCTGGTGGCGGAGGCGCAGCGCGCCCTGCTGGTGGCCGACGTCGCCGTGGTGGTGGCGGAGCCGGCACCCGACAAGGCGGCCATGCTGGCGCCGCTTTTCAAGTTCCTGGACGATCACGCCATCCCGCACATGGTCTTCATCAACAAGATGGACCAGCTGGGCGGAACGGACCTGCGGGTGCGGGACGTGATGCAGGCGCTGCAGGCCGCGTCCAGGCGGCCGCTGGTGCTGCGGCAGGTGCCGATCCGGGAGGACGGGCGGATCACCGGCTATGTCGATCTGGTCAGCGAGCGGGCCTACCGCTGGCGGCCGGGGCAGGCCTCCGACCTCGTGGCCCTGCCCGACACGGTGCGGGAGCGGGAACAGGACGCCCGCCAGTCCATGATCGAGGCGCTGGCCGATTTCGACGACACGCTGCTGGAGCAGCTGCTGGAGGATGTGGCGCCGTCGCGGGAGGAGGTTTACGGCCAGCTCGCCAAGGACCTGCGCAAGGATCTGATCGTGCCGGTCTTCATGGGCTGCGCCGACCGGGACCACGGGGTGCGGCGGCTCTGGAAGGCGCTGCGGCACGAGGCGCCGGAAGCGGCGGAGACGGCCGCCCGGCTGGAGATTCCCGACGGACGCACGGTCGTGCAGGTGTTCAAGACGCTGCACGCCAACCATGCCGGCAAGCTGTCCGTCGCCCGCGTCTGGCGCGGCGGCGTGGGCGACGGCACCACCCTGTCCGGGGAGCGGGTCAGCGGCCTGTTCGACCTGGTCGGCGGCACCGTCGCCAAACGGCCGGAAGCGCTGGAGGGCGACGTGGTGGCGCTGGGCAAGCTGGAGAAGGCGCGGGCGGGCGACATCCTGTCCGACACGGGCGGGGCCGTGCGCGCCCCCTTCTGGCCGGAGGCGCCCGCACCCGTCCACAGCGTTGCCATCGAGGCGGTCCAGCGCACCGACGAGGTGAAGCTGACGGCCGCGCTGCAGAAGCTGGTGGACGAGGACGACGCGCTCAGCTTCGGGCACGGGATGGAGCATGACGGCGCCCAGGCGGGGGAGATGGTGCTGGGCGGCCAGGGGCCGGTGCACGTGCAGATCGCGCTGGACCGGCTGGCCGGGCGGTTCAACGTGCCGGTCCGCGCCCGCGCGCCGAAGATCCCCTATCGCGAGACGATCCGGCGCGGCACCGCCCAGCACGCCCGATTCAAGCGGCAGTCCGGCGGCCACGGCCAGTTCGCCGACGTGCAGGTGGAGGTCCGCCCGCTGGCGCGCGGCGAGGGGTTCCGCTTCGAGGACAAGGTCGTGGGCGGCGCCATCCCGCGCAACTTCATCCCGGCGGTGGAGGACGGGGCGCGCGACGGGCTGGCCAGCGGCCCGCTGGGCTTCCCCGTCGTGGACGTGGCGGTGACCCTCACCGGCGGCCAGTTCCACAGCGTGGACAGCAGCGAGCAGGCCTTCCGCACGGCGGGCCGCATGGCGATCCAAGAGGCGCTGACCAAGTGCGAGCCGGTGCTGCTGGAGCCGATCCTGCAGGTCGTCATCGCCGCGCCGGCGGACTGCACCGCCCGGGTGCAGCGCCTGATCAGCGGACGGCGCGGGCAGATCCTGGGTTATGACGCGCGACCCGGCTGGCCGGGGTGGGACGAGGTGCGGGCCTGCATCCCGCAGGCCGACATGGCGGACCTGATCGTGGAGCTGCGATCGCTGACCCAGGGCATGGGCAGCTTCCGCGCCGGCTTCGACCATCTGGCCGAACTGACCGGCAAATCGGCGGAACGGGTGGTGGAGACCCGTGCCGCGGCGGTGGCGGCGCAATGAGGGCGGGCGGGTAGCCCCCGCCGGGGTTACCACGGGGAACATCCCCGTCCGGGGGATGTTCGGGAGGGCACGTCCGGTCCAGTTGGCCGGGGGTGCCCTTTTCCCATCGGAGGCCGACCATGGACCACCACACCCCGGACACCGACCGCACGCCCCCGTCGCATGAGGCGATCCCCGTGCAGACCGGACTGCCCGAGGACCGGCGCCAGGCGCTGTCGACGGCGCTGGCGCGGGTGCTGGCCGACACCTACACGCTGCTGGGCAAGACCCACGGCTTCCACTGGAACGTCACCGGCCCGCATTTCCATTCGCTGCACGAGATGTTCCAGGAGCAGTACGAGGACCTGACCGACGCCGTGGACGAGCTGGCGGAGCGCATCCGGGCGCTGGGCCATTTCGCGCCGGGCAGCCTGAGCCAGTTCCTGAAGCTGACCGGCATCGAGGACGAGCACGGCGTCCCCTCCCCGCGCGTCATGCTGGAGCAGCTGGTCCGCGACAACGAGATGGTCGTCCAGTCCTGCCGGGAGACGGTGCGCATCGCCCAGGACGCGGGCGACACCGTGACCGAGGACCTGATGAACGCGCGCATGGGCTATCACGAGAAGACCGCCTGGATGCTGCGCGCCACCATCGGCTGAGCCTTCGCGCTTGCGGGAGCGGTGTGCGGGGACGGTCTGGCGGCCGCTCCCCCGCGCCCGGCGCCCGTCCGGCCGTGACGCCCGTCACATCGCCTGCGCTTGGCGCAAGGCTCCCCTGCCGCGGTGCGGAAACGCCTGTGCCGGTCGTCACAGTCCGGCGGGTCGACGTCCGGCATGGTCTCCCCATCGAACGGTGCCGCTGGCGCGATCACGCGACGGCGGCCTCCCGGACGGAGAGGAGCTCACGGACCCATGTCCACGATCCGCACGCTGATCGCCGCCGCGGCGCTGAGCCTGCTGGCCGGCACCGCCGCCGCCGACACCGGCGACACCATCCTGGCTTCCGTCGGGCCGGCCCCGGCCGCCCCGACGGTCCGGTCCGCCGACGCCCAGCAGGCCCTCCAGGCCTATGGCGCCGCCGTGGACCGCTACACCGAGGCCGTGCGCCAGGCGGTTCACGCCGCCGACGCCGACCTCGCCACCCGCACGGAGGTCGCGGCCCACCTGAGCCGCGTCGCCTACGAGCGGGAGCAGGCCCTGGCTGCCTTCGCCAAGGCCCAGCGCACCGGACGGGCGGAGCAGGTCGCTTCGCGCTGACCGGCACCGTCCCTTCCGGACGCTCTTGATCGTTCCCTGACGTTCCCTGTTCCCTGACCGCCTCGACCCCGGCCGCCTCCTGGCGACCGGGGTCCTTCTTTTCCGGACGGTGCCGGGTTTTCCCGAAATTGCGGCAATCGCCGGGGGGCGGCGCGCCGGCCCTGGCCGCCTCGCCCCGGTCCGGCGCATATCCGCCAGGATGAGGGCGGGACCGCCCTTCTTTAGAATCGTTCCAAGTTGATCTTGAGGCGGACATGCCCCCGGGCTATGCTTCCGGGTAACTCATCGGGGCGCATCTGGAGGATACCGACATGGCGAAGACCAAGGCTGGAGTGGCGGCGGGCACGGCCGTCACCATCGACATCGGCATCGGCGAGAAGGACCGCAAGGCGATCGCCGAGGGGCTGTCCCATCTGCTGGCCGACACCTACGGCCTTTATCTCAAGACCCACGCCTTCCACTGGAACGTGACGGGTCCGATGTTCAACACGCTGCACGCCATGTTCATGACCCAGTACTCCGAGCTGTGGACGGCGCTGGACGAGATCGCCGAGCGCATCCGCTCGCTGGGCCACTTCGCGCCCGGCAGCTACAGCCAGTACGCCAAGCTGAGCAGCGTGAAGGAGGAGACGGGCGTGCCCGCCGCCATGGACATGGTGCGCCAGCTGGTGGAGGGGCACGAGGCGGTGGCGCGGACGGCGCGCAAGGTCTTCCCCGCCGCCGAGAAGGGCGGCGACGAGGCCACGGCCGACCTGCTGACCCAGCGCCTGCAGATCCACGAGAAGACTGCCTGGATGCTGCGCTCCCTGCTGGAGTAGTGCGGGACGAGGACCGGCGGCGGCGGCGAGGAACCGGTCCCCCTCACCCCCCTCGCTCCGCTCGGGACCCTCTCCCGCGAGGGGAGAGGGGGAACCTGGCGCCAGCTCCTCCCTGAGGCGGCGGGCCCATCGGGCCGATGATTCGAGCGCGGTCCACGTAAACCCTCTCCCCTTGCGGGAGAGAGCCTGCCCCGGACTTGATCCGGGGGTGGCGAGCGCCAGCGAGCCGGGTGAGGGGTCGCCCCGCCCCCGTCAGTGCGCGACCAGCAGCGGCACCGGCGCGTTCTCCAGCACATGCTTGGACACCCCGCCCAGGATGCGGGAGCGCAGGCGGTTGTGCCCGTAGACGCCCAGCACGATTAGTTCCGCCCCCCGCCGCTTGGCCTCCTCCAGGATGGTCTGGCCGACCTCGTGCTCGCGCGCCGTGACGGCATGGAGGTCCACGGCCACCCCATGTTCGGCCAGGAAGGCCGAGATGCGGGAGCCGTGCAGATAGGTGTCACCGGGCTGCGAGACGGTGAGGATGGTCACCGCCTGCGCCTCCTTCAGCAGCGGCAGGCTGGCGCGCACGGCGGCCGACGCCTCGCGCGAGGATTTCCAGGACACCAGCACATGGTCGGCCCCGATGCGCGAGTCGCGGCCCTTCGGCACCACGATCACCGGCGTGCCGACGGCGAAGGGCAGGTATTCGGTCAGGGTCGCGTGGTAGTCGGCCAGCGGGCCGTGCGCCCCGTCCTGGGTGATCACCACCGTGTCGGCGTAGCGGGCGTGGCGGGCCAGATGCTCCGCCGGGTCGCCCACCTCCAGCAGGAACTCGCGGCGCAGCCCCTCATGCTCGCAGCGGGTCTCGAACAGGGCGCGCACCTCCGCCGCCTCCCGTTCCGCCGCCGCCTTCGCCTCGGTCAGCGGTGCACCGAACGACACGCCGCGCAGGTCCATCGGCAGCGCGACATAGAGGCCGATCAGCCGGGCGTCCTGCCGCCGGGCGAAATCGGCCGCCGCCGCCAACCGCCGCCCGCTCTCCGGATCGGGGCCGAGATGGACGAGGATCGTCTTGAAACCCATGTGCGCTCTCCGCTGCGGGCCGCGAACCGGCCGGCGCCACCCTGACGGGCCGCCCCGCCCGGCACCTTGACCTGGGTCAAGGCCCCTTCAGCCTAGCCGCATCAGCACGTGCGGCAAGCCCGCATGCAGGATGGGCACGGCGTGCCCGAAGCCCAGCCTGCGCATGACGCCCTGGCTCGCCCGGTTGGACCAGAGCGTGTAGCAGACCACGTCCGCGATGCCGCGCGCCCGCGCGTCGTCCAGCGCCGCCCGCGCCGCCTCCGCCGCGAACCCGCCGCCCCAGGCCGCCGGGATCAGGCCGTAGATCAGTTCCCACGCCCCGCCGCCCTGGGCGTCCTCCGCCCGGCGCCGCACACCGGCATAGCCGATCCAGTCACCATCCTGCTTCCGCCGGACGGACCAGACGCCGACGCCATGGTCCGCCCAGTGCCGGCCGCAGCGCTCCAGGAAGCCGCTGGTCGCCGCCTCCCCGAACGGGCGCCCGTCCGCCGACAGGGTGACCATGGCCGTCGGGTCCCCGTGCAGCCGCCGCATCTCCGCGAAATCGGCCGGGCCGAGCGGGGCCAGCAGGAGGCGCGCCGTCTCCAGGCGGTGCGGTGTCACCGCAGGCTGGCGCAGAAGCGCTGGATGCGGCGGCAGGCCTCCTCCAGCACCTCGGTGGACGTGGCGTAGCTGATGCGGAAGTGCGGCGACAGGCCGAAGGCCGCCCCCTGCACCACGGCCACGCCCTCCGCCTCCAGCAGCTGTTCGGCGAAGTCGCCGTCGGTCTCGATCACCTTGCCGTTGGGGGCCGTCTTGCCGAGGGTCCCGGCGCAGCTGGGGTAGACGTAGAAGGCGCCCTCCGGGTTCGGGCAGTGGATGCCCTTGGCCTGGTTCAGCATGCTGACCACCAGGTCGCGCCGCTTGGCGAAGGCCGCCGCCCGCTGGGGGATGTAGTCCTGCGGGCCGTTCAGCGCCTCGGTCGCCGCCGCCTGGGAGATGCTGGTGGGGTTGGACGTGCTCTGGCTCTGGATCACGCCCATGGCCTTGATAAGGTCCTTCGGGCCCCCGGCATAGCCGATGCGCCAGCCGGTCATGGAATAGGCCTTGGACACGCCGTTCACGGTCAGGGTGCGGTCGTAAAGCTCCGGCACCACCTGGGCGATGGTGGTGAAGGTGAAGCCGTCATAGATCAGGTGCTCGTACATGTCGTCGGTCAGCACCCAGACATGCGGATGGCGCAGCAGCACCTGCCCCAGCGCCTTCAGCTCGTCGGCCGTATAGGCGGCCCCGGTCGGGTTGGACGGGCTGTTCAGGATCAGCCACTTGGTCTTGGGCGTGATCGCCTTCTCCAGGTCCGCCGGCTGCAGCTTGAAGCCCACCTCGGCCGGGCATTCCACGAACACCGGCGTGCCGTCGGCCAGCATCGCCATGTCCGGGTAGCTGACCCAGTAGGGGGCCGGGATGATGACCTCGTCGCCGGGGTTCAGCGTGGCCATGAAGGCGTTGTACAGCACCTGCTTGCCGCCGACGCCGACCGTGACCTGCGTCGCCGGGTCGTAGGTCAGCCCGTTCTCGCGCTCGAACTTGGCGGCGATCGCCTGCTTCAGCGCTGGCGTGCCGTCCACGTCGGTGTATTTGGTGAAGCCGCTCTCGATCGCCTTGATGCCGGCGGCCTTCACATTGTCCGGCGTGTCGAAGTCCGGCTCCCCCGCCCCAAGCCC
>JAJUIU010000159.1 GCA_029267445.1 Rhodospirillaceae bacterium
ACCCCCCCAACCCCCGGAGCCCATCCATGACCCCGCACCTCCAGGTGCCGGCCGTGCCGCCGCGCGTGCAGTATGTGGCGGACGGCCAGCAGACCGTCTTCGCCTTCGCCTTCCCGGTCTTTGCCGCCACCGACCTCGCCGTGCATCTGGACGCGGCGCCACAGGCGGGCGGCTTCGCCGTCACCGGTGCGGGCGACACCGTGGGCGGGGCCGTCGCCTTCGACACCGCCCCCGCCGCTGGCACCGTCGTCACGCTGGAGCGCCGCCTGTCGGTGGAGCGGCTGGCGGACTTCCTGGAATCCGGCCCCCTCTCCGCCCGCACCCTGAACGAGCAGCTCGACCGCCTGACCGCCATCCTGCAGCAGGTGGGCGCCGACCAGGACCGCATGCTCCGCTGGCCCGCGACCGACCTGCCGGCGGGGGCGGAGCTGCCGTCGCGCGAATCGCGGGCCGGCAAGGTGCTGGGCTTCGACGGGACGGGAGCGCCCGTGGCCCTGCCGCCGGCCGGGGCCGGTCCCGATCCGGGCTTCGTCGCCAGCGGCGCCGGGGCCGTCTCCCGCACCATGCGGGACAAGCTGGCGGACCTCGTCAGCGCCAAGGATTTCGGCGCCAAGGGCGACGGCATCACGGACGACACCGCCGCCATCCAGGCGGCCCTGGCGTCCCACCGCGCGGTGTTCCTGCCCGAAGGCGTCTACCGCACCTCGGGCACCATCACGCTGGGCTACGGGCAGTCCATCCACGGGGTGGGGGAGGGGTCGGTGATCCAGGCTCGGCCCACCGCCTTCGATCCCGTCAACTACCCGGCATATCCCAGCCAGTTCAACGCGATCGAGATGGTGGACGGCTATGCCGCCGTGCGCGACCTGCGCATCGTCGGCGGGGCGTCGGGCATCAAGCTCTATGGCCGCGACGGTCCGTGCGTGAAGAACATCGTCGAGAACGTCTCCATCTGGGACACGATCATCGGCCTCGTCCTGGACGGCTACGCCGATACCGACCGGCCCTGCTACTGGAACAGTATCGCCCGCGTCCTGGTCGCCCGGCCGCAGCTGCACGGCGTGCTGCTGACGGTTGAGGCGACGGGCGACACGCCCAACGCCAACAAGTTCCACGATGTGCGGGTCTATTCCATCGGCGCCCCCATCGCCGGCTGCGGCTTCTTCCTGTCGGCCGGGCGCTTCAACAACAGCTTCGTGGACTGCGAGGCGAACCTGCATCCGGGTGGCCAGGCCTGCTTCCGGCTGGGCGCCGCCACCGACCAGACCCTGATCGTCAATTTCTATGCGGAAAGCTTGGGTGCCCTGCCCGGCATCCGGATCGACAACGGGTCCAGGAACACCGGCATCGTCAACCTGTTCTCCGCCACCGCCGGCCAGCCGATCTGGGATACTTCGAATGCGAATGAATATACGGCCGTCAATGCCGGCTTCCCCACCCGCAACACCCTGAAGAAGACGGCGATCACCGACCTGAAGCTCGACGCCCTCCAGCTCGACACGGAGTTCGTGGAGCCGCCGGCGGGTGGACTCGTCACGCCGGACCTCGCCTGCACCACATACCTCGTCAGCGCCTTCGGCGGGGAGGTGGAGTTCCGCCGGCCCGCCGCCGACCCGTCCAACGGGCGTGTCGTCACCGTCAAGAAGACGGACGCTAGCGCCCATCCCGTCCGCGTCACCGAACAGGGCGGGCCCGGCCCCGACGGGCGGGAATGGCGCCTGTCCGACCGGCACGACCATGTCTGCCTGGTGTCGAACGGCGCCGGCTGGTGGGTCACCTCCAGCAATCTCTGCCCCGGCAATGCCTGGTTCCATGACGCGGCCGGCCTTTACGAGCCGGACCCCGCCCGGGGCCTGCACATCGTCAGCGCCCAGGCCGGTGCGGTGGAGGTGCGCCTGCCCGCCCCCGGCGATCCTCGCGCCGCCGGCCGCACCCTCACCATCAAGAAGTCGGACGACGGGCCGCACGCCGTCACCGTCACCCAGGCGGGCGGGCCGGGGCCGGAGGGGCGGGGCTGGCTGCTGGGTGCCCGCAATGCCTGGGTCACCGTCACTTCCAACGGGGCCGGCTGGTGGGTGGCGGGCGGCAGCCAGACGCCGGAGCCGGTGGTCTTCCACGAGGCCGCGGGCCTGCTGGCGGCCGACCTGCGAGCCGACACCTATCTGGTCAGCGCCTTCACCGGCCCGGTGGAGGTGCGCCTGCCCGCCCCCGCCGCCGCCAACGCCGGCCGCCGCGTCACCGTGAAGAAGACCGACCCCGGCACCCACCCGGTCACCGTCACCAGCGGTGACGGGACGACCGGGCCGGACAACGGGGTGGTGACCCTGGCCTCCCAGTACGCCGCCGTCACCGCCCTGTCCAACGGGGCCGCGTGGCACATCCTGTCCCGCATGGGGGCGTGACCCATGCCCGCCACCCTGATGGACGACGTGGCCCCGGAGGTCGCGGCCTTCGTCCGCCGCACGCTGGCCCTCGCCATCGGGCAGGCGGACGACTTCTTCGCCACCTCGCCCAGGCCGGACGGCGCCGACCCCAAGACCTTCAAGGAGGTGGCGCAGGCCGGCCGCGCCGGCCTCGCCCAGATCGACATGCTGCTGAAGCTGGCGCGGCAGGTGGCCCCGCCCGCACCGACCGACGACCGCCCGGACCCCGCCACCGAGCGCGCCCGCATCCTGGAATACATCGAGGACGCCGAACGCCGCGTCGCCGAACACCGCCGCACCCACCCCGATCCGGAGGGGGAGGGCGTGGGCGGACCGGACGCATCCCTCGCCCTTCGACAGGCTCAGGGTGAGGGATGCGCGGAGGCCACCCCGCACCCCTCCGGCACCCCGACGCCTCCGGTCGGCCTCACCCTGAGCCCGTCGAAGGGCGAGGCCGACCCTCCCGACACCGTCATTCCCGCGAAAGCGGGAACCCATGCCGACGCCGCCCCAACCCCCACCCCCCGCCCCAACCCGCGCCCCGCGAAAGGCGGGGGCGCCCCACACCCAGCCCCCCCCCCCCCCCCCCGCCCCCCCCCCCCCTCCGGCACCCCCCCCCGCCCCGCGACGCCGCGGCCGCCCCATGCGCCCCCCCTAGCGCCGGAATGCCGGTGTCGGGAGGGTCGGCCTCGCCCGTCGCCGGGCTCAGGGTGAGGCCGACC
>JAJUIU010000142.1 GCA_029267445.1 Rhodospirillaceae bacterium
ACCTGGCCGGTGCGCGGTCGGGGTCCCCGCCGGCGCGCGGTCTCGGGATCGCGGGGCGGCCCCAGCAGCCGCCGGGCGACCAGCCCCTCGACATCCGTCATGGGCAGCCCGCGATAGAGCGCGATCAGGTTCGCGACGAGCAAGCCCGATCGGGGAATCCCCACGACCAGATCGATGTCGGCGGGCAGGCGCGGCAACCAGGCCACGACCGCGTCGTTCAGGTCCGTCAGACTGCGATAGTACATGGGGGCTCCAGATCCGGCGGGGCCGGCCGGCCGCGGGGGCGGCGCCGGCCGTCGGTCACGTGAACGGCACGCCTCAGGGGTGGGCGGACGGGCTGCGGCGGCCGAAGTTCAGAAGCGCTTCCACCGGCTCGGTCGCGGGTGCCGCGATGGACGACAGCGCCGCGAACGCCGACCCCTGGGCCGCGCCATGGGCCACCCCCTGGGCGACAGCCTGTTGGGATGAGGGCGATGCCGGGGGGACCGGCTCGCTCCGCTCCGGTCGCATGAACGCGTCGAAGGTGGCGCAGGCCTCCTCCCTGGCCCGGAAGAACAGTCCCGACAACAGGCCGCCCCACACGGCCGCAACCCGGCCCAGGTCGAAGGGCCGGACCAGGAATGCGCGCCAGCCGGCCTTCAGGAACACGACCCATTGTGCCGCGAACCAGACCGGGCCGTAATGGCGCCGGCGGATGCCCAGGATGTTTCGATAGTAGTAGAACAGCATCGGCACCCGCGCCGGGTCCGTTTCGGTCATGACGCCGGGGGGCTTGGGATTGGCCCTGAGATGCTGCACGCGGCTGGCGCCGACGAGCCAGCCCGGTCGTCGCGCGGTGACCCGCAGCGTGTAGTCCACATCCTCCCCCCACATGTAGAAGTCGGGGCTCGGCACTCCGAACTCGCGCACCGTCCGGGCCGGAACCAGGATGGACACGAAGGTCGCCTTGCGCACCTTCACGAGGCCCCGTTGCAGCAGGCGGTTCCAGTCGGCGTAGCCATCCCCGACCCGCCGCATGTCCGGGTCCGGCACGTTCATCATGGCGCCGGTCGGTGCCCGCACCGTGCTGACCAGGAAGCCGGGCGGCTGGTCCGGCGGCGCGACCTCGCCGGCGGCCGCGAGCAGTTCGGCGAGCGCCATGGGTTCGGGCAGGACGTCGTCGTCCATCACCCAGAGCCAGTCGGCACCTGACCGCTGGAACTCCTCGAAACCGGCGCTGAAGGCGAAGGCGGGTCCCCGGTTGGGGCTGAGGCGGAGCAGGGTGACGCCCCGTTCGTCGAGATAGCCATGGTCGCGCAGGAAGGCTTCGGTCCCGTCCACCGATCCGTTGTCGATGACGACGATGCGGTCGGGGCGGCGGGTCTGGGCCAGGATCGCGTCCAGACAGGCCCGCAGAAGGTCCTTCCGGTTGTAGGTGACCACGAGCGCGCTGACCTGCGCGGGTCGCGGTGGCGGAACGGCGGTTCCCTGGGTGCCGCCGATCATGGTGGAGTGGCCTTGCCGGTGTCGCGCCGACGCGGTGCTCCGAACGTGTCCATGGCTCAACCTCCTCTGGTCCCTGTTCTTCCATCGGCCTTGCTGATGAACGCCAAGGTTGCCGACATCTAACGACGACGGGGGGCGATTCCGCGAAGGCGATCCCGGGGTAGTCCCGACCGATCGTCGGGATCGTCCGGAATCAGCGGTGCCGGAACCCGGCGCTGGCTGTCCGTCGCAATGGGGGTCATGCGCAATCCCATGGCACCCTTGGCATCTGTGACCAAAACGGGCGCGGGTTCCTCCTGTTCCAGCTTGGAACCGGGCTTCAGCGCCTTTGACGGCTAGGGCGCGCGGCCCTTCCGGAGAATGGGGACCAGCCCCAGAAGTGCCGCCCTGTCCCGGGCGCTCAGGCCGACGGCCAGGATGGCAAGCCCGTGCAGCAGCAGCCATCCGGCCAGGACGACCGCCAGGAAGGGCGCGTCGCCGACGGGTGCGTCCGGCAGCAGGGCCGTCGCCGCCAGGGGTATCAGCCCGGCGGCGAGGAACCGAACCGGGTGGCGCAGGATGTCCCACCAGCCCACACCCACCTCGCGGCGGATCAGGTCCATCTGGAAGGGCAGCACCGCCGCAGCCGCCAGCGTGCCGCCCGCGACGAAGGCGCGTTCCTCCAGGCCCCCCATGAAGCCCACGCCGGTCGCCAGCATCAGCCCGAGCTGGAGGAACCCCAGCCGGTTGATCCGGCGCAGCGCCTCGGGCCGGGTCGTCAGCGCCAGGATGCCCGGCTGGCTCAGCACCATCATGGCGATCCAGCCCAGGAACACGGCCAGCCATGGCCCGTAGGGCGCGTAGGCCGGGTCGATCCAGACGGCCAGCAGCCTGTCGGCGAACACCATCAGGGCGGCGATGGGCGGGAGGAACAGCGCGGCGAGCAGGCCGCCGGTGACCACCACCACCTGCTTCAGATGCGCTTCGTTCCGACCGCCGTCGAGGCGGGCAGCCGCCGGATAGAGGGCGCTGGCCATCAGGTTCAGCGCCATGCGCAGGTAGCGGGTCGGCCGGCTGAGGATGTCGAACAGGCCGAGGCTGGCCGGTCCCAGCAGCTTGGCGATCAGGAGCTGCGGCAGGAAGTTCGCCGCCGTCGTGTGGATGCGCGTGAGCCAGAGGCCCAGCGCCAGCCGCAGCACGGCGCCATGGTCCCCCCGGCCGGGGCGGTCGTCGGACGTTTCCGTCCTGCGCCGGCGGCCGTGCAGTACGGCCATCAGGCCAACCGCCACGTAGCGGGCGGTTGACAGCGCGATCCAGATGTACGCGGCGGCCTGGAACGGCAGGTCGCGCGCCACAGCCAGAACCACGGCGATGCCCGCCGACAGCAGGAACCCGATCTCCGCCAGCCGGACGAGGTCGAACCGCTCCCGTCCCCGCAGCACCCCCTCGAACACCTGGCCGGGGTACTGCAGCACCAGGGCCGCCGCCGTCCACAGCAGCACGTCCCGCATCACCGGCACGTAGCGTCCGCCCTCCACCGGCGCCAGCATCGCTGCCAGCGGCCCGGCCAGGGCCGCCAGGGCCACCGCCGTCAGCAGACCCTGGGCCAGCGACAGCCACAGGCAGGACGCCACCTGTGCCCGGGCGCGGCCGCCGTCGCCACCCCGCGCCCGCGCCACCGACCGGGCGGCGACCTCCGGCAGGCCCAGGTCGAACACCCGCATCAGCCCTTCCAGCAGGAACAGGCGGGCCGCCATGATCAGCCCGTATTCCACAAGGCCGTACTCGCCGACTAGGATCGGGACCAGCAGCAGCCCGACGCCGAACAGGACGACACAGCTCGCCCCGTTGATGGTCACATTGCGGACGACACCGCCGAGCGGTGCGGGGGAGGCGGCGGCCATGGTCATCACGGAACGTCCGCCACCACGGCCTGGAACAGGTCGCGATAGGCCCGCGCCACCGCGTCGGGCGCGAAGCGGGCGCGGGCGGCGGCGGCGTCGCGGCCCAGCCGCTCCAGCAGGGCCGGATCGGCGATCAGGCGGGACAGGTGGTCCGCCAGCTCCCCCGGCGCGTTGGCGTCGTAAAGCAGGCCGTTGACCCCGTCGGCGATCATCTCCTGTTGTCCGCCGACGCGCGACGCCACCACCGGGATGCCATGGCACAGCGCCTCGGCCACGGTGCGTCCCAGCGGCTCCTGCCAAGTGGCGGGCGCCACCAGCACGTCGATCTCCCGGAAGAAGTCCGGCGCGTTCACCCAGCCGCGCAGGCTGACCGGATGACCGGCCGTCGCCGCCTCCAGCCAGGCCATGATGTCGGGCTGCCCCTTCCCGGCGATCGCCAGCGTCCAGCCTTCGCGCGGCAGCAGCGGCAGGGCCTGCGCCAGTCGATCCAGCCCCTTGGTCCGGTGCAGCCGGCCGATGAAGCCGATCCGCAGCGGGGTGCTGGGCGGACGCGGCGGCCGGGTGGCGCCGTCCGGTACGGCGTAGCCGACCGGGATGTCCAGCGCGCGGCGCGCGTTGGGGAAGTAACCGGCGTCCAGATGCCGGTCCAGGATGAAGCGGCTGACGCCGACCACCGCGTCCACCTTGCCCGTGGCGAGGCGCCGGGGCAGCGTCAGTGCCTTGCAGTCCAGGCACTGCCGGGCGCAGGAGGCGCCTTCGCGGAACATCGTGCCGCGCGGGCACATCAGGTAATAGTCCCGCAACGTGTGCACCACGGGGATGCCCCGGCGCTTCGCGGCGGTCCACACCTTGGTCGACAGGCCGGTCAGGTTGTTGGTGTGGACGACCGTCGGCCGCACCTCGTCGAGCAGGCGCTCGAGTGCGGCCGATGGCCCCGGCATCTCCCCCACCACGTGCCACGCCGCCTTCTGCAGGGTGGTGCGGTTCGGGTTCAGCAACAGGTTCCCCAGCGGGTGCAGCCGCAGGAACGAGGCCTCCGCCCGATCCGCCACGCGCAGGCGCCGCTCCGGCCCGTCGGCGAGCGTGACGACATGGACGTCCAGGCCCAGCCGGGCCAGCTCCACCACCAGCGCCTGCACGGAGATTTCGGCCCCCCCGACGACGTTGGGGGGGAACAGCGTGTTGGCGACGAGAACCTGCATGCGGCGATCGGGCTTCCGGAAACCGGAGTGGCAACGCCACAGCCGGACGGGCGGACCGGGGCGCGCGGCGGCGCATGCGCCGTACTCCCGGCGTGGGCCGACTCCCGCGCGGGTTGGAGGGACCGGTCGCGATCCGCTAGGCAGGGTGGCCAGCCCTCCATCGGAGACAGCCCGCATGCTGCGACCG
>JAJUIU010000077.1 GCA_029267445.1 Rhodospirillaceae bacterium
GCGATGCCGGCCGCCCGCGCGATGGCCGCCGCCTCAGCCGGGGCGACGGCGTTCGCCTCCCCCGGGATGCCGACGGCGCGCAGACGGCGGACGAAGGGGGCGAGCGGGCGCAGGAAGTCCAGCGGCACCTTCGAGCCCAGCATGCCGAAGACGAGGTCGAGGGGCGTCCCGTCCGCCGCATCCCTGGGGGCCGTCCAGCGGGCCGCATGGGCGGCCAGAACCTCGCCGGCGCTGTCGTTGTGCCCGCCGTCGAGGTGCAGGCTCCAGCCCGGCGGCAGCGACTCCGCCAGGGGGCCGCGCGTCAGCCGCTGCAGCCGGGCGGGCCATTCGACGCGCAGCAGGCCGGCTTGGATCGCCGCGTCGGGCACCGGAACGGGCAGATGCGGCAGGCAGGCGATGGCGGTGCCGGCGTTGTGGAACTGATGCGCGCCGGCGAGGCCGGGCGGGGGCAGGTCCAGGGTGCGGGATGAGTCGCCGTAGCGGAAGCCGTCGGCCGTCGGCTCCACCCACCAGTCCTCCCCATGGACCGACAGGGGTGCGGCCAGCTCCGCCGCGCGGGCGCGGAACACGGACAGGGCCGCCGCGTCCGTCTGGGGTCCGGCCACGGCCGGGCGGCCGGGCTTCAGGATGCCCGCCTTCTCCCACGCGATCTCCGGCAGGGTGCCGCCCAGGAACTGCATGTGGTCCATGGAGATGCGCGTCAGCGCGCAGACGACGGGGTCCGCGACCACGTTGGTGGCGTCCAGCCGCCCGCCAAGGCCCACCTCCAGCAGGGTGACGTCGGCCGGGTCGGCCGCGAAGGCGAGGAAGCCGGCCGCCGTTGTGATCTCGAAGAAGGTGATCGGATCGTCGCCGTTCGCCCGCTCCACATCCTCCAGCAGCGTGGCGAGCGACGCGTCGTCGATCAGGCGGCCGGCCAGCCGGATCCGCTCGTTGAAGCGGACCAGGTGCGGGGAGGTGTAGACATGAACGCGATGGCCCGCCGCCTCCAGCATGGCGCGCAGGAAGGCGACGGTGCTGCCCTTGCCGTTCGTGCCGGCGACATGCACGACGGGCGGCAGCCGCCGCTCGGGATTGCCCAGCTTCGCCAGCAGCCGCTCGATCCGGCCCAGCGACAGGTCGATCACCTTGGGATGCAGCAGGCGCAGGCGGGCCAGCGCCGCCTCCAGCCGGGGCTCCGCCGTGGTGACGGCCGCCTTGATCATGGTGCCCGCTCCGCGAAGGGGACGCGCTCCCTCAGTCCGGACGCGGCGGCTCGGCCACGCCGCCGGGGATCACCGCCGGCATCGGCCGGGCCATGTGCCGCTCAGGCGAATCGGCCTTGGGCAGCCGCACCACCTCCGCCCCCGGGCCGGGCCGCCGCAGCAGGTCGACCAGCCGGATCAGGGTGCCGCGCAGATCCTTGCGGTGGACCACCATGTCCACCATGCCGTGCTCCAACAGGTATTCGGAGCGCTGGAAGCCCTCCGGCAGGGTCTCGCGGATCGTGCTCTCGATCACGCGGGCGCCGGCGAATCCGATCTGCGCCCCCGGTTCCGCGATATGGATGTCGCCCAGCATGGCGAAGCTGGCGGTGACACCGCCGGTGGTCGGATCGGTCAGCAGGACGATGTAGGGAAGCCCCGCCTCCTTCACCATCTCCACCGCGATCACGGTGCGCGGCATCTGCATCAGGGACAGGATGCCCTCCTGCATGCGGGCACCGCCGGAGGAGGGGACCACGATCAGCGGGGCCTGCTGCAGCACGGCCAGCTTGGCGGCGGCCAGCAGCCCTTCCCCCACGGCCATGCCCATTGAGCCGCCCATGAAGCCGAAATCGAAGGCGGCGACCACGGCCGCGTGGCCGCCGATCTTGCCGTGGGCGACGGCGATGGCATCCGGGCGGCCGGTCTTGGACTGGGCGTCCTTCAGCCGGTCCGTGTAGCGCTTCTGGTCGCGGAACTTCAGCGGATCGACGATCGGCTTCGGCAGTTCGATGGTCTGGAAGTTCGGGTCGAACAGCATGGCCAGCCGCTTCGGCGGGTCCAGCCGCATGTGGAAGCCGCAATGCTGGCAGACATGGAGGTTCTCCTCCAGGTCGCGGTGGAAGATCATCGCCTCGCAGGACGGGCACTTGTGCCAGAGGTTGTCCGGCACGTCCTTCTTGGAGGAGACGAGGGCCCGGATCTTCGGCCGGACGAAATTGGTGAGCCAGTTCATGGGGCGTCCTGGAGGAGGGAGGCGATGCGTTCCACTGTCCGGGCTGTGTTCGGCACGTCGACCACCGCCGACAGCGCCCGCCCATGTGCGATTTCGCTGCGTGTCCTGTAAAGTTTGTTCAGCTCAGCCAACTCGAAGCGCCCCTTGTCCATCAACAGGGCCACACGGTCAAGGAACGACAATTTAGTTATGTCCTCACCGATCCGTTGCCAGAGTACCGAGCACACTCGCCGGTCTCCATACTGACCGCGGCGGCCATCCTCCACGCGACGGAGAGCCAGATCGGAAACGTACTGTTCGAACTCGGCAACGATCAGGACGAAGTAAGCCTGGTCGTTCAGTCTGCGCAGTCTTTCCAGCTCGGCCGCGATCTCGATGCGTCCGGCCTCCCGCTCACGCTCGATCTCGGTGGCGAAGCCGTTGTCCGCCGTAAGGTAGGCGTACATGACATCGTCGAAGCGCTTCAAGCCGCCTCCGCCAACATCCGCCGAAACGCGTCACAGTCGAACTCGACGGACCGGATCGGCGGGCGGCGTGTGTAGACGGTCCAATGCGGAGCGTCATCCGTGCCACGGTCGACCAGCTTCCATGCCAGCCGGTCCGCGACGGCGCTGACCTGCCCGTTGCCGCCGATCATCCAAAGTCCGCTGGGGAAAAAAACCAGCCTGGAACCGTCCGGGTGGGTAATGGAGAGCTTTGGAAGCGAGCCCGGGGCCAACCCTACAGCCTGCATAAGCGGCTCGTTCACGGGAATCCGGCTGGACCGGTCCAGAACGTAGCCGCTTTCGCTTGGGAGCCATTTCTCGATCCGCGCGTACAACGCGTTCAGGCGCGACTCCCATCGGCTAAGCCGGGCCGCGACCTCCTCCTTGGACGGCAGCTCCTCATGCTCGCCTGAATCGTCGTAGACGTAAGCCATGCCTCACCCCCGTGCGGCGCGAACCCCCTGGGCCAGCGCGCGGACGAAGTCTAGCACGGCGGGGACGAGGCCGGGAGTGGGGCGGCCGTCGGCGTCCAGATGCGCCTCCACCTGCCGCACGATGGCGCTGCCGACCACGGCGGCGTCGGCCACGCGGGCCACGTCGGCGGCACCCTCCGGCGTGGTGATGCCGAAGCCGACGGCGATGGGAAGGTCCGTGTGCCGCTTCAGCCGCTCCACGGCGGCGGTCACCGCCGTCGCCGAGGCGGAGCCGGCCCCGGTGATGCCGGTGATGCTGACATAGTAGACGAAGCCCGAGGTGTTCGCGAGCACGGCCGGCAGGCGGCGGTCGTCGGTGGTGGGCGTGGTCAGGCGGATGAAGTTGACTCCGGCCGCCAGGGCCGGCAGGCACAGCTCCTCATCCTCCTCCGGCGGCAGATCGACGACGATCAGCCCGTCGACCCCGGCGGCCTTGGCGTCGGCCAGGAAGCGGTCCACCCCGTAGCTGTAGATGGGGTTGTAATAACCCATCAGGACCAGCGGCGTGTCGGCGTCCATGGCGCGGAAATCGCGCACCAGCTCCAGCGTCCGGGTCATCCGGGCACCGTTCGCCAGGGCGCGCAGGGAGGAGGCCTGGATCGCCGGGCCGTCGGCCATCGGGTCGGTGAAGGGCATGCCGAGTTCGATCACGTCGGCCCCGGCGGCGGGCAGCCCCTTCAGGATGGCGCGGCTGGTCTCGTGGTCAGGGTCGCCGGCGGTGATGAAGGTGACGAGGCCGCCGCGCGCTTCCGCCTTCAGCTTGGCGAAGCGGCGGGCGAGGCGGAAGGTGCGGGTCTCGGTGTCGTGAGGGTTGGCCGTGTCTGCTGCGGTGGTCATGTACGGTTCCGCCGGGTGGCTTTCGTCCTTCGACAAGCTCAGGACGAGGGGAAAGGGGGGGCTCAGGACGAGGAAAGAGGGAGACTGAGCATGAGGGAAACGTGACAGGCCGACGGGAAGCCACCCTCACCCTGAGCCTGTCGAAGGGCGAGGGTGGCGATGGAGACTAAAGCTCCACCCCCAGATGCTTGGCCACCGTGAAGATGTCCTTGTCGCCGCGACCGCAGAGATTCATCACCAGCAGCGTGTCGCGGGACAGCGTCGGCGCGCGCTTGGCCACCTCCGCCAGGGCGTGGGCTGGCTCCAGTGCCGGCAGGATGCCTTCGGTGCGGGCGCACAGCTTGAAGGCGTCCAGCGCCTCGAAGTCGGTGGCGGAGACGTAGTCCACCCGCTTCACGTCGAACAGCCAGGAATGCTCCGGCCCGATGCCGGGATAGTCCAGGCCGGCGGAGATCGAGTGCCCCTCGATGATCTGGCCGTCATCGTCCTGCAGCAGGTATGTGCGGTTGCCGTGCAGCACGCCGGGGCGCCCGCCGGTGAGGCTGGCCGCGTGCTGCCCCGTCTCGATCCCGTAGCCCCCGGCCTCCACCGCCACCATGGACACGCTGGGCTCGTCCAGGAAGGGATGGAACAGGCCCATGGCGTTGGACCCGCCGCCGATGCAGGCGACCAGCATGTCGGGGAGCCGGCCTTCGGCCTGCATCATCTGCTCCCGCACCTCCTCCCCGATGATCGACTGGAAGTCGCGCACCATCATGGGATAGGGGTGCGGCCCCGCGACGGTGCCGATGATGTAGAAGGTGTCGTCGACATTGGTGACCCAGTCGCGCAGGGCCTCGTTCATCGCGTCCTTCAGCGTTCGGCTGCCGGAGAGCGCGGGCTTCACCTCCGCCCCCAGCAGCTTCATGCGGAAGACGTTCGGCTGCTGCCGGGCGATGTCGACCTCGCCCATGTAGATGGTGCAGGGCAGGCCGAACAGGGCCGCAACGGTGGCGGTGGCGACCCCGTGCTGGCCGGCGCCCGTCTCCGCGATGATGCGGCGCTTGCCCATGCGCTTGGCCAGCAGGATCTGGCCCATGCAGTTGTTGATCTTGTGCGCGCCCGTGTGGTTCAGCTCGTCGCGCTTGAAGTAGATCTTGGCCCCGCCCAGCTCCGCCGTCAGGCGCTCCGCGAAGTAGAGCGGGCTCGGCCGGCCGACATAGTGGTTCAGGTAGTAGGCCAGCTCCGCCTTGAAGGCGGGATCGTCCTTCGCCTCCCGGTAGGCCTTCTCAACCTCCAGGATCAGCGGCATCAGCGTTTCGGCGACGAAACGTCCGCCATGGATGCCGAAATGCCCACGCTCGTCGGGGCCGGACCGGTAGGTGTTGAGGGTCGACTGGCTCATGCGACTGTCCATCCAGGGCCGCCCGGGAATGACGTGGCGGCAAGGGCAGGGAAGGTAGCGGGTGCGGTGCCTGATTCCAAGGGCAGGCCGAGTCATGTGCTCTGGCAGCCGGGCCACTGGAAGCGTTCGTGCCGGGGATCACGGATGGACACGGATGCCCGCTGACGCGGGCCGCACGAATGGACACGGATGGGCTTTTCGCGGCGAAGCCGCAGTCCTTTTCCTCCGTGTCCCTCCGCGGTCTCTGCGGTCTCTGTGGTGAGGAACCCTGTCGCCCCATGAACCACTGAGACCGCGGAGGGCACAGAGGTTCACAGAGGGTTTTGGTGCGCCTTTGGCGGGGGTGAACACCAAGGGGACCAAATGCACCAGGGCTGTGGCGCGGTGGCACCAGCGGGCCGCGCTGCCTTGGTGTCCTTGGTGCCTTTGGTGTTTCAGATCCTGCGGCTTCGCCGCGAAGTGGCCATCCTCGTCCATCCGTGATCCCCTGGCACGCAAGGCAGCCGTTCGGCGGCGGAATCGTGCGGGGTCCGAAGGCTTGACCCAGGTCAAGGAAGGGGTGCCCCGACCGGTCCAGTGTGCGGCGCAGCACGGACCAGAACCGGACCCTTCCCAATGGACATCCAGGCGCGCGCCTACGACACGCAGACACCCGGCCATACCCTTCCCGACCATTCGGCCAGCCTGGACTGGCCGCTGGACATCGCCGGGTTCATGGGCACCCCGCTTGCGGCGGAGCCGTTCCCGCATCTGGTGATGGCGGGATTCGTCAAGCCGCCGGCGGCGGTGGCGGCGCGGGAGGGCTTCCCCGGTTTCGGCTTCGGTGGGGTGGTGCCGGCCCCGTCCAAGGGGATGCTGGGCACGCTGGAGCCGGGCTTCGCCACCCTGCTGGGCGCGCTCCGCAGCCCGGAGACGACGGCCGCCTTCGCGGCGAAGTTCGGGGTCCCGCTGTCGCCCGACGCGCTGATGGTCACGCTGCGCGACCGCTGCCGCCCGCAGGACGGGCGCATCCACACCGACAGCGAAAGCAAGGTGGTCACGGCACTGATCTATCTGAACGAGAGCTGGACGGCGGAGGGCGGGCGCCTGCGCCTGCTGCGCAAGCCGGACGACATCGACGCGGTGATCGCCGAGGTGCCGCCGCTGGACGGCACGCTGGTCGCCTTCCGCCGCACCGACAATTCCTGGCACGGCCACAAGCCGCACGAGGGTATCCGCCGCTACATCATGCTGAACTGGATGGTGGACGCGGCGGCGGCCAAGCGCGAGATCGCCCGCCATTCGATGACCGCCGCCTGGAAGCGCCTGCTGACCGGCGGCGGCGCCGGCCCGTCGATGTGAGGGAGGCCGCCATGCCCGACAGCCTGAACACGGTCTCCCCGCTCGCCGCCCTGATGGAGGGCAGCCCAGCGGCCCCCAACGCGACAGCGCGCCGGTTCCGGCAATCGCTGGAGGAGAGCCGGCAGCAGGAATGGCCGTTCCGCCACTGGCTGCTGACCGACGCGCTGCCGCAGGACGTGGCGCGGGCCGTGGCCGCCCTGCCGTTCGACCCGCCGCCGGTGGTCGAAACCCAGGGCCGGCGGGAGACGCACAACGAAACCCGCACCTTCCTGAACCCGGCCGTGCAGGCGGCCTTCCCGGCGGCGGCGGCGGTGGCGCAGGCCTTCCAGCATCCGGAGACGGTGGGGCTGCTGGCGCACCGCTGCCACGCCGACCTGTGCGGCACCTACCTGCGCATCGAATACTGCCTGGACACGGCCGGCTTCTGGCTGGAGCCGCACACGGACATCGGTGCCAAGCGGTTCACCATGCTGATCTACCTGTCGACGGACGACGGCGCCGCCGGCTGGGGTACGGACATCTACGCCGACCCGGTGGCCCCGCCGGTGGCGCGGGCGGACGCGGGCTTCGACAAGGGCCTGATCTTCGTGCCCGGCCGCGACACCTGGCACGGGTTCGAGGCGCGGCGGATCGGGGGCGTGCGCCGGACCCTGATCGTGAACTACGTGGTGCCCGACTGGCGCTCCCGCCAGGAACTCGCCTTCCCGGAGGAGCCGGTGCGGGTGGGGTGATCTCACCCGCGCGGCAAATCCACCGTGAACAGGGCGCCGGTGACGGTGCCGTCGGGGGCTTTGAGGTTCTCCGCGCGGATGCTGCCGCCGTGGGCCTCCACGATCTGCTTGGAGATGGAGAGGCCGAGGCCGGAATGACCGCCGAAGGCCTCCGTCTTGGGGCGTTCGCTGTAGAAGCGGTCGAAGATCGCCGCCAGCTTGCCCTCCGGGATGCCGGGCCCCTGGTCCGCACAGGTGACGACGACGCGCCCCGGCTCCGCCCGTGCCGCGAAGGTGACGACACCGCCGGGGGGCGAGAAGGAGAGCGCGTTCGACAGCAGGTTCTGGAACACCTGGGTCAGCCGCCCCTCGAGCCCCGCCACGGTGAGGTCGGCCCCGGCGGGCAGGTCGAGTTCCAGGCGCGGGGAGTCGGGCGCGCCGCCATCGCCGGGGGTGCTCCGGGTGGCGTCCTGGATGTCCTTCAGCATGCCCAGCAGCTTGCCCACATCCACGGGTGCCGCCTTGGCGCGGGACAGCTCGGCGTCCAGGCGGCTGGCGTTGGAGATGTCGCTGATCAGCCGGTCCAGCCGCTGGACGTCGTGGTGGATGATGGCGAGCAGGCGCTCGCGCTGCTCGTCCGTCTTCACCCGGCGTACCGTCTCCACGGCGGAGCGCATGCTGGTCAGCGGGTTCTTGATCTCGTGCGCCACGTCGGCGGCGAAACGCTCGATCGCGTCCATCCGCGCCCACAGCGCCTCCGTCATCGCCTTCAGCGAGACGGAGAGGTCGCCGATCTCGTCATGGCGGTGCGGGAACTCGGGGATCTCCGCCTCCCGCCCATGGCCGTGGCGCACGGCGTCCGCCGCCTCCGCCAGCCGCCGCACGGGGCGGGCGATGGTGCTGGCGAGGTAGAGCGACAGCAGCACGGTGACGCCGAGGACGGCGCCGAACAGCTTCAGGATGTCGAGCCGCTGCTGGCGGACGGCGCGGTCGATCTCCGTCCCGGCGCGGGAGATGTAGACGGCCCCCAGCACCTGCTTGTAGCGCTGCACCGGCAGGGCCACGGTCAGCAGCATCTCCATCCGTCCGTCCGGGCGCTCCACCCGCCACACGCTGCGCACCAGCTCCCCCGCCAGGGCCTGCTTCACGTCGGGGAACTGCTCCGCGCTGCGCGCACCCAGGCCGGGATATACCGGCAGATGCTCCCGCCCCGGCACGGTGTTCACCACCCAGTCGTAGACGGCGATGCCAAGTTCGGTCAGCCGGTTGCCGTCGCGCAGGGGCGGCAGCTCCTCGATCTGGACCTGCGCCTTCGGCCCGCCCAGCACGCGGCTGTCGGCCACCACCTCCCCCGACGGGGCGAACAGGCGGGTGCGGGTGTCGGTCGTCTCCACCAGCCGGCGGATCATCTGCCGCGCCAGCTCGAACGACATGGTCTGGGCGGGCTCGTTGAACTCGTCGTAGCTGGGCTGGACGGCACCCTCGCCCAAGGCGCCGGCGAAGATGCGGGCCTCGGTCGTCAGCGTCTCCAGCTCCGCCTGGATCAGCCGCTCCTGATACTGGCCGAGATAGAGCAGCCCGGCCATCAGCAGCAGCAGGGCCAGCACGTTGACCGCCAGGATGCGCAGCGTCAGCGGCGACAGCGCGCGGCGGTGACGGCGGCGGGCGCGCGGCTCAGCCCCGGTATCGGCACCGGGTTGGGCGACGGGCTGAGGCGGTTTCGCCGGTGTCGCGGGGGCGGACGGGCGCGCGGCATCGTCGGCCGGCTTCGCCGTGCCGCCGTTCCGGGCCGTCTTCGCCTTGCCGGTCCCCGCCGGCAGGGGCGACCGCGGCTCCGCGCGGAGTTCAACCGCCATCCGATCCCCGCAGGACCGCGCCCAGCCTAGCTGTCGCGGTACTTGTAGCCCACGCCGTATAGCGTCTCGATCTGGGCGAAGTCCTCATCCACCGCCTTGAACTTCTTGCGCAGGCGCTTGATGTGGCTGTCGATGGTGCGGTCGTCCACGTAGATGTGCTCGCCATAGGCGGCGTCCATCAGCTGGTCGCGGTTCTTCACGTGGCCCGGGCGCTGGGCCAGCGCCTTGACCAGCAGGAACTCCGTCACCGTCAGGTCGATCTCCTTGCCCTTCCAGGTGCAGAGATGGCGGGCCCCGTCCAGCACCAGCTCCCCGCGCACCATCATCTGGCCCGGATCGGCCGGGCCCTTGCCCTGGGCCAGCTCCGCCCGGCGCAAGAGGGTGCGGATGCGCTCGATCAGCAGGCGCTGGCTGAACGGCTTCTTGATGTAGTCGTCCGCGCCCATGCGCAGACCCTGCAGCTCGTCGATCTCATCGTCCTTGCTGGTCAGGAAGATGACCGGGACGGCCGAGTTCTGGCGCAGGCGCTGCAGCAGCTCCATCCCGTCCATGCGCGGCATCTTGATGTCCAGCACGGCGAGGTCGACCGGCCGGGAGGTGAGGCCGCGCAGGGCCTCGTCGCCGTCGCCATAGGTGCGCACCTCGAACCCTTCCGCCTCGAGCGCGATGGAGACGGAGGTCAGGATGTTCCGGTCGTCATCGACCAGCGCGATGGTCTGGGCCACTTCGGGTCCTCCTTGAGATGGTGCGCGGGCGGCGGATCATTCGCTTTCAAAGCAATCCGATCGGGTCGCCACGCACCCCCTTTGCCAGTTCCAGGCTCACGGCTCAATATGGCACGAGTTTGACCTGTTTTGCGCTTCCGTGAACGATTGTTTTGATGATCTTCGGACGTCACCCCGGCGAAAGCCGGGGCCCATGGTCCGGATCAGCGCGAGGGCGGGGACATGGGTCCCGGCTTTCGCCGGGATGACGGGGATTTCTTCATGACGGTGGGCACCGTCGAGGCACCCTGGCGGGGCGAGTACGCGCGGACGGCCCGCGCGGTGATGCGCGGCTGCGGGCAGGCGGCACTCGCGACCGGGCAGCGGGACATGGATCGCTGGCCGCACCCGTCGCTGGTGCTGGTGGCCCTCGACCTGGACGCGACACCGGTCCTGCTGATCTCCGGCCTCGCGGATCACACGAAGAACGCGCTGCAGGACCCGCGTGCCGGGCTGCTGTTCGACGGCACGGGCGGACTGGACGATCCGCTGACCGGGCCGCGCGTGGCGGTGTTGGGGCGGCTGGAGCGGACGGACGATCGGCGTTCGGCGGACCGGTTCCTGGCGCGGCACCCCGGCGCCGCCCTCTACGCCGGTTTCACCGACTTCGCCGTCTGGCGGCTGCGGCCCGAACGGGCGCATCTGGTCGCGGGGTTCGGGCGCATCCGCTGGATCGAGGGGGCTGACCTGACCCTGCCGGCCGGGGTATGCGGCGACCTGTCCGAACGGGCCAGCGACATCGTGGCGCACATGAACGAGGATCACGCGGATGCCCTGAATCTCTATGCGTCCGTTCTAATGAGACAGGCGCCCGGCGCATGGCGCATGACTGGGATCGACCCCGAGGGTTGCGACCTTCGCAAAGAAACTTTAACTCTACGCCTGCCCTTTCCGAACGTGGTGACGACGGCCGAACAGGCGCGCGGCGAACTGGTGAGGCTGGTGAAGGAAGCCCGGCGTCAGACCGCGGCCGCTTCCCGGCCCCAAGAAGAATGACGCGCCACAGGTCATGAGGAACGCGGGCGGGGCGGCGGAAATAGGGGAGAACGCGAACGTGGAAACGACCGGACCCGCGATCAGCGGCTATGGGCTTGATTACCTGGGCCTCACCAATCTGAAGGCCGCCCACTGGAACCTGTCGGTGGCGGGCCTGTACGAACAGGCCCTGCGCCGCGGCGAGGCGCTGATGTCGCGGGACGGCGCGCTGGTGGCCCTGACCGGCCAGCACACCGGCCGGTCGCCCAACGACAAGTTCATCGTGGAGGAGGAGACGACCGCCTCCGACATCTGGTGGGGCAACGTCAACAAGCCCATCAGCGAGCAGGCCTTCGACAATCTCCAGGCCCGCATCCAGGCCTATCTCCAGGGCCGCGAGGTGTTCGTCCAGGACCTCTGGGCCGGGGCCGATCCGGAGCACCGCCTGCCGGTCCGCATCGTCACCCAGCACGCGTGGCACAACATGTTCGCCCGGAACATGTTCATCCGCCCGTCGCTGCAGGAGCGGCGGGACTTCGTGCCGGAGTTCACGGTGCTGCAGGTGCCGGACTTCAAGGCCGTGCCGGAGCGCGACGGCACCCGGTCGGAGGTCTTCATCCTCTGCAATTTCAAGAAGCGGCTCGTCCTGATCGGCGGCACCAGCTATGCCGGCGAGATCAAGAAGTCGATCTTCTCCATCCTGAACTTCATCCTGCCGGCCAAGGGCGTGCTGCCCATGCACTGCTCGGCCAATGTCGGGCCGAAGGGCGACACGGCCGTGTTCTTCGGCCTGTCGGGCACTGGCAAGACCACGCTGTCGGCCGACAGCTCCCGCACCCTGATCGGCGATGACGAGCATGGCTGGTCCGACACGTCGGTCTTCAATTTCGAGGGCGGCTGCTACGCCAAGGTGATCCGCCTGTCGGCGGAGGCGGAGCCGGAGATCTACGCCACCACGCGGCGCTTCGGGACCATCCTGGAGAACGTGGTGATGGACCCGCAGACCCGCGAGCTCGACCTCGACGACGGGCGCTATACCGAGAACACGCGGGCCAGCTATCCGATCGACTTCATCCCGAACGCCAGCCCGACGGGCCTGGGCGGCCAGCCGGACACGATCGTCATGCTGACGGCCGACGCCTTCGGCGTGCTGCCGCCGATCAGCAAGCTCAGCCCCGAGCAGGCGATGTACCATTTCCTCTCCGGCTACACGGCCCGCGTGGCCGGCACGGAGAAGGGGGTGACGGAGCCGCAGGCGACGTTCTCCACCTGCTTCGGCGCGCCCTTCATGCCGCGCCACCCGACCGTCTACGCCAGGCTGCTGGGCGAGAAGATGGCGAAGTACGGCTCCAACTGCTGGCTGGTGAACACCGGCTGGACCGGTGGGGCCTACGGTACGGGCAAGCGCATGTCCATCGCCCACACCCGCGCCCTGGTGCGCGCGGCGCTGGACGGCACGCTGGCGACCGTCCCGCATGTGCGGGAGCAGAGCTTCGGCCTCTTGGTGCCGGAGGGCTGCGAGGGCGTGCCGGCCGACGTGCTGATGCCGCGCAACACCTGGGCCGACAAGCACGCCTACGAGGCGACGGCGCGGGAGGTGGCGAAGCGGTTCGAGAAGAACTTCGAGCAGTTCGCCGACCATGTGGACGAGAAGGTGCGCGGTGCCGGCGTGAAGGTGGCCGCGTAGGGGTTCGGTCCGGGTCCGGAACGACCAAGGCCGGGGAGCGATCCCCGGCCTTTTCGTTCGGTGCGGGTCTCGGCTTCAGCCGGGCCGGGTCCGTCGCTCCCATCGACGTGGACCCCGCCTGTCGCCCTCGCCCTTCGACAAGCTCAGGGTGAGGGCTTCTTGAGGCCGTGAAAGCTCTGTTTCGGTGACTCGTCGACCCGGATTTCGCTGCGGGGCGGGGAGAATTGGATCAAGCTCCCCAGAAGCACCGGCAAGCGGCCTCACCCGGAGCTTGTCGAAGGGCGAGGCCGCGTGCCGCAGCCGCAGGTGAAGCCCCTCACCCCCCGCCGATGCCTTCCGTCACCACGCCGGTGCCGCCGCAGTTGGGGCAGGGGTTGCCGTCGATCCTGCCGCTGCCGGAGCATTGCGGGCAGAGCGCATCGCCGGTGCCGGCGGTGCCCTCCGGCGCCTCGTCGCCCGGCCGCTCCGGCCGCTGGTCTCCCTCGCGTTTCGTCCGGCCTGGCTCGTCCCGCTTGTCGCTCATGGCGCTTCTCCGTTGATGGCTTAGCCAAGCAACAGGGGCGGAGCGTGGATGTGGCGCGGCGCCCTCACCACCGCGCCCAAAGGCCCAGCAGGAGCTGGCGGCCGGGGCCGATGCTGGTGAGGCCGTCGCCGCGGCGGCCGGTTTCCACCGTGCGGTCGGCCAAGTTCTCCACCGTGGCGGTGAGGCGCAGGGTGTCGGTCACGTCCCAGCCGGCGTAGAGGTCGGCCAGGACGTAGGGGGCGAGGGTGCGACTGTTGCGCCCATCCTCGAACGCCTCCCCGGCTGCGCGGAGCTGCAGGCGCAGGGTGAGCGCGTCGGTCGGTGTCCAGGTGGCCTCCGCCGTGCCCTGGTGCTCCGGCGACTGGGCGACACGGTTGCCGACCAGGGCGGGGAAGCCCGTCGCCTCCGCCACCGTCGCGTCCGACCAGAGATAGCCGAGGGCCAGCGACAGGCGCTCCGTCGCCCGCCAGCGCAGGTCGGCCTCGATCCCCGTGACCTCGATACGGTCCAGGTTGCGGCGCTGGGCCAGCGTGCCGCCGGCGGGGACGAACACGCCCAGCGGGGCGAACAGGCCCGGCCGGTCGGTCAGGGTGACGTTGTCCACCGCGTTCTCCAGATCAACCCGGAACAGGGTGGCGGAGAGGGCGAGGGCATCGGTGGGCGTCAGGCGCACCCCCGCCTCCCCGCCCGTCAGCCGCTCCGGCGCCAGGGCGGGGTTCGCCTCCGTGATGTCGTCGCCGACGCGGAAGGGGCGGTAGAGCTCGTTCAGGGTGGGCAGGCGGAAGCCGGTGTAGAGCGCTCCGCGCAGGGCCAGGGCGGGGGTCGCCTGCCAGTCCGCCCCCAGGCGGCCGTTCAGCACCCGGCCCGTTGCTGTTTCGAAACGGTCATCGCGCAGGCTGGCGCCCGTGTCGATGGACCGCTCCGTCCGGCGGCCCTCGGCGTTGCGCCACCAGTCCAGCCGCGCACCGGCCGACAGGGTGAGGGACGGGTCGGGCGTCCAGGCATGCTCCGCGAACAGGCCGGCCACCGTCTGCTCCCCCCCGGCGACGCGGTCGCGGGTGAAGCGGTCGCCCGCGCGGAAGAACCGCTCCCGCGTCTCCCCCGCCGTCCAGCGGAGGTCGAGGCCGATGTCCGTGCGGTGGGTCGCGGTCTGCGCCACGCCGACCTGGAGCACGCCGCCCAGGCTTTCCGACGGCACGTCGAACTGGTCCAGCGCCGGGGTCTCGGCCGTGCGGGCGTCGTTCACGCCGGAGAAGGTGCTTTCGAAGCCCCAGTCGCGGGCGTAGACCAGCGCCTCGAACGGCAGGGCGCCGTCGCCGACCAGACGGAGGCTCCCCTCCAGCGCCTCGGTCGCGTTCTCGGTATAGGGGGTGCCGTTGCCGCGATGCTCCCGGAAGGCGGACAGGCGGGCGGTGGCGGTGACGGGGCCGAGGCGGCGCTGGGCGGTGGCGTCGAGCGCGTAGGACTCGGCGGCGGCGTCGATGTCGATCAGGCCGCGCTGGTCCGCCCGCACCAGGGGCACGCCGTCGGTGCGGAAGGCCGACGCGCGCAGACCCAGGCTTGTTCCGGAAACGGAACGGCCAATCTCGCCAAAGGCCTGCACCGTGGCGTCGGACCCGGCGGCGAGGTCGAGGGCGGCACCGTCGGGCAGGCGCGTCTCTATCCGGATGGTGCCGGCCAGCGCCACGTTGCCCCAGGGCCCGGCCCCGCCGCCGCGCGTGATCACCACCCGGTCGGCCGCCGCCGTGGGCAGGCGCGACCAGTGCACCCAGCCGCCGAACGGGTCGTTCACCGGCATGCCGTCCAGCAGCACCAGCGTGCGCCCGGCCCCGTTCGGCCCGATGCCGCGCAAGCTGACGCCCTGGGTGGTGGGGTTTGCGGTGCGGCTGCCGGAGCGGCGGAACAGGCTGAAGCCGGGGACGGCACGCAACGCCTCGTCCAGCCGGCGCTGCGGGGCGGTGGAGAGCGTGGCCGCGTCCAGCACCGTGGGGCCGTAGGGCCGCTCATAGGCCGGCACCCCTCCGCGCCGCCCGGTGACGACGATCTCCTCGACCGGGGCCGGCGCCTGGGCGAATGCAGGGGTGGCGGCCAGCAGGGCCGCGACGGGCGGGACGGGATGGAAACGCATGCCGGAAGCGTTCTCGGGGCATCGGGCGGGATGGGCCTGATGTGCGGTCGCGAGGCCTGGAAGGCAAGCTATCTGAACATTTCCCTCCTCGATCCCGCCCTCCCCCCGAGGGGGAGGGAGGGACCCGCGAGAGCGGGAGGGAGAGGGGTTACGGTGTGTCAGGGTTGGGCTTGGCTGGAGAAACCGTACCCCCTCACCCTCCCAAGGCTGACGCCTTGGGTCCCTCCCTCTCCCCCTGGGAGAGGGAAGATAGTTCGAGGCAGGCCCGCCCCTCAGGGGGAGGGAAGGGTTGGGAAAGGCGGCTTCTTGCGCCTGACAGGGGGCCGCCCGCTGCGCTAGGCTCCCGGCCGGTTCCGGAGAGGGCGCATGAAGGTCGAATACCATCCCGCGATGATCCCCGTGGCGCTGCTGGTCCTGGTCCTGGGCGGGCTGGTGGTCCTGTTCTTCCGCTACGGCACGCTGGACCGCTGCGACATGATGCGCCAGGAGGTGCGCCAGCGGTTCCCGGCCGGGACGGTGCCGCAGGAGGTGCGCGACGCACCCGGCGGACGCATCGTCGTCGGGCTGGTGGAGGGCGGCAGCGCCAAGCTGCTGACCTGGGACATGTCGCCCAACCAGTGCGCCGTGAAGCTGTTCGGCCTGTGGGGTGCGGACGATACCGAGATCGGGGCGGTGCTGCTGGAGGAGTAGGAGCGCGGCGGGCGCCCGGGCTCAATCAGCCTTCGGTGAGGCGGATGATCACGTCCACGCGGGCGACACGGGTGCCCGGCGGGGCGGCGGGCATGGACTGCACCGCGACCTGGGCCGCCGGGATGTCCTGAAGGCGGCCGTTGCCCTCGAAGAAGAAATGGTGGTGGTCGTCGATGTTGGTGTCGAAGTAGGACCGCCCGGCCTCGACCACCACCTCGCGCAGCAGCCCCGCCTCGGTGAACTGGTTGAGGGTGTTGTAGACGGTCGCCAGCGACACCTGCATGTCGGCGGCCACCGCCTCCCCGTGCAGCTGCTCCGCCGTGACGTGGCGGTCGTGCCCGTCGAACAGCAGCTTCGCCAGCGCCAGACGCTGGCGGGTGGGGCGCAGTCCCGCCTGGGTCAGGCGGTCGAGCGCGTGCTTGAAGGGGCGGGGGCTGGTCATGACATGGCCATATAAGGACAACCGGGCGCCGGTGAAGCGCCCATTGCGCATGGCTCACAGTCTGGAATCATTCTGATCCGCAACGCAAGGGGCTCGTTGTGGGATGGCCCCCGATTTCAACCGGGTGGCCCTTCTCAGCCGGGCGGCAGGCCCGCCAGACGCACGGTGGAGACGGGACCCGCACCGGCCCGCTCCGGTGCGGCGCCGAGCGCCGTCCAGGCGGCCTCGGCGGCCTCGGCCGGCAGCTCGATCGCCAGCAGGTGGGCGAAGCCGGGGACGCGGACGCCGCCCTCCAGCAGGGGGGCCGCCGTGGCGGGCAGGTCCACCAGCACGGTCCCGCCATTGGCGGCGGCGATCCGGGCGGCGGCGGCGCGGTAGGGGGCCGGATCGCCACCCCCGGCGATGAACTCGACCAGATAGCTCTTCCGCCCGGCGGTGGCGCCCGGTGCCGCACCGGCGAGGCGCAGCACGTCGAAAGCACCGCCGTCCCGGCGGAGTTCCACGGCGGCGCGGTAGGCCGGGCTGTCCCAGAAGGCCTGGACGTCCCCCGGCCGCTCGAACAGGGCCAGCACCATGCCGCGCGGCGCCCAGTCGCCCGCCAGCACCTCCACACCCCGGCCGGGGCCGCCGACGCCGAGATAGCGGCCGCCATGGGCGGCGTAGATCGGCGGCAGGGCCGCGCTGTAGGCCTTGCGCTTCTCCGGGTCGGTGAAGCTGCCCATGACCAGCAGGTAGCCGCGTTCCCCGGTCGGCTCCGCCGCGAGCGCGGGAACGGCCGTCAGCAGGGCGAGCGCCGCGAGGGCGGCCCGGATCGCGCCGCGCATGCTCAGTACCCCGTGGCGATCCGCTCGACGAGCTGCTTCACCGTGGGGATGAAGCCGCCCGCGTACCAGGAATCCTGGGCGAAGCGATAGGCGTTGTGGCCGGCGAACATCAGCTGGTGCTCCACATCCTCCGAATGGCTGATGTTCTGGAGCGTCTTCTGGATGCAGAAGCTGCGCGGGTCGGCCTTGCGGCCGGTGGTGCCGTCCTCGTTCTGGGCCCAGTTGCTGAACAGGCAGGCCGAGAGGCAGCCCATGCAGTCGATCTGGTCCTTGTGGATGCGGGCCGCCATCTCCGGCGTCTCGAACACGATGGTGGTGTCCGGCGTCTTCAGCGCGGTGGTGAAGCCCTGGTTGGTCCAGTCCACCGCGCGGGCCTTGTCCGCCCTGGTGAGGTAGACCGGCCGGCCGCGCGGGCCGACGGGGAACTCCTCCGTAAGGTCTCCCATCGGCTCCGTCGCGTAGGCCACCTGCCGCTCGCTGCGGTCGCGCAGATGCTGGAGGAACGGGTTGCTGACGGCGGAGCTGTAGAAGCCGGTCGGGCTGAAGCGCTGCAGGATCACGTCGCCCTTGCGCAGGGTCAGCAGCTTCTGCTTCCAGGCCTCGCTGATCGGGCTTTCCCGCGTCAGCAGCGGCCGGGTGCCGAACTGGAAGGCGATGGGCCCGATCTCGGGATTATCCAGGAAGTGCTCCCACTCCGACACCCACCAGACACCACCCGCCATGATGATGGGCACCTCGGTCAGGCCGAAGCCGTTCATCATCTCGCGCAGCGCGCGCACACGGGGATAGGGGTCCTCCGGGGCCAGCGGGTCCTCGCTGTTGGACAGGCCGTTGTGCCCGCCGGCCAGCCAGGGATCCTCGTACACCACCCCGCCCAGGTGGTCCGGCCACTTGCTGTAGGCGCGGAGCCACAGCGCCCGGAAGGCGCGCGCCGAGCTGACGATGGGGTAGTAGAGCACGCCGTACTTCACGGCGATCTCGGCGATGCGGTAGGGCATGCCCGCACCGCAGGTGACGCCGTGGATCAGGCCCTTCGCCCTGTCCAGCACCCCGTGCAGGATGCGCTCGGCGGCGGCCATCTCCCACAGCACGTTCATGTGGATGCGGCCCTCGCCGCCCGCCCTCTCATGGGCCACGCGCGCCTGATAGATGCCGCCCCGGATCGAATGGGCGACCAGCTCCTCATGCCGGTCCTTGCGGGTGCGGCCGTGGTAGAGCTGCGGGATGAGGTTCCCGTCCTCGTCGAAGCTGTCCGCGTTGACGCCCGAGAAGGTGCCGATGCCGCCCGCCGCGGCCCAGGCGCCCGAACTCTCGCCGTTCGAGACGGAAATGCCCTTTCCCCCTTCGACCAGCGGCAACACCTCCTTGCCGGCGATCACCAGGGGCTTCAACGCCTTCAACGCCATCCTTCATCCCTCTCCGGCGCGCCCGTCGCCGCGTGGCGCGGGCGGCGCGTGCAAAAACAAGGGGGCCGCTCGAACCCGCCATGCCGTGGGCGGGCGCGTCGGCCATCGTCATCCTCGGGCGGGACCTCCCCCCGGCGCCCCTGCCCGGCCGCCGGAACCCCGTATCGGTCCATATATGAAAAAGAATCGGGCGGGAAGAGTCCCGGTGGATGGATGGTTTTCCCAAATGGCCGGTGAGGGTTGCTAGGTTCCGGGGGCCGGCCGCGCCACCGTCTTCAGGGCGGGGGCCACGGCCGGGGGGCTGTCGGTGAAGATGGCCCGCACGCCCCAGCCGAACACCTCCGCCGCCGCGGCGGCCGTGTTCACCGTGTAGGCCAGCACGGGCCGGCCGCTGGCGCGGTAGGCGGCGACGCTGTCCGCATCCTCCCGCCGGGCGTTGACGTTGATGGTGCTGGCGTCCAGCCGCTCCACCAGATCCAGCCAGTCGGGGCGGGGCTGGTCGATCAGCACGCCGCGCGGCCAGTTCGGCACGATGCGCATGGCGGTCTCCAGTGCTCCCTCGTCGAAGCTGGAGACGAGCGGCGGCTGCCGCCCCTCCGGCCAGGCGGAGATGGCGGTGGTCAGCGCGATGCCCGCCGTCTCCTCCCCTTTGCCGGGGCAGGGCTTGATCTCCAGGTTGATGCCCATGTCCAGCTTCGCCACCAGGTCCAGGGCGTCGACCAGCGTGGGCACCCGCTCGCCCGCGAAGGCGGGGCCGAACCAGCGACCGGCGTCCAGCCGCAGCAGCTGGTCGTAGGTGTGGTCCTCCACCCGGCCCTTGCCGCTGGTGGTGCGGTCCAGCGTCTCGTCATGCATCAGGACCGGCACGCCGTCCCGGGTCAGCTTGACGTCCACCTCCACCCACAGCACGCCTTGCGCCGCAGCGGCGCGGATGCCGGCCAGCGTGTTCTCCGGCGCGTGCTTGGCGGCACCCCGATGGCCGATGATCCGGGGCAGCTTCAGGCGGCGGACGGGCGATGCGGCCATGGGGTCAGCCCTTCTTCACGGCGGGCACGTGGTGGCCCAGCGACAGCAGGTTCTCCCGCGTCGTCTCGGACAGGGACAGGCGGTTGGCCTTCGCCGCCTCCGCCACCCGGGCGGCCAGCGCCTCGAACCCGGCGAGCGTGCTTTCAACGTCGATCCGCCGCCCGCCGCCCCGGACGGTCAGGTGGTACCAGCCCCGCGACTTGTCCTTCTTCGTGGAGTAGTAGCTGACCGTGACGTCGCTGACCGCGTCCCAGCGGATGGCCTTGGGCCACGGCCCCTCCACGATCAGCCCCGTCCCGTCCATGCGCACGGTGGACAGGCCGCGCAGCAGGGCGCGGGCGCCGAACACCCCGAACAGCCCGGCGCAGGCCAGCAGCGGCACGGCCACGACCGCGTGCGGGCTGACGAACAGGAACGGCCCCAGCGTCAGGGCGAGGCCCGCACCGGCGCGCAGGTAGTCGGCGGTCAGGGCCTCGGCCGGGTAGCGGCCGGGCGGCGCCGTCGGGGGAAGCGTGTGCGGCTGCGTCATGGCGCGGACTTAAACCGCGCGGCCGCCCGCCGGTCAACCGCCGCGCGGCGCGGTGACGGCGCCCTCC
>JAJUIU010000092.1 GCA_029267445.1 Rhodospirillaceae bacterium
GCTCTGCGCGTTCATGCCGTGGAACGGCTATAACTTCGAAGACTCGATCCTCATATCCGAACGCATCGCGCGCGACGACGTTTTCACCTCGATCCATATCGAAGAGTTCGAGGTGATGGCGCGCGACACCAAGCTCGGGCCGGAGGAGATCACTCGCGACATTCCCAACGTCTCGGAGGAGGCGCTGAAGAACCTCGACGAGGCCGGCATCGTCTATATCGGCGCCGAGGTCCGCCCGGGCGACATCCTGGTCGGCAAGGTCACGCCGAAGGGCGAGAGCCCGATGACGCCGGAGGAGAAGCTGCTCCGCGCCATCTTCGGCGAGAAGGCGTCCGACGTGCGCGACACCTCGCTGCGGCTGCCGCCGGGCGTGTCCGGCACGGTCGTCGAGGTGCGCGTGTTCAGCCGCCGCGGCGTCGACAAGGACGAGCGCGCGCTCGCCATCGAGCGGGCCGAGATCGAGAAGCTGGCCAAGGACCGGGACGACGAGAAGGCGATCCTGGAGCGGTCCTTCTACACCCGCCTGAAGGAGCTGCTGGTCGGCCAGCGCGTCGTGAGCGGGCCCAAGGGCGTGAAGGTCGGCGAGGCGGTGGACGAGGAGACGCTGTCCGGGCTGACGCGCGGCCAGTGGCGCCAGATCTCGGTCGAGAACGACCAGGTCATGGAGTTCATCGAGCAGACCGGCAAGGTCTTCGACGACAGCGTCCAGGCCCTGCAGGAGCGGTTCGAGAACAAGGTCGAGAAGCTCCAGCGCGGCGACGAGCTGCCGCCCGGCGTGATGAAGATGGTCAAGGTGTTCGTCGCGGTGAAGCGCAAGCTTCAGCCGGGCGACAAGATGGCCGGCCGTCACGGCAACAAGGGCGTCATCTCCCGCATCACCCCGATCGAGGACATGCCGTACCTCGAGGACGGGCGGAACGTCGACATCGTGCTGAACCCGCTGGGCGTGCCCTCGCGCATGAATGTCGGGCAGATCCTGGAGACGCATCTCGGCTGGGCGGCCGCCGGTCTCGGCCGCCAGGTCGGCGAGATGCTGGACCAGATCAAGGCCAAGGCCGACGCCAAGGCCGCCACGATCGCCAAGCTGAAGGAGCGCCTGCGCCACATCTATGGCGAGGCGGCCTACAAGGAGGAGGTCGAGCCGCTGTCCGACGACGAGGTGATGGAGCTGGCCGGCAACCTGCGCCGGGGCATCCCCTTCGCCACACCCGTCTTCGACGGCGCGCGGGAGGATGACATCGTCCGCATGCTGAGCGAGGCCGGTCTCGACAGCTCCGGCCAGGTCACCCTGGTGGACGGCCGCACGGGCGAGTCCTTCGACCGCAAGGTGACGGTGGGCTACATCTACATGCTGAAGCTGCACCACCTGGTGGACGACAAGATCCACGCCCGCTCCATCGGCCCGTACAGCCTGGTCACCCAGCAGCCGCTGGGCGGCAAGGCCCAGTTCGGCGGCCAGCGCTTCGGCGAGATGGAGGTGTGGGCGCTGGAGGCTTACGGCGCCGCCTACACCCTGCAGGAGATGCTCACCGTGAAGTCGGACGACGTGTCGGGCCGCACCAAGGTCTACGAGGCCATCGTGCGCGGCGACGACAACTTCGAGGCCGGCATCCCCGAGAGCTTCAACGTCCTGGTCAAGGAGCTCCGCTCCCTCGGCCTCAACGTCGAGCTCAACGAGCGGTCCTACTGACCCCAGCACGATCCGGCGCCGGAACCGCCCGCGCGGTTCCGGCCGCCACCTAGCGTACGCCCGGAATTTCAGCCCACCCCCAGGGGAGACGGCACATGAACGAGTTGATGAATATCTTCGGCCAGCCGCAGGGGCCGCAGAGCTTCGACCAGATCCGTATTCAGATCGCCAGCCCGGAGCGCATCCGCTCCTGGTCGTTCGGCGAGATCAAGAAGCCGGAGACGATCAACTACCGCACCTTCAAGCCAGAGCGCGACGGACTTTTCTGCGCCCGCATCTTCGGTCCGATCAAGGACTACGAGTGCCTGTGCGGCAAGTACAAGCGCATGAAGTATCGCGGCATCATCTGCGAGAAGTGCGGCGTCGAGGTCACGCTCTCCAAGGTCCGGCGCGAGCGCATGGGCCATATCGAGCTGGCCTCCCCGGTGGCGCATATCTGGTTCCTGAAGAGCCTGCCGAGCCGCATCGGCCTGCTGCTCGACATGACGCTGAAGGATCTCGAGCGGATCCTCTACTTCGAGAACTACGTCGTCATCGAGCCGGGCCTGACCGACCTCAAGCTGCACTCGCTCCTGTCGGAGGATGACCTCCTCGACAAGCAGGACAAGTTCGGGGACGACAGCTTCACCGCGTCCATTGGCGCAGAGGCGCTGAAGTCGATGCTGATCCAGCTCGACCTGGTGGACGAGAAGGCGAAGTGCCGGGACGAGCTCCGCGAGACCGCGAGCGAGGCCAAGCGCAAGAAGCTGGTGAAGCGTCTGAAGCTGATCGAAGCCTTCCTGGGCATCCCCCAGGAGGTCGACGATGTCGGCGCGTTCGAGCGCTTCGACGGCTACAAGGAGCGGATCGAGCGGCCGGACGGCAAGCGCATCCTGAAGATCTACCCGAACGCCACGCGTCCGGAGTGGATGATCCTCGACGTCATTCCGGTCATCCCGCCCGAGCTGCGCCCGCTGGTCCCGCTGGATGGCGGCCGCTTCGCCACGTCCGACCTTAACGACCTCTACCGCCGCGTCATCAACCGCAACAATCGTCTGAAGCGGCTGATCGAGCTGAAGGCGCCCGACATCATCGTGCGCAACGAGAAGCGCATGCTGCAGGAGGCCGTCGACGCCCTGTTCGACAACGGCCGCCGCGGCCGCGTCATCACCGGTGCCAACAAGCGGCCGCTGAAGTCCATCAGCGACATGCTGAAGGGCAAGCAGGGCCGCTTCCGGCAGAACCTGCTCGGCAAGCGCGTCGACTACTCCGGCCGTTCGGTCATCGTGGTGGGCCCGGAGCTGAAGCTCCACCAGTGCGGCCTGCCCAAGAAGATGGCGCTGGAGCTGTTCAAGCCCTTCATCTACGCCAAGCTGGAGCTCTATGGCCTCGCCTCCACCATCAAGGCGGCCAAGCGCATGGTGGAGAAGGAGCGGCCCGAGGTCTGGGATATCCTCGAGGAGGTCATCCGCGAGCACCCGGTCATGCTGAACCGGGCGCCGACGCTGCACCGCCTCGGCATCCAGGCGTTCGAGCCGACCCTGATCGAAGGCAAGGCGATCCAGCTGCACCCGCTGGTCTGCACCGCCTTCAACGCCGACTTCGACGGCGACCAGATGGCCGTGCACGTCCCGCTGAGCCTTGAGGCCCAGCTGGAGGCGCGCGTCCTGATGATGTCGACGAACAACATCCTGTCGCCCGCCAACGGCAAGCCCATCATCGTGCCGAGCCAGGACATCGTCCTCGGCCTCTACTACATCACGATGGAGCTGCCGGGCATGGTGGGCGAGGGCATGGCCTTCGGCTCCATCGGCGAGATTGAGCACGCGCTGGCGGCCAAGGCGGTCAGCCTGCACGCCAAGGTCCAGGCCCGCTACAAGACGGTCGACGACCAGGGCGAGCCGATCACCGTGCGCGTGACCACGACCCCGGGCCGCATGTTGCTGTCCGAGATCCTGCCGCGCCACCCGGCGATCAAGTTCGAGATGATCAACCGCCTTCTAACCAAGAAGGACGTGCAGAACGTCATCGACACCGTCTACCGCCATTGCGGTCAGAAGGAGACGGTGATCTTCGCCGACCGGCTGATGAAGCTCGGCTTCACCAACGCCTTCAAGGCCGGCATCTCCTTCGGCAAGGACGACATGGTCATCCCGGCCGAGAAGGAGAAGCTGATCCGCGACGCGCAGGAGCGGGTGAAGGAGTTCGAGCAGCAGTACCTGGACGGCCTGATCACCCAGGGCGAGAAGTACAACAAGGTGGTCGACGTCTGGTCGGAGACGACCGAGAAGGTCGCCACCGCGATGATGAAGGTCATCGAGCAGCCGAAGCCCGGCGTCGGCGTGAACTCCGTCTACATGATGGCCCACTCCGGTGCCCGCGGTTCGGCGGCGCAGATCAAGCAGCTGGCCGGCATGCGCGGCCTGATGGCCAAGCCGTCGGGCGAGATCATCGAGACCCCGATCATCTCGAACTTCAAGGAAGGCCTGACCGTGCTGGAGTACTTCAACTCCACCCACGGCGCCCGCAAGGGTCTGGCCGACACCGCGTTGAAGACGGCGAACTCGGGCTACCTGACCCGCCGTCTGGTCGACGTGGCGCAGGACGCCATCATCGTCGAGGACGATTGCGGCACCGAGCGCGGCATCACCATGAAGGCCGTGATCGACGGCGGCGAGGTTGTGGTGGCGCTGGGCGAGCGCATCCTCGGCCGCACGGCCGCGAAGGACATCATCCACCCGCTGACCGGCGAGGTGCTGGTGGCGCGCAACGACCTCGTCACCGAGAAGGAGGTGGAGGAGATCGAGCGCGCGGGCATCGACGAGGTGTTCATCCGCTCGGTGCTGACCTGCGAGACGAAGGACGGCGTGTGCGCCAACTGCTATGGCCGTGACCTGGCCCGCGGCACGCGGGTCAACATGGGCGAGGCGGTCGGTGTCATCGCGGCGCAGTCCATCGGCGAGCCGGGCACCCAGCTCACCATGCGCACCTTCCACATCGGCGGTGCTGCCCAGCGCGGTGCGGAGCAGTCCTTCATCGAGGCGGCGATCGACGCCAAGGTGACGGTGAAGAACCGCAACCTGGTGACGAACTCCGACGGCGTGCCCGTGGTGATGGGCCGCAACTGCGAGCTGGCGCTGATCGACGATCAGGGCCGCGAGCGGGCGCGTCACCGCGTGCCGTACGGCGCCAAGCTGAACAAGGCGCTGGTGGCGGAGAACGCGACGGTGAAGAAGGGCGACCGGCTGGCGGAGTGGGATCCGTACACCCTGCCGATCCTGACCGAGCGCGAGGGCATCGCGAACTACGTCGACCTCATCGAGGGCATCTCGATGCGCGAGGTGGTGGACGAGGCCACGGGCATCAGCTCCAAGGTCGTCACCGACTGGCGCCAGCAGCCGCGCGGCGCCGACCTGCGCCCGCGCATCACGCTGCGCGACGACAAGGGCGAGGTGGTGAAGCTGCCGAACGGGCTGGAGGCGCGCTACTACATGAGCGTGGACGCCATCCTGTCGGTGGAGAACGGTGCGAAGGTGCGGGCCGGCGACGTGCTGGCACGCATCCCGCGCGAAAGCTCCAAGACCCGCGACATCACCGGCGGTCTGCCGCGCGTGGCCGAGCTGTTCGAGGCCCGGCGTCCGAAGGACTTCGCGATCATCTCGGAGATCGACGGCCGCGTGGAGTTCGGCAAGGACTACAAGACCAAGCGCCGGATCATCGTCCGCCACGAGGAGACGGGCGACGAGCGGGAATACCTGATCCCGAAGGGCAAGCACATCTCCGTGCAGGAGGGTGACTATGTCCAGAAGGGCGACCTGCTGATGGACGGCAACCCGGTGCCGCACGACATCCTGGCCGTGATGGGGGTGGAGGCGCTCGCCAACTACCTCATCAACGAGATCCAGGAGGTCTATCGGCTCCAGGGCGTGAAGATCAACGACAAGCACATCGAGGTGATCGTCCGCCAGATGCTGCAGAAGGTCGAGATCACCGAGCCGGGCGACACCACGTTCCTGGCCGGCGAGCAGGTCGACCGGATCGAGTTCGAGGACGAGAACCGCCAGGTGCAGCGGCGCATGGACGAGGGCGAGCAGGACCTCCGCTTCGCCACGGCCAAGCCGGTGCTCCAGGGCATCACGAAGGCCTCGCTGCAGACGCGGTCCTTCATCTCGGCCGCCTCGTTCCAGGAAACCACCCGCGTCCTCACCGAGGCGGCGGTCCAGGGCAAGGTGGACAACCTCGAAGGCCTTAAGGAGAACGTCATCGTCGGCCGCCTCATCCCGGCCGGTACGGGCTCCGTGGTCAACCGCCTCAAGCAGATCGCCGCGGAACGCGACCGCGCGATGGAGCTGGAGAACGCGGCCTCCGACGCCCTGCCGAAGGCGGAGGAGGGCGGCGAGGCCGCCGCCTGACGCCACCACGCTTCACGGCGACACGACAAGGGCCGCCCCGGCGACGGGGCGGCCCTTTTTCAATCGCGTGTCGGTCCGTCGTTCAGCCGTCTGCGTCGAGCGTCAGCGGCGATGCCGGCGCCTCCACCACGACGAACCGGTCGCGGGCGTTCTTGGCCAGGGGCTTGTGCCGGGCCATGATCTCGATGATGCGGTCGACTCCCAGCCCGAAGCGCGGGCCGGGCGGGATGACCAGCTGCACGGCGCTGGCGCCCAGCAGGGGGAACCGGCGGGGCTTGCCGTCGCGGTCCTTGCCCTCGAACCAGCCCGCCTTGCGCGCCGCGGCGTCGTAGAAGCTCTCCACGTCCGATCCGAACACGTCCAGCAGGGCGCGCACCCGCTCCGCCACGCGCGGCACGCTCAAGCCACTGGCGGCCAGGAAGAAGTCGTCCCCGCCGATATGGCCGGCGAACCCGCCCAGCGCGCTCGCCACCACGCGCAGCCGTTCGCTGAACATCAGGATGGCGCGGTCGCCCTGGCGGAAGCCGAAATGGTCGTTGAACGGCTTGAAATGATCGAAATCCAGGTAGATCAGCGCGTGCTCCTGCGCCTCGTCGGCCAGCACCGTCTCCAGATGGCGGGAGATGGCGGAGTTGCCCGGCAGCCGCGTCAGCGGGTTCTGATCCGTGGCGGAGGCGAGGCGTCGTTCGTGCAGCAGCTTGATCAGCGACCGGCTGCTGAGGAAGCCGACATAGGCGCCACCCTCCACGATGATGACGCCGTCCGAGCCAGCATCCTCCGCGAACACCTCCACCACCCGCTCGATGGGCGAACCGACGTCGCAGACCGGGCAGGGGACGACGAAGTCCGCCAGGCTGTTGCCCAGCACACGGTTGCGCAGCAGGTCGGGCCCGTAGGTCGAATAGACGAAGGGCTTCAGGTCCCGCTCGCGCACCAGCCCGCGCGGCACGCCCTGGCTGTCCACCACCGGAACCGCGTCCGGCCCGTCCACGGCGGCGAAACGCTCCAGCAGGATGGCCTTCGGCGCGCTCAGCGGCAGGGCCGGGATGCGCTCCACCAGCTCCAGCAGGCGCTGGCGGGCCTCTTCGCCCCGGCGCCGGTCGGTCTGGTTCAGCTGCTGCACGGATTCGCTCGCCGCCGGCAGCCGCTCCAAGTCCAGCATGGGCCGGCCGACCAGATAGCCCTGGGCGAAGTCGCAGCCGATATCCCGGCAGGTGTAGAATTCCGCCGCCGTCTCGATGCCTTCCGCGACGGTCAGGATGCCCAGCGTGTGGGCGTAGCTGATCAGATAGCTGACGATGGCCCGCTTCCGGTGGTCGCTGTCGATGCCCTGGATGAAGAAGCGGTCGATCTTCACATAGTCGGGACGCGCCTCGTAAAGCAGGCGCAGACCGGCGAAACCGACGCCGAAATCGTCCAGCGCCACCCCCACGGCCGTCCGCCGGTAGTCGGTAACCGCGGATTCCAGAGCCCCGCCCTGTGCCGTTGGTTCCCGTTCCGAGATTTCATGGATCAGCGATACACCGGAGCCCCGGGCGGAGCGCAGCAGCCGCTCCGTCCGCCCCACATGCTGGGCGCTGATGTTGAGGAACAGCTTGCTCTCCTCCCATCCGGCCAGCCGCTTGAACTGGTCGATGGCCCGGAGTTGCAGGGCGACCTCCACATCGACCAGCACATCGGCCTTGTGGGCGGCGTCGAAAACCGCCTGCGGGTCGGCGAAGCCGAATTTGTCGAACCCGCGCAGCAGCGCCTCGAAGCCGTGGCAGCGGCCGGTGCGCATCTGGACGATGGGCTGGAACGCGTGGCGCAGGGCGGCCACCACCTGGGGCCACGATCCGGCCATGGACGGGGTGCCCTGGGGGAACGGAACCAGTTCCCCCTGCCGCTGATCGATGCTGTCGGGCATGGTCATCCGCTAACCCTTCGGAGGCCGGCCGGGCCTATCCGAACGTATATATGCGGAAGATGTTTCAGCTGAATGATGCCCACTGATTTTTTCAGGAGGCACCCGGCGGCTCAACCACCGCCGCAGGCCCGCACGGCCGCCATCGTGTCCTGGCGCGTCTGTAGCGCCCAGTGGGCCTCGAAATGGCGGTCCGTGGCCAGGACATCCACGCCCGCGGCCGCCAGCCGCGCGTACCGCGCCGCGTCGTTCGTCGCCGCGATCTCCCGGTCGCCGTCCCACAGCGTGCCGTGGATGACCGGAATCCCGCGCCGGTCCAGTGCGGTCCACAGATCGGGGTTCTCCGGACCGATCCCGGTGAAGGCGAGGATGCGTTCCGGCGGCACGCCCGCCGCCACGGCGTCGTCGATGTCCTGGAGCGTGCGCACGCTGATGCTGTAGCTGATGGCCGGCTCCATGGCGGCCACCTTCGCCGCATCGTCGCGGCCCACGATCATCACCGTCCGTTCCGGCGCCCCGGCCTTGCGCACGGCGGCGGCCACCGCCTCCGCGTCGACCCCGCGCTTGGGGTCCAGGACGACGATGCCCCGGTCCTTGGCCCAGCCCAGCGCTTCCTCCAGCGTCGGAACACGGTAGCCCTCGCGTGGACGGCGGCCCGTATTGTCCTCCAGCTCGAAGCGCCGGATCTCCTCCAGGCTCAGCTCGCCGACCCGTCCGGTGCCGGTGGTGGTGCGTGCCACATCCTCGTCATGGATCATCACCAGCGCGCCATCGCGCGTGCGCCGGATGTCCATCTCGATCACGGCCGGCATGCGGGACAGGGTATGCGCGAAGGTTTCCAGCGCGTTCTCCGGAAACTCCGGTACCGGCCCGCCCCGGTGCGCGCTGACGATGGTCGCGTTCCGCCCGTCCAGGCAACGGACGAAGTCGGCGGCACTCGGCACCCCGTCGCCGATCCGCACCAGCGGCTCCGGCAGGGCGCGCGGCGACGTGGCCTCGCGCTGGGCCAGGGCGGGCGTCGCCGCGAGACACAGGATCAGCGCGACGGTGCCGGCCCGCATGCCCGTGCTCAGACCCGCTCCGCCCACATGTCGTACTCGTCGGCGTGCACGACCTTGGCGCTGACGATGTCGCCGGGCTTCAGGGCCGTGTCGCCGTTCAGATAGACATTGCCGTCGATCTCCGGCGCGTCGCCCTTGGACCGGGCCACGGCACCCTCCTCATCGACCTCGTCCACGATCACCTCGATCGTGCGGCCGACCTTGGCCTGCAGGCGCGCGGCGCTGATCGCCTGCTGGTGGGCCATCAGCCGCTCCCAACGCTCCTGCTTCACCTCCTCCGGCACGGCTCCCGGCAGGTCGTTGGCCGTGGCGCCCTTCACCGGCTCGTACTTGAAGCAGCCCAGCCGGTCGATCTGCGCCTCGGTCAGCCAGTCCAGCAGGTACTGGAAATCCGCTTCCGTCTCGCCGGGGAATCCGACGATGAAGGTGCTGCGCAGCGTCAGGTCCGGGCAGATGGCGCGCCAGGACCGGATGCGCTCCAGCACCTTGATCTGGTTGCCCGGCCGCTTCATCGCCTTCAGCACACCGGGGGCGGCGTGCTGGAACGGGATGTCCAGATAGGGGAGGATGGCGCCCTCCGCCATCAGCGGGATCACCTCGTCCACATGCGGATAGGGGTAGACGTAGTGCATCCGCACCCAGGCGCCGAGCTGCCCCAGCTCCCGCGCGAGATCCAGGAACCTCGCCTTCACCGCCCGGCCCTTGTACTGGCTCTCCGCATACTTGACGTCGACGCCGTAGGCGGATGTGTCCTGGCTGATGACCAGCAGCTCCTTCACGCCGGCCTTCACCAGGCTCTCGGCCTCCATCAGCACCCGGTTGGCCGGCCGGCTGACCAGGTCGCCGCGCAAGCTGGGGATGATGCAGAAGGTGCAGCGGTTGTTGCAGCCCTCGGAAATCTTCAAGTACGCGTAATGGCGCGGGGTCAGGCGCAGGCCCTGCGGCGGCACCAGGTCCACATACGGGTCGTGCCGGGGCGGCACCACCTCGTGGACCGCGTTCACCACCTGCTCGTACTGCTGCGGTCCGGTGACGGCTAGCACCTGCGGGTGCGTCTGGCGGATCAGCTCGGCGTCCTTGCCCAGGCAGCCGGTGACAATGACCTTGCCGTTCTCCTTGATGGCCTCGCCGATGGCGTCCAGGCTCTCGGTCCGGGCGCTGTCCAGGAAGCCGCAGGTGTTCACCAGCACCACGTCGGCATTGTCGTAGCTGCCGCTGATCTCGTACCCCTCCGACCGCAGCTGGGTCAGGATGCGCTCGCTGTCCACCAGCGCCTTGGGGCAGCCGAGGGAGACGATGCCCACCTTGGGCGCGGTCAGGGTCTTGGGCGGGGCGAAGGTGTCGGTCATGCGGTGCGGTCCTTGGAGCAAGGCGCCTATATAATGAGTCCTAGGCCGGGGTTCCACGGGAACCGCTCGCATGGCGGGGGCGCGACACGGGACGGCCATCATTATATCATGGGCCCTGCATGCCGATGACCCGAGCCCTGCCATGGTGCCCCCCGCGCTGAAGCAGCCCGCGCCGAAGCGGATGACCGTCGAGGAGTTCCTGGCCTGGAACCCCGGTGACGGCCTGCGCTACGAGCTCGTGGACGGCTGGCCGGTGGCCCAGTCGGCGCCGAGCACGGCACATGGGCGCATCGCGGCCAATCTGACGATCGCGATCGGGAACCGCCTGCGTGCCGGGAAGCGCCCCTGCGTGCCGGAGAATGGCGGCGGATTGCGCATCGACCCGCGCTGGTCGGTTCGGATTCCCGACCTGCTCGTCCGTTGCGGCAAGTCCCGGGAGCAGGCCGACACGCCCGTCCTCGCCATCGAAATCCTGTCGCCATCCAACTCCGCCTCCGAGATGGCCCGCAAGCGGGAGGACTACCGCAGCGTCGGCATCGTGGAGGTGGTGGAGGTGGAACAGGACGAGGCGGTCGTTCGCGTACACCGGCTTCAGGGAAAGGATTGGGTCATCCAGAGCGCCACCGGCCTGGACGCGGTCGTGCCCCTGCGCAGCATCGACCTCGACATCCCGCTCGCCGAGGTCTACGACGCGGTCTCGTTCGATCCGCCGGCTGAACGATCCGCCGAACGCGCCCAGTCCTGAGCGGAACGCAGGCGCGCCCTGCGGGCGGAAGATGCCTGAAAAGCCTATGGCGTCGGCCACATGCGCTTGACGCGCCTGTGTCACATCACTATAACCCTCGAACCGTTTTCGGGGGGCAGGCTGTAGGCTGCCTTCGGGCAGGCTAGACGCTGTCCCCAGGAACGCGCCCCTTCCCGGGCCCGTTCCATCGGACACCCCCGGAAAACAGATAGCCGCACCCGAGGCCTTGTTCGGACGGCGTTTGGAAGGAACCCGCGCGAGGCGGTTCGTCTCGCATGCGGGTGCTTTTCGTCGTTTGGCGAGGACCGGCGGGCGCCGGAGATTTTGTGAAACACCCCGCGAGGGGTACAGGACAGAGGCAAGGGCGTTCATGCCGACGATCAATCAGTTGATCCGCAAGCCGCGGGCTCCGCTGGTGGCCCGGGACAAGGTGCCCGCGCTGCAGGAATGCCCGCAGAAGCGTGGCGTTTGCACGCGCGTCTACACGACGACGCCGAAGAAGCCGAACTCGGCGCTCCGCAAGGTGGCGCGCGTCCGGCTGACGAACGGCTACGAGGTGATCAGCTACATCCCCGGCGAGGGCCATAACCTTCAGGAGCACTCCGTGGTCATGATCCGCGGCGGCCGCGTGAAGGACCTGCCCGGCGTCCGCTACCACATCATCCGCGGCGTGCTCGACACGCAGGGCGTGAAGGACCGCAAGCAGCGGCGCTCGCTCTACGGCGCCAAGCGTCCGAAGTAAGGAGAAAGTTCGATGTCTCGTCGTCGCAAGGCCGAGAAGCGGGAAGTTCTGCCGGACGCCAAGTTCGGTGACATCATCCTGACCAAGTTCATGAACTGCCTGATGTATGACGGCAAGAAGTCGGTGGCCGAGTCCATCGTCTACGGCGCCCTCGACCGCATCGAGCAGAAGACGAAGCAGGATCCGCTGCAGCTGTTCCATGACGCGCTGAACAACGTCCGCCCGTACCTCGAGGTCCGGTCCCGCCGCGTCGGCGGCGCCACCTACCAGGTGCCGGTCGAGGTGCGTGCCGAGCGTGCTCAGGCGCTGGCGATCCGCTGGATCATCGCGGCCGCCCGCGGCCGGTCGGAGAACACCATGACGGAGCGCCTGTCGGGCGAGCTTCTGGACGCGGCCAACCAGCGTGGCACGGCCGTGAAGAAGCGCGAGGACACGCACCGTATGGCGGAGGCCACCACGGCCTTCTCGCACTACCGATGGTACGTATGTAAATCACCGGGGCCGCCTGAAAGGGCGGCCCGGCGAGAAACGACCATGTCCCGCTCCCATCCACTCGACAGCTATCGGAACATCGGCATTGCCGCGCATATCGATGCGGGCAAGACGACGACGACCGAGCGCATCCTGTACTACACAGGAAAGTCGTACAAAATCGGCGAGGTGCATGAGGGCACCGCGACGATGGACTGGATGGAGCAGGAGCAGGAGCGCGGCATCACCATCACGTCGGCCGCGACGACCTGCTTCTGGCGGAACCACCGCATCAACATCATCGACACCCCGGGCCACGTCGACTTCACCATCGAGGTGGAGCGGAGCCTGCGCGTGCTCGACGGCGCCATCGCCGTGTTCGACAGCGTGGCGGGCGTGGAGCCGCAGTCGGAGACCGTGTGGCGGCAGGCGGACAAGTACCGCGTGCCGCGCATGTGCTTCGTCAACAAGATGGACCGGACCGGGGCGAACTTCTTCCGCACCGTCGACATGATCCGGGAGCGCCTGGGCGCCAACGCCGCCGTGCTGCAGCTCCCGCTGGGGGTTGAGGCCGACTTCGCCGGGATCGTCGACCTCGTGAGAATGAAGGCGGTGGTCTGGAAGGCGGAGACGCTGGGTGCGGAGTTCTTCGAGACCGAGATTCCGGAGGCCCTGCGCGCCCAGGCGGCCGAGTACCGCGCGCGGCTGGTGGAGCAGGCGGTCGAGCTGGACGACGCCGCGACGGAAGCCTTCCTGAACGGCCAGGAGCCGGACGAGGCGACCCTGCGGGCCCTGATCCGCAAGGGCACCATCGCGCTGAAGCTCGTTCCCGTGCTGTGCGGCTCCGCCTTCAAGAACAAGGGCGTGCAGCCGATGCTGGACGCCGTGGTGGATTATCTGCCGTCGCCGAAGGACATCGCCGCCGTGCGCGGCGTGTCGCCGGACGGCGCCGCCGATACCCGCCCGACCGACGATGCGGCGCCGTTCTCGGCGCTGGCGTTCAAGATCATGAACGATCCGTTCGTCGGGACGCTGACCTTCTGCCGCATCTACTCCGGCACGCTGACCGGCGGCTCCTATGTGCTCAACTCGGTGAAGGGTGAGCGCGAGCGAGTGGGGCGCATGCTGCTGATGCATGCGAACAGCCGCGAGGAGATCAAGGAGGCCCATGCCGGCGACATCGTCGCCCTGGCGGCTCTGAAGAACACCACCACCGGCGACACGCTCTGCGACCCGGCGCACGCCATCGTGCTGGAGCGCATGGAGTTCCCCGAGCCGGTGATCGAGGTCGCCGTCGAGCCCAAGACCAAGGTCGACCAGGAGCGCATGGGTGTGGCCCTGCAGCGCCTCGCGGCCGAGGACCCGTCCTTCCGCGTCGCCATCGACCCCGAGAGCGGGCAGACGGTGATCAAGGGCATGGGCGAGCTGCACCTGGAGATCATCGTCGACCGCATGCGGCGCGAGTTCAAGGTGGAGGCCAATGTCGGCGCGCCGCAGGTGGCGTACCGCGAGACCATCACCCAACGTGCCGAGATCGACTACACGCACAAGAAGCAGACCGGCGGTTCGGGCCAGTTCGCCCGCGTGAAGCTGGTGTTCGAGCCGCTGAAGCCGGGCGAGGGCTTCCGCTTCGAGAACAAGGTGATCGGCGGGGCCGTGCCGAAGGAGTATGTGCCGGGCGTCCAGAAGGGCCTGGAATCCTCCAAGGACAACGGCGTCATCGCCGGCTTCCCGGTGATCGACTTCAAGGTCGATCTGGTGGACGGGGCCTATCACGACGTGGACAGCTCGGTGCTGGCGTTCGAGATCGCGACCCGCGCCGCGTTCAAGGAAGGCGTCCAGAAGGCGAAGCCCGCCCTGCTGGAGCCGATCATGAAGGTCGAGGTGGTGACGCCCGAGGACTACATGGGCGACATCATCGGCGACCTGAACAGCCGCCGCGGCCAGATCGCCGGCATGGATCAGCGGGGCAACGCCCGCGTGATCGAGGCCATGGTGCCGCTGGCCAACATGTTCGGGTACGTGAACACCCTGCGCTCGATGAGCCAGGGCCGGGCCCAGTACTCGATGCAGTTCGACCACTATGAACAGGTGCCTCAGGCCGTCGCGGATGAAGTCCGCGCCAAGATGGCCTGAACGGTTACGGCACCAACTGGATAAAGAAGGACGAGACGATCATGGCGAAGGCGAAATTCGAGCGGACGAAGCCGCACTGCAATGTCGGGACGATTGGTCACGTCGACCATGGGAAGACGTCGCTGACGGCCGCGATCACGAAGGTACTGGCGGAGACGGGCGGTGCGACGTTCACGGCCTAC
>JAJUIU010000029.1 GCA_029267445.1 Rhodospirillaceae bacterium
CAAGCGCTTCGCCGCCAAGGAGGCCTGCGCCAAGGCGCTGGGCACCGGGTTCCGGCGTGGCGTGTTCTGGCGCGACATGGGGGTGGTCAACCTGCCCGGCGGGCGGCCGACCATGCGCCTGACGGGCGGGGCGCTTGACCGCTTGCGGGAGATCACGCCGCCGGGCATGGTGCCGGTCGTGCACGTCACCCTCACGGACGAGATGCCCCTGGCCCAGGCCTTCGTCGTCATCTCCGCGGAACCGGCGCCGTCCGACAAGGGCCAGTGATCCCATGAGCATGGAAGACCGCGGCCTTGCCGCCACCGGAGAACGACCCGCCTTGACCCAGACCGTGAAGAAGAAGGACGAGGGGGGCTGGCTGGAATCCTTCCGCACCATCGCCATCACCGTGGTGATCGCACTCGGGGTGCGTGTCTTCGCGTTCGAGCCGTTCAACATCCCCTCCGGCTCGATGATCCCCTCCCTGCTGGTCGGCGACTATCTGTTCGTTTCCAAGTACAGCTACGGCTACAGCAAGCACACCGTCGCCTTGGGCTTCGACGTCTTCGACGGCCGCGTGCTCGGCAGCATGCCGGAGCGTGGCGACGTGGCCGTCTTCAAGCTGCCGCTCGACAACCGCACCGACTACATCAAGCGCATCGTCGGGCTGCCCGGCGACCGGGTGCAGGTGATCGACGGCGTCCTCCACCTGAACGGGGAGCCGGTGAAGCGTGACCGGATCGAGGATCACCGCGTGGGCGAGGTGCTGGGCACGGCGGTCACCGTGCCCCAGTATGTGGAAACGCTGCCCGGCGGGCGCACCCATCGCATCATCGAGCAGTCGGGCGATCAGGGCGCGCTGGACAACACCCCGGTCTATGTCGTTCCGCCCGACCATGTCTTCGCCATGGGCGACAACCGCGACAATTCCCAGGACAGCCGGGTGCTGAACTCGGTCGGCTTCATCCCGATGGAGAATCTGGTCGGCCGGGCGGAGTTCATCTTCTTCTCGCTGGAGGAGGGGACGCGCTTCTGGGAGGTCTGGGAATGGCCCAAGGCCCTGCGCGTCGGCCGCCTGTTCGACGCCGTGGAATGACCGCACAGCAAGCGCCCGCCGACGATCTGGCGCGGCTCGGCCGCGTCCTCGGCCACGTCTTCGCCGACCCCGACCTTCTCGTCCAGGCCGTCTCCCATCCCAGCCTGCTCGGCCTCGCGCGCAACGCCGCGCGGGGCTACGAGCGGCTGGAGTTCCTGGGCGACCGGGTGCTCGGCCTCGTGGTCGCCGAATGGCTGCTGGAGCGTTTCCCGGATGAGGCGGAGGGGGCTATCGCCCGTCGCCACACGGCGCTGGTGCGGGCCGAAAGCCTCGCCCTGGTGGCGGAGGCGATCGATCTTGGCGCCCATCTGCGCCTCTCAGCCGGGGAGGGCGGGGCGGAGATGCGGCCCACGCCGAACGTGCTTGCCGACGCCTGCGAGGCCGTGATCGGCGCGCTCTACATCGATGGTGGGCTGGAGGCCGCGCGGCGGTTCATCCGCGCCCGTTGGGCCGACCTGCTGGCGGGCGACGCCGCCCCGCCGCAGGATCCGAAGACGGCACTCCAGGAATGGGCCATGGCGCGCGGTCGCGGGTTACCGGAATACACGTTGCTCGGCCGCACCGGCCCGGACCACGCCCCCGCCTTCCAGGTGAAGGTGGCGGTCGCCGGGCTGGGGGAGGCGACGGGCGAGGGGCCGTCCAAGCGGGCGGCGGAGAAGGCGGCCGCAGCGGCGCTGCTGCCGGGGACGATGCGGGCATGACCGACGATACGCACGACAACGACTTCGAAGACGCCCTCGGCGACGATCTGGAAGCGCCGGACGACCTGACCCCGCTGCCGGAGCATCCGCGCGCCGGCTTCATCGCCCTGGTGGGCGCTCCCAACGCCGGCAAATCCACGCTGCTGAACGCGCTGGTCGGGGCCAAGGTCTCCATCGTCAGCCCGAAGGTGCAGACCACGCGCTCCCGCGTGCTGGGCATCGCCATGGCGGGCGACTCCCAGCTCCTGTTCGTGGACCTGCCGGGCATCTTCAAGCCGCGCCGCCGGCTCGACCGCGCCATGGTCGCCGCCGCCTGGCAGGGGGCGACCGATGCCGACCTCGTCATGGTGCTCTACGACGCCTCGCAGTCCCGCATCGACGAGGACACCGCCGGCATCATCGATAAGCTGAAGGAATCCGGCCGTCCCGCCATCCTGGTCCTGAACAAGATCGACCTGATCAAGCGGGACCAGCTCCTGGCCATCGCGGCGTCGTTCGACACCCACGGCATCTTCTCCCGCACCTTCATGGTCTCGGCCCTCACCGGGGACGGCCTTGCGGACCTTACCCGCCATCTCGCCGAAACGGTGCCGGAGGGGCCCTGGCTCTATCCGCCCGACCAGCTCTCCGACATGCCGCAGCGCCTGCTGGCGGCGGAGATCACGCGGGAGAAGCTGTTCCTCCAGCTCCATCAGGAACTCCCCTACGCCGCCACCGTGGAGACGGAGAGCTGGGAGGAGTTCGACGACGGCAGCGTGAAGATCGGGCAGGTCGTCTATGTCCAGCGCGAAAGCCAGAAGGCCATCGTCCTCGGCAAGGGTGGTGCCCGCATCAAGCAGATCAGCACCGCCGCGCGGGCCGAGATCGAGACCCTGCTGGAACAGCGCGTCCACCTGTTCCTGTTCGTGAAGGTGCGGGAGAACTGGGTCGACGACCGCGAGCGCTACGAGCCCTGGGGTCTGGACTACAACGCCTAAGGTCCTATAACGCCTGAGCCTCAGCGTTCCAGCAGCGCCGCCGCCGCCTCCGGCGACAGGGGCGGGGAGAAGAAGTAGCCCTGGCCGTAATGGCAGTGCAGGCCGCGCAGGAAGGCGACCTCCAGCTCGCTCTCGATGCCTTCCGCCACCACGTCCAGGTCCAGGGCTGCCGCCAGCATGGTGATGATGCGGGCGATCTCCGCCCGCCGGTCGCCGCTGCCCGTGGCCCGCACGAAGCTGCGGTCGATCTTGAGCGTGTCCACCGGATAGCGGTGCAGATAGCTCAAGGACGAGAATCCCGTCCCGAAATCGTCCAGCGACAGCCGCACGCCCCGTTCGCGGATGGCGTGCATCAGACGGGCGCAGTGTTCCGGGTCGGAATGCAGCAGGCTTTCGGTGATCTCCAGCTTCAGCGCCGCCGGCTCCACGCCCGTGTCGGCCAGCACCTGGTCCACCACGCGGGCCAGATCGTCCTCCTGGAGCTGGCGGCCCGACACGTTGATGCTCATGAACAGGTCGCGGCCCGTCTCCCGCCGCCACGCCGCGACCTGGCGCGACGCTTCCGCCAGCGCCCAGCGCCCGATCCGCAGGATCAGGCCGGTCTCCTCCGCCAGTGGCACGAATTCCGACGGGGGCACCGTGCCCCGCACCGGGTGGCGCCAGCGCACCAGCGCCTCGAACCCGGCGATCCCGCCGTCCGCCAGCCGCACGATCGGCTGGTACTGCAGGTGCAGCTCGCCCCGCTCCAGCCCCGCCCGCAGGTCGGATTCGGTCCGCAGGCGCGACAGGGCGCGTTCGCGCAGCGCGTCGTCGAACACCTCGATCCGCGCCCGCCCGTGCGCCTTGGCCCGCACCATGGCGAGGCCGGCGTCGCGCAGCATGTCGGCCGGGCTGGTGTAGCCGGTGTTGGACATGGCGATACCGGCCGACGCGGTGACGGTCACGGTGCCGCCGCCCGGCATGGCGATCGGCTCGGCCACCCCGGCGGCCAGCCGCTCCGTCGCCGTGATGGCGGAGGTCGCGTCGGCGTTGCCGTCCATCAGCACGCCGAACTGGTCCGCCGCCACGCGCGCCACCGTGTCGCCGACCCGGCGCGCCTCGTCCAGCCGCCCGGCCACGGCCCGCAGCACATGGTCGCCGGCCGCCGGCCCCATGGCGTCGTTCACGCCCGACAGCCGGTCCAGCCCGATCAGCACCACGGCGAACTGCCCGTCGTCCGGCCGCCGCCGCCGGTCCATTGCCTGACCGACGCGGTCCAGCAGCACGGCCCGGTTCGGAAGCCCCGTCAGCCCGTCCTGGAAGGCGTCGCGCAGCGCCTGTTCCTCAAGCCGCTTGCGGGCGGTGATGTCGGTGATCGTGCCGGAGATGCGCCGCGCCTGGCCGTCGGCCCCGGCGATCGCCGCCCCCCGCACCAGCAGCCACAGCTCCGATCCGCCGGCATGGGCCACCCTGGCCTCGCGCTCGACCCGGTCCGAATCGCCCTGCCGCAGCAGGTCCAGTGCGGCGCGCAGGGCCGGCAGGTCGTCCTTGTGGAACCGCTCCAGCCAGGCGTCGGGGGCCACCACCGTCTCGCCACCCCGGCTTCCCAGCATCTCGCCCCAGCGGGCGGACAGGTGGACCACACCCTCCGGCACGCGCCAGTCCCAGATCGCGTCATTGGCGCCGCGCGCCGCCAGGGCATAGCGCTCGAGTTCGTCTTGGGGCGTGCGGGCGTTCAAGGAGGGCCGGCGGGGACGGAGGATGGACCTGCCCGATGGTATACCACCGCGGTTCCGGAAAGATATGCCGGGTCTGCCGGACACCGTCTCTGCTATGAGGATCGGCATGGACTTCACCGACGACGCCATCCTGCTCTCGGCCCGTCCCCATGGGGAGACGGCGGCGCTCGCCGTGCTGCTGACGCGGGACCACGGCCGCCACGCCGGCCTCGTCCATGGCGGGCAGGGCAGCCGGATGCGCGCCGTGCTGGAGCCGGGCAACCGTGTGGCCGCCCACTGGCGCGCCCGGCTGGCCGAACAGCTCGGCACCTGGACGCTGGAGCTGGAACGCGCCACCGGGGCCGGTCTGCTGGACGATCCGGTGCGACTCGCGGCCCTGTCCTCCTGCTGCGCCCTGCTGGACGCCATCCTGCCGGAGCGTGAGCCGCATCCGGAGGTGTTCGCGGCGACGCTGGCCCTGTTCGACGCGCTGGATTCGGATGTCTGGGCGGAAATCTACGTGCGCTGGGAGGTCGGGTTGCTGGAGGTCGCCGGCTTCGGCCTCGACCTCTCCCGCTGTGCCGCCACCGGCCAGATCCCGGCGGCGAACGACCAGCTCGCCTTCGTCAGCCCGCGCACCGGCCGCGCCGTGTCGCTCTCCGCGTCCGAACCGTTCCGCGACAAGCTGCTGCCCCTGCCGCCCTTCCTGGTCGGCCGGTCGGACGGCGGGCCTGAGGAGGTATCGGCCGGTCTCGACCTTACCGGCCACTTCCTGGAACGCCATGTGTTCGCCCTGCGCCATACCGAGGTGCCGCCGGCGCGGACGCGATTCGTTGATCGCTATCGCAAGACGCACACAACATCTGGTACAAATCCGGCATGACCGACGCCGCCTTCGAGATCCTGGACAAGCAGCTCGCCGACGCCCTGGGTGAGCGCTACCTGTCCTACGCCCTGTCCACCATCGTCTCCCGCTCGCTGCCCGACGTGCGCGATGGGCTGAAGCCGGTGCATCGGCGCCTGCTGTTCGCGATGAACCAGCTCAAGCTGGACCCCAACACCATGCCGAAGAAGTCGGCCCGCGTGGTCGGCGACGTCATCGGCAAGTTCCATCCCCATGGCGACCAGTCCGTCTACGACGCGCTGGTGCGTCTGGCGCAGGATTTCGCCGCCCGCTACCCGCTGGTGGAGGGGCAGGGCAACTTCGGCAACATCGACGGCGATAACGCCGCCGCGATGCGGTACACCGAGGCCAAGCTGACCGCGGTCGCCAAGGCCATGCTCGACGGCATCGACGAGGATGCCATCGACATGCGGCCCACATACGACGGGGAGGGGGAGGAGCCGATCGTCCTCCCGGCCGCCTTCCCGAACCTGCTGGCGAACGGTGCGGCCGGCATCGCGGTGGGCATGGCGACCAGCATCCCGCCCCACAATGTGGGCGAACTGTGCGACGCCCTGCGCCTGATCGTGGATCGGGAGCTGCTGCCCGCCAATCCCAAGCCGGTGACGGTGGACGACCTCGTCACCCTCATCCCCGGCCCGGACTTCCCCACCGGCGGCGTGCTGGTCGAAAGCCGCGACACCGTGCGGGAGGCCTACCGGACCGGGCGCGGCTCCTTCCGCATCCGCGCGAAGTGGGCGAAGGAGCCGCTGGGCCAGGGCACCTGGCAGGTGGTGGTCACCGAGATCCCCTACCAGGTCCAGAAGTCCCGCCTGATCGAGAAGATGGCGGAGCTGCTGGCCGAGAAGAAGCTGCCGCTGCTGGAGGACGTGCGCGACGAATCGGCGGAGGACATCCGGCTGGTGCTGGTGCCCAAGAGCCGCAACGTCGACCCCGCCGTGCTGATGGAGCAGCTGTTCCGCCACACGGACCTGGAGACGCGCTTCAGCCTCAACATGAACGTGCTGGACGGCGGCCTCGTCCCCCGCGTCATGACCCTGCACGAGGTGCTGCACGCCTTCCTGGATCACCGCCGCGACGTGCTGGAGCGCCGCTCCCGCCACCGGCTGGGCAAGATCGACCACCGGCTGGAGGTGCTCGCCGGCTATTTGATCGCCTATCTGAACCTGGACGAGGTGATCCGCATCATCCGGGAGGAGGACGAGCCCAAACAGGAGCTGATGCGGACCTTCAGCCTGACCGATGTGCAGGCCGAGGCGATCCTCAACATGCGCCTGCGCAGCCTTCGCAAGCTCGAGGAGTTCGAGCTGAGGAAGGAGCATGAGGCCCTGACCAGGGAGCGGGCGGAGCTGGCGGCCCTGCTGGAGGACCCGAAGAAGCGCTGGAAGGCCATCGGGGCCGAGATCGCCGACATGAAGAAGAAGTTCGGGCAGGCCACGGCGCTGGGTGCCCGCCGGACGGAGGTCGCCGACGCCCCGGCCGAGATCGTGGTGCCCGTGGACGCCCTGATCGAGCGCGAGCCGATCACGGTCTTCCTGTCGGAGAAGGGCTGGATCCGCGCCGTCGCCAAGCACCTGCCCCCGGCCGAGGTCGCTGAGGCCAAGTACAAGGAGGGGGACGGGGAGCGTTTCGTCCTGCATGCGGAAACGACGGACAAGCTCCTCGTCTTCGCCAGCAACGGCAAGTTCTACACGCTTTCGGCCGACAAGCTGCCGCGCGGGCGCGGCTTCGGGGAGCCTGTGCGCCTGATGGTGGACCTCGGCGACGCGGAGATCATGACCGTGCTCCGGTACCGCCCCGGTCAGAAGCTCGTTGTCGCCAGCAGCGACGGGCGCGGCTTCCAGGTCCCGGCGGACGAGGTCATCGCCCAGACCCGGGCCGGCAAGCAGGTCCTGAATGTGGGCGACGGCGTCACCGCCATGGTGGCCGTCCCGGTGGATGGCGACGCCATCGCCGTCATCGGCAACAACCGCAAGCTCCTCGTCTTCAAGCTGGAGGAGCTGCCGGAGATGGCGCGCGGCAAGGGCGTAACTCTCCAGAAGTACAAGGACGCCAGCCTGTCCGACCTCAAGGTCTTCACCCTGGCCGACGGCCTGTCCTGGCAGCTCGGCGGCTCGGGCGAGCGGACGCGCACCGTGACCCTGCCGGAACTGTCCGGGTGGATGCTTTCCCGCGCCAGCCAGGGCAAGCTGCCGCCCACCGGCTTCCCGAAGAACAACAAGTTCAGCGGTTGACGCGCGCCGGGCCGGCCGGGGGCCTTGCGCGATGCTCCGGTTCGGGTTATAGGAATATTTGCACAGTCGCGGAGTTGTGCCCGGCTTCGATGCGCGTCTTGTCGACTGTGCGGTCCTGACGCCTGCGCCTTGAGGCTGAAACGCCGACGTGACACCGTGGTTGTTCACGCCGGGCGGCGTCCGTCCGCCCCCGGGCCTGACATGCCTTCCCATTCCGTGATCGAGGATGCATGCCGCACATGAACCAGGATCGAACCCGTCCGGGACAGGAGGACGCGGAGAAGCGCATCAACGCCCTGGAGCATTGGGGTGGTGCGTTCGTCGCGGCGGTGCGGGCCACACGCATGCCGATGGTCGTCACCGATCCCGGGGTGGCCGGGAACCCGATCATCTACGCCAATCCAGCCTTCCTCGCTTTGTGCGGCTACGACATGGGGGAGATTCTCGGGCAGAACTACCTGTTCCTCGTCAATGAGGACGCTGAACCCGGGTTGGCTCTGCGGGCGCGGGCCGCCCTGGCCGCCCACGACGACCTGCAGGAGGAGATCGCGTTCCGTCGCAAGGACGGCCGGCGCATCTGGGTGGCCGCCTTCATCAGCCCGGTGCTGATCGAGGGGCGCATCGTCCAGCATTTCGCCTCCTTCCTCGATATCACCCGCCGCGTGGAACTTGAACATCAACTGAAGGACGCGAAGGCCACGCTGGAACGTCGGGTCACCCAACGCACGCGAACACTGCAGGCCACCAACGCCCGGCTCGAGGCTGAGATCGAACGGCGGTCGCGTCTGGAGCAGGTGTTGCGTGACAGTCTTCTGCAGCGGGAGGAGGATCTGCGTTACCGGGGCATCCTCGCCCGCGAGATCGACCACCGGACGAAGAACGCGCTTCAGACCGCCGCCGCGATGCTGCTCGTCCAGGCCACCCAGTCAAACGATCCTGCGGTGGCGGAGGCGTTGCGGACCGCCACTGGACGTCTGCACCGTATGGCCGAGGTGCATGCCCTGCTTTACCAGGGGCGGCAACCCGATAGCGTGGATGTCAGCGTGTATCTGCGGCGACTGGTCGAGGAACTGGGTGAGGCGCTCCAGCCTGCCAGGGGTCTCGTCCACCTCGGGTTCGATGCGGACGAACTCTTCGTCCACGCGGACATGGCGGTGGCTCTGGGCCTGTTCGTCGGCGAGGCGGTGACGAACGCCCTCAAGCACGCATTCCCCGAAGAACGCGCTGGTCGCATCGGCGTGGCGCTGCGGGCCGCTGACGATGGCCAGGTGCTTGTCGAAGTCGAAGATGACGGGGTGGGCCTGCCCATTTCCCGCCGCGAGGGTGGGATCGGGCTGCAACTGATGGAGGCCTTCGCCGACCGCCTGAATGGACAGGTGTCGGTCCGATCGGGCCAATCCGGCGGCACCCGGGTCAGCCTATGCTTCACGCGTCCGGGCACGGATCAGGATGCCGAGATGCCCGCGTCCTGATCGGCCGCGTCACCGTCCCAGAAGCCCCCGCGCCGCCCGCACCGCCTCCGGCATGGCGAGTGCGGCCGAGGCGAGGGAGGCCACGGTCGCGGTCTGGCAGTAGTCGCACAGCGCCTTGTTCTCCCGCCATTCCTCGCGCCCCAGCTTCAGGGCCGTGTAGCTGTCGTAGACCGTCTTCGCCGCCAGCGCGATCGGGACCCAGGGCATCCGCTCCGCCCGGTTCCGCCCGCCGGCGCCGGCCAGCAGGGCGGTCACGGCATATGTGGCCAGCATCAGGAACCCGTCCGGAGTCCGGGCCCGCTTGTAGGCGTAGTCGGAGGCGTCGACCTTGGTCGCGTCGAACAGCCGGATCGGCAGGGAGGGCAGCCGCCTGACGATGCCCATCTGGTACAGCGCCACGATCTCGGCCGCGGCCGCACCCACGAAGGACAGGCCCACGACCCAGCGCCGCCGCCTGAGGTCGGGATCGGTCTCCTCGCGGAGCTGATGGCTGAGCTGGCGCGGATGCATCGGCGGTCCTCCGTTCTTTCGGTCCGCATGCAACAGGACCCGTGCCGGAAGGTGCCGTGGGATCGCGCTGATCCCTTGCGTTCCGCACGCCGGGGTACGATCTCTGGATCGTGTGTGACGTGACGGGCTGGGGACGCGATTCACGTAACACGACGTAACACGGCGTATCACACCGGGGCGGCAGACCCCGGGCGGGACCGAGGGGGAGCGGGGAGAGGCATGGGGGCGCTGCGGGTCTTCGTGGCGGCCGTGGACGGGATGAACGAGGCGATCGGCAGGGCCGTCGCCTGGCTGACGCTCGGCACGGTCCTGGTCTGTTTCGCGGTGGTGGTCCTGCGCTACGGCTTCGGGATCGGCTTCATCTGGCTGCAGGAGCTGTATGTCTGGCAGCACGCCCTGGTCTTCATGCTGGGGGCGGGCTACACGCTGCTCCACAACGGCCATGTGCGGGTGGACCTCTTCTATGGCTCCGCTCCCGCCCGTCGCCGCGCTTGGATGGACATCGTCGGCACGGTCGTCTTCCTCATCCCCTGGCTGCTCGTCCTGGCGGTGGAAAGCTCCAGCTTCATCCTTAACAGCTGGGCCATCCGCGAGGGCTCGTCCCAGGCGGGCGGCCTGCCCGGCGCCTACCTGATGAAAACGGGTGTCTGGGCCTTCTGCCTGCTGGTCGGGCTCCAGGGCCTGTCGCTGATGGCGCGCCGCGTGCTCTTCCTGGCCGGGGACGACCGCTACGCCCCCGGCGAAGCGGCGCACTGAGGGGGGGCGGGGGATGGATGCCGCACTCCTGGGCGAGATCCTCGCCATCCTGATGTTCGTCGCCACCATCGGCGTGGTGATGCTGGGCTATCCGGTCGCCTTCACCCTGGCCGGCACCGCCCTCTTCTTCGGCTGGCTCGGGCACCAGTTCGGCGTGTTCGACTACGCCCTGCTGCGCGGCCTCGCCTCGCGCTACTTCGGCACCATGATGAACGAGGTGCTGGTGGCCGTGCCGCTGTTCATCTTCATGGGCGTGATGCTGGAACGCTCCCGCATCGCGGAGCGTCTGCTCACCACGATGGGCGAACTGTTCGGCGCCCTGCGCGGTGGTCTCGGCATCTCGGTGGTGCTGGTGGGCACGCTGCTGGCGGCCAGCACGGGCATCGTCGGCGCCACCGTGGTCACCATGGGCCTGCTCAGCCTGCCCGCCATGATGCGCGCGGGCTACGACCCCCGCCTCGCCAGCGGGGTCATCTGCGCCTCGGGCACCCTCGGCCAGATCGTGCCGCCTTCCACGGTCCTCATCTTCATGGGCGACATGCTCCAGGGGGCCAACCAGCAGGCGCAGATGGCGCTGGGCAACTTCGCGCCGGAGCCGGTCAGCGTGGGCCAGCTCTTCGCCGGCGCCCTCATCCCCGGCCTCCTGCTGTCCGGCCTCTACGTCCTTTGGGTCGTCATCAAGGCGATCGTCGATCCCAAATCCTGCCCGGCCCTGCCCATGGACGCCGAATCGCGCCGGGGCCTGCCCGGCCGGGTGCTGACGGCACTGGTGCCGCCGCTGCTGCTGATCGTCGCCGTGCTGGGCTCGATCCTTCTCGGCATCGCCTCGCCGACCGAATCCGCCAGCGTTGGCGCGGTCGGCGCCATGGTGCTCGCCGCCGCCAACCGGCGCCTGAACCTGACCGTGCTGCGGGAGGTGATGCGCTCCACCCTGACCATCAGCTCCATGGTCTTCGTCATCCTGCTCGGCGCCTCGGTGTTCAGCCTCGTTTTCCGGGGCCTGGGCGGGGAGAAGGTGGTGGAGGATGTGCTTTCCGCAATGCCGGGCGGGCAGTGGGGGGCGCTGCTGGCCGTGATGGCCCTGATGTTCGTGCTCGGGTTCTTCCTCGACACGTTCGAGATCATCTTCATCGTGGTGCCGGTGACCGCCCCGGTGCTGATCATGCTGGGGGTGGACCCGCTCTGGCTCGGCATCCTGATGGGGATCAACCTCCAGACCAGTTTCCTCACCCCGCCCTTCGGCTTCGCGCTGTTCTATCTCAGGGGCGTGGCGGGGCGGCTGGTCCGCACGGTCGACATCTACCGGGGCGCCATGCCCTTCGTCGGCATCCAGGTGCTGGCGATCGGTCTGGTCCTGGCGATGCCGTCGCTCGCCCTCTGGCTGCCGGAACGCCTGTTCGCGGCCCCGCCGGCCGTCTCGGCGCCGGCCTCGACCGCCCCGGCCCAGGGCGGCTTCAACGACCTGTTCGGCCAGCCGCCGTCGCAGCCCCCCAAGCCGCAGTCCGGCCAGGGCTTCGACAACCTGTTCGGCCAGCCGCAGCAACCCGGCGGTCAGCGGCCGGCTGAACAGAAGCCTGGAGAGCCGAAACCCTAGCGGCTCATCGCCCCTTGATCGCGTGCGGAATGTTCAGGCCGCGCGCCTCGGCGTAGGTCTGCTCGCTCACCCGGGTCCAGGGGATCACCTCGCCCCGGAACTTCAGGTAGCTGTCGATGACCTTGCGGGTCATCGGGTCGCCCTTCTCATAGACCTCGTTCAGCACCTCGTTCGCGGCGGTGCCGAGCGCTGTCAGCAGCTCCGGCGACAGGCGGCGCAGTTGCACGCCGTGCTTCTGCACCAGCGTCATTAGCGACTGCCCGTTCAGCGCGTTGTACTCCGCCAGCATGTCGTTGTTGGCGGACTGGGCGGCCACTCGCAGGGCCGTCTGCAGGTCCTTCGGCAGCGCGTCGTACTTCGCCTTGTTCACCATCATCTGCAAGCCGGCACCCGGCTCGTGATAGCCGGGGGCGTAGTAGAAGGGTGCGACCTGGTGGAAGCCCAGCGCCAGGTCGTTCAGCGGCCCGATCCACTCCGCCGCGTCCAGGGCGCCCGACTGCAGGTTGGTGAAGATCTCGCCCCCCGGCACCGTTATCACCGTGGCGCCCAACTTCGTCAGCACGCGCCCGTTGTTGCCGGGCGTGCGGAATTTCAGGCCCTTCAGGTCGGCGGCCGAGTTGATCTCCTTGCGGAACCAGCCGAACATCTGCACGCCGGTGTTGCCTGCCAGGAACGCCTTCAGCCCGAACCCGGCGTACAGCTCGTCCCACAGCTGCTGGGCGCCGGCATGATGCACCCAGGCGTCCAGCTCGTTCGCCGTCAGCCCGAACGGGAAGGCGGTGAAGAAGGCGCAGGCCTCGGACTTGGACAGGTGGTAGTAGGCCGCGTCGTGACCCAGCTCGGCCGTGCCGTTCGCCACCGCGTCGAAGCATTGCAGCGCCGGCACCAGCTCGCCCGCCGCGAACACCTTCACGGTGATGCGCCCGTCCGTAAGCTCGCCGATGGTGCGGGCCAGCTTCTCCGCCCCGGTGCCCACGCCCGGCAGGCCCTTGGGCCAGCTTGTCACCATGCGCCATTCCTGCTTCCCGCTGGCGATTGCGGGGGCCGCGACGGTGGCGGCCGCCGTGGCGGTCAGGCCGGCGGCGCCGGCCACGATGAATGCGCGCCTTTTCATGGGTCCTGCTCCTCCCTCCGGTGTGGGCGCCTTCTCGCGGACGCCCAATCGTGGGGGAGGCTAAGCGAGGCGGCGGTGCCGTTTCAACCGCGTCGCCGACAGGGTTTCCTCAACTCAGGCGATGATCGGCCGGACCGGGCGCACCGGGCCACGGCCATGTGGATGCGGGCAGGGTGGCGCTGGTTTCCGTTAGCGGCAGAAGGGCCGCCGCAATGGCGCGGACCAGCGGGTCCGGATGGTCCAGCAGCTCCGCCCGCAGCTCGGGAAGCGCGTTCCCCGCAGCCACGAACAGCTCCGCCGGCAAGGCGGTGTCCAGATCGCCGTCCGCGCGCCGCGGCAGGATCGGGCCCCGCCGGTCCATCCGGCGGAGCAGGCGGCTGTTCGTCAGCCCCATCCGCCGCTCGGAATCGGGCGTCGTCACCAGGGCGATGGGGCGCGTCCGCGGCCCGAAGCCGCGCAGGCCCTCCGCCACCCCGTCCCTTATGGTCGGCGTCCCGCCGGTTCCGGCGCCCAGCCGCCGCCACAGGTCGGCCGTCGGCCCCGGTGCCTGCACCGGCACTCCGGCCACATCCAACAGGCAGCGCGGCGGAGCGGCGCAGGCGCATCGTCCGGTCCGGTCGAGGGCGAGGGGAATCGCCCCAAGTTCAGCGCTGTCCGCCATCCTGTCCCACAGCCGCCGGCCCTGCCGCCCGGCCAGCCATCCCGCCAATTCATCCGGTCCCGGACCGAAGGGCAGACCCGCCAGGATGCCGGCCGCCGGCACAATCGGTTCCAGGCTCTCCAGGGGAATGACCGCCGCATCGGCCGATCCGATGCGCAGCGCGGCGTGGGCGTCCTGGGCGGGCAGCATCTCCACCCGGTCCAGCCCGGTTTCGCGCGCAAATGCCGCCGCTAGGGCCGCCGCCAGGGTTGTTAGAGCCGGATCGTCCTCAGGGACCGCCAGTCTCAGCGGTCGCGCCGCCACGAGCGTTGGCGCCGCCAGGGTTGCCGCTCCGGCCGTCATCAGGCCGGCCGCCGTCAAGCCGATGAAATCCCGCCGCCGCAAATCCGCCCCCGACTCTGCCGCGAATAGGAACGCGCGGGCGGGGTATGCGGGTTCCGGACTAGTCCGTCTGTCCCGGCAGCGGCCCCTGGACGAGGGACCAGCCATCCCGGCCGAGCATCTCCAACGGGCGGAAGCGGCCCTTGTAGGCCATCTTCCGGCTGTCACCGATCCAGTAGCCCAGATAGACGTAGCTCAGGCCGTAGAGCCGGGCGGCCTCCACCAGTCCCAGGATCAGGAAGCTGCCCAGACTGCGGCGCGCCTCCCCGGGATCGAAGAAGCTGTAGACGGCGGAGAACCCGTCCTCCAGCCGGTCGGCCAGCACGGCGCCGTAAAGCCGGTCGTCGGTCCCCCGCGCCTCGAACAGGTGGGTGTCGACCTGGCCCTCGTCGATCATGGCGGTGAAATCGGACACGCTCATCCGGCTCATGTCGCTGTCGACATGCCGGGCCCGCTGATAGGCGTGGAAGACGCGGTACTGCTCCTCCGTCCCGCGCGCGGGGCGCGGCACGATGCGCAGGTCCTCGTTGCGGCGGATGATCCGGCGCATGGCCCGGTCCGGCTGGTACAGCGCGACCGGGATCCGCACAGGCACGCAGGCGTTGCACCCCGGGCAGACCGGGCGGTAGACGATGTCGTGGCTGCGCCGGAACCCGGCCTTGGAAAGGCTGGAGTTCACCTCCATCGCCTGCGGCCCCGACAGGCGGGTGAACAGTTTCCGCTCCACCCGCCCGGGGATGTAGGGGCATGGCATCGGGCCCGACCGGAAGAACTGCTGGAGCGGACGGTAGGGCGATTGGATGATGCTCATGCGGGGCGGCCGTCAGCGTCCGGTGCGGGGCAGGGGGCGAACGGCATCCATCGTATCCTGATCCCCGCTCTCAGGCCGCAGCCGTCTGGTCCAGGCCGAAATAGGCCACGGCGATGTGGCCGGAAACCTCGGCGAAACGCAGCTGCAGCCAGTCCAGATACTCATGAAGCCCCTGGGCGATGACCTGCTCGATCCCGTGGGCGTCCAGGGCGGCCTGGATCTCGTCCACGCATTCCATGGCGATGCTACCACGCCGCAGCCGGTATTTCGACTTGAGCCGCGTCAGAAGCTGGTCCACCTGCCGGGTGCAGACGACGACCGACCGGGGGAAGCTGTCGTTGAACAGCAGGAACCCGGCGACGGACGCCGGCGTCATGCCGCGCGGGTGCACCCGCCGGAAGGCGTGGTACGCCGCGGCGGAGCGCAGCAGCGCGCTCCATTGGCTGATGTCGATGGGCGAACCCACGTCCGCCGTCGACGGCAGCAGGGTGTGGTACTTGATGTCCAGCAGGCGGGTGGTCTGGTCCGCCCGCTCCAGATACTTGCCCAGCTGATAGAAGTACCAGCCCTGGTCCCGGTAGAACGTGCCCTCGGTGATCCCGGTGTGGGTCTGGCACGCCTCCTTCAGCTTGCCGCACAGGCGCGGCAGGTTGTGCAGCGCGATGTCCGTGGGCCCCAGCGTGTGCAGCCAGTTGTGGAACACGTTCAGCTGCGTCCACATCTCCGTGCTGATCAGCGGGCGCAGCTGCCGTGCGTTCTCCCGCGCATAGCCGACGGCGGAGATGATGGAGGTCGGGTTCTGGCCGTCCAGGATGTAGAAGTTGGTGACGTTCTCCGCCGTGGCGGACGGATAGAGTTCCTTGAACCGCGCGGTGTCCGCGTTCAGCTGGACGATGGCGGTCCAGTCCTTGGATCCCCGCGTGTCGCGGGCGAAGGTCTCGTGGACGTCCAGGATGCGGGCGAGGTTTTCCGCCCGCTCCATGTAGCGGGCCATCCAGAAGATGCACTCGGCGTAGCGGGCGAGAAGCGCGCTCATCGTCTCAATCTCCACCGGGCGGGTCGGACGCCAGCACCCAGGTGTCCTTCGACCCGCCGCCCTGGCTGGAGTTCACGATCAGGGTCCCGCGCTTCAGCGCCACCCTGCTGAGCCCGCCCGGCAGCACCCAGGTGTCCTTGGCGGTGATGGCGAAGGGGCGCAGGTCCACATGCCGGGGCTCGATCGTGCCCTCCACCAGGGTGGGGCAGACCGACAGCGGCACCATGGGCTGGCTGATGTAGTTGGCCGGGTCGGCAAGCAGCTTCTGCCGGCAGACCTCGAGCTCCGCGGCACTCGCCCGCGGGCCGATGGTGATGCCGTATCCGCCGGCCTCGCCCACCGGCTTCACCACCAGCTTGTCCAGGTTGTCCAGCGTGTATTTCAGGCCCTCGGCCTCGCGGCAGATGTGGGTTTCCACGTTCGGGATGATCGGGTCCTGGTCCAGGTAGTATTTGATCATCCGGGGCACATAGGCGTAGACGGCCTTGTCGTCCGCCACACCCGTGCCGATCGCGTTGGCCAGCGCCACGTTGCCCTTGCGGTAGGACTCGAAGATGCCGGGCACGCCCAGCGCGCTCTCCGGATTGAAGGCCAGCGGGTCCAGGAAGTCGTCGCCGACGCGGCGGTAGATGCTGTCCACCCGCGACAGGCCGTTGGTCGTCTTCATGAAGACCTTGTCGTCGACGACGACGAGGTCGCGCCCTTCCACCAGTGGTACGCCCATCTCCCGGGCCAGGAAGATGTGTTCGAAATAGGCGGAGTTGTACGGACCGGGGGAGAGCAGGACGACCTGCGGCTCCTTCACATTGCCGGGGGCGATCTCGCACATCGCCTCCAGCAGCTTCACGCCGTAGTTCTCCACCGGCCTTATGTCCACGTCGGACATCAGGTCCGGGAAGGCGCGCAGCATCATGTGGCGGTTCTCCACCACGTAGGACACGCCGGACGGCACCCGCCCGTTATCCTCCAGCACGCGGAACACGCCCGCGTCGTCGCGGACGAGGTCGACGCCCATGATGTGGATGTAGGTGCCGAACGGCACGTCGATCCCCACCATCTGCGGCCGGTAGTTCGGGTTGCCGAACACGAGGTCAGCCGGGACCACCCCGTCCTTGATGATCTTCTGGTCGTGGTAGACGTCCCACAGGAACAGGTTCAGGGCGGCCACGCGCTGCTGCACCCCGGCCTCAAGCTGCGCCCACTCCCTGGCGGAGATCACGCGGGGGATGACATCGAAGGGCAGGATGCGGTCGATCGCCTTGGCGTCCGAATAGACGAGGAAGGTGATGCCCAGGTTGTAGAGCTCTCGTTCGGCGTCCTGCGCCCGGCGCCTCAGGTCGGCGAAGTCGAGGGCGGCCAGCCTGCGCCGGATCGCCTCCGTGTGGGTCGCCGGGATGTCGCGGCTTCCGAACAGCTCATCGTAGAAGCCGTTCTGATCGTAAGCGGCGAGGAGCATTCCAACGCCGCTGCCCAGAGAGTCCACCAAGCCTCCCCCTTCCACGTCCACCGGCCGACCGATGCCACCGAATTCCCGGTGAATTCCGGGGTCATTTCGCGCCTGCGGAAAGTCTAGCATGCCGATAGGGCTTGAACAGTCGATTCAAGCGCGGACTTTCACCGGACGGGGCGGACGAAAGAGTCGGAGGGAAACCTAGCGCAGTTGCGCGCCCTGTCCCGGCACCGGAGAGGGGGCGGGGCCGTTGGCCGGAACCGGCGACGGGGCGGGTCCGGCGGGGACGGCGGCGGGGCCGCCGAAGGGCTGTTCGCGCAGGAGAACGATGCTGACCCGCCGGTTGCGCGGTGAGCGCGGGTCCTCCGGGAACAGGTGGTCGCGGTCGGCGCGGCCCGTGACCTCCTCGATGCGGTTCTCGGGCACCCCGGCCGCCATCAGGGCGCGCACGCTGGCGTTCGCGCGCTCCGTGGACAGGTCCCAGTTGGTCCGGCTGCTGCCGGCGGCGAAGGGCGTGCTGTCGGTGTGTCCGCTGACCGACAGCCGGTTGGGCAGCTTGCCCACCGCCTGCGCCACCAGGGCCATCAGCTGGGCCGTGGCGGGAAACATCTGGGCGCTGCCGCTGGGGAACATGGAATAGCCTTCCTGGTCCACCAGCTGGATGCGCAGCCCCTCGCGCGTCTGGTCGATCATCAGGCTCTGCTGCAGGGACTGGAGTTCCGGCACCTGCTGGATGGCTTGGCGGAGCTCAGCCTCGGCGCGCTGGAACTCCCGCTGCTCCAGTTTGCGCAGCTCCTCCTCCAGCTCCTCCTGCTCCTCCGCATCCAGGCGGCCATCGCCGTCCTTGTCGGCTTCGAAGCGGCCGCCGGACGCCATGGCGAGGCGGGCGAGCGCCTGGTCGACCTGCTCCTGGGTGACCTGCTTCAGCTCCTCCTGGTCGCCGACGCCGCCGATGCGGTCGCCGTCGCCGATGCCACCCATCTTCTCCTGGTCGGAATAGCCCAGCTTTTCCTTGTCGCCGTCGGGGCGGCCGCGGGCGCTGTACTTGAAGTCGTCGACCTGCTCCTCCGCGTTCGCGGCGGCGGGCAGGCTGGGGACCGGCACGGTGAGCTGGGGCGGGGAGTTCTGGTTGATCTGGGCGCCGTCGACCGTGATGGTCCGGCCGCCCAGCACGCCACCCGCACCGCTGGCCTGCTTCGACGGGCTGGCCGGACTGAAGTAATCGGCGATGCCCATCTTCTGTTCGGAGGTGGTGACGTTCAACAGCCAGAGCAGCAGGAAGAACGCCATCATGGCCGTCACGAAATCGGCATAGGCGACCTTCCAGGCGCCGCCGTGATGGCCTTCGCCGCCCTTCTTGATCTTCTTGATGATGATGGGGGCCTGATTGCCCCCGCCGCCGCCGCCTGCCACGGAGTTTTTCCGCCCGGTTTCGTCGCGCGGAAGTGTAGCGTTCGCGGCCCGTTCACAAAAGGGATTAATCACGGCGGTGCGGCATCTTGCGCCAGCTTCGCCGGTCGGCTAGTCCCAGGGGTCCCGTGGCCAGGAGCGAAGCGCCCCCGTGTCCCCCGATGCCCCGTTCGATTCCCGCGCCTTCCGCGACGCCCTCGGCTGCTTCGCCACTGGGGTCTGCGTGGCCGCGACCCGCGACCGGACCGGGGCGCCGGTGGGCGTCACCGTCAACTCCTTCACCTCGGTGTCGCTGGACCCGCCGCTGGTGCTGTTCTGCCTGGATCGGGCGGCGGAAAGCCTGCAGGCCTTCCTGGACTCGGAGTCCTTCACCGTCACCATGCTGGCGGAGGATCAGCGGGAGGTGTCGTCGAACTTCGCCCTGCGCCCCACGGCGGAGCGGTGGGACGGCGTGAGTACGGCGGCGCTCGTCTCCGGCAGCCCGGTCATCCGGGGCGGATTGGCGGCGCTGGACTGCGCCCGGCACGCCGTGCATGACGGCGGTGACCATGTGATCCTGGTCGGCCGGGTGCTGTCCATCCAAAGCCGCGCCGACGGCCGCCCGCTGCTCTACTTCAGGGGCGCCTACGGGGCCCTGGGTGGCTAAGGCCGGAAGGTTGTCACACCGCCGCCCCGCCGCATCAGCTCTTCGCGACCGCCCGTCAGCCGCACATGGGCGCCCGCTGCCCAGATTGGCGTCAACGTGTCGAACAGGTCCGACAGCGGGTCGCCGGACGGTCCGCCCAGCGCGATGAACCGGCTGTTCCCCAGATCGGCGAAGTCATAGATGGCGCGATAGACGGCCCCGTGGTTATGCGCGAACGGGGTCTCGCCGCCGCGCCCCCAGCCGCCGGCCCGGTTCACCGTGTAGAACCCGCCATCCGTCGCGAACCGGTTGGAAAACCACCAGTTCAAGACCGGTACGCGGGCAAGCAGGGCGTGCCCCGTCTCCACCTGGTGCGCCTCGCCCCAGCGCCAGTAGTAGAGATGCGGGCCGAACCGCTCCTCCAGCGTGTCCAGCGTCGTCGCCAGCGCCCGGCCGACCATGGCCTCGCAGGTCTCGACCTCCGGCGTGCCCGTGTCGTCGCACCAGATCGGCCGATTCCGGATCAGGTGCAGCAGCAGCCGGGCGTCCAGCCCGTCCTCGAACAGCGGCCCCAGCTCGTCCCGCAGGATCGCCCGTCGCAGCTCCATCATCCACCATTCCACGATCAACGGCTCCGGCCGATCAGCCCGCATCGCGCCGTTCCACACGCGGAGCTGGCCCAGCGCGTCCGCCTCCAGCGACGACGCCGGCTGCCGTTCGGTCAGCAGAGGCAGCATCTCCAGGGCGGCGAGGGACAGGATGTCGGCCAGATGCGCCTCCTGCCGCTCCACCGTCTCCGCCTCGCCCAGCAGGTCGGCGATCCGGGCCGCGCGCCAGGGCTCGGCGAAGTCGCGGCCGATGAACTGGGGAAAGTCTGTCCCGGCCACCCGGTTGTTGGCGTTGATGACGGCACCGGACGGCGGATCGATCCGCTGCGGCAGCCCGTCGAACGGGATGAACCCCGTCCAGCGGGCCGTGCCGGTCGCCCCGTCCGCAGGCAGCGCCCCGTCGAAGCCCTCGCGCACGGGAATCCGGCCCGCCGAGACGAAGCCGATGGACCCAGCCGTGTCCGCCAGGGCGATGTTCTGGTGCGGCGCGTGATAGGCCCGCAGCGCCTCCAGCGCTTCCGTCAGGGTCCGCGCCCGGTTCAGCGCCCAGGTCGCGCCCACGTTGCTGTCCGCCACCCCCAGCGGGGCGGATGCCAGGGCGACCACCCGGCCCGCACCGGCTGCCTCCCGCGCGGCCCCGTTCACGTCGGAGATCACGGGGCCGTGCCGGGTCGCCCGCACGACATGCTCCACCGCATCGCCGAACCGCACCCGGATCGTCTCCGTCCGCGTCTCGAAGGGACGCGGGCCGTCCTCGGTCAGGTAGCGGGCGGGATCGGCCGGATCGACCGTCTCGACGAACAGGTCCTCCGTGTCGGAATAGGGGGTTGTGAAGCCCCAGGCCACATGGCCGTTGTGGCCCATGATCATGAACGGCACGCCCGGCGCGAAGGCGCCGGCAAGGGTCAGCTCCGGTGTGACGATCCGGGCGAGGTACCATTGGCTCGGCACCTGGATGTTCAGGTGCGGGTCGTTCACCAGGATCGGCTTGCCGGTCGCCGTGCGGCTGCCGGAAAGGGCCCACCAGTTGCTCGCCGCCGCGTCGGGCAACAGGCCGGTCAGCGACGCCGCGAACCGTACCCAGTCCACCCCCGCCGCCAGCGTCACGGGGGAACCCGGCGGGTCCTCCGGGTACAGGTCGTTCAGCCGCTCCGGCCCCAGCCGCTCCAGCAGTGCCGCGCGCTCCAGCTCGCCCCGCCAGGACCCGCCCAGCAGCGACATCAGCTTGCCGTAGACCAGGCTGTCCGCCGCCCGCCAGGGCTCCGGCGTGTGCAGCAGCAGCTGGAACTCCACGGGCAGCGGCCCCTCCCGGTTCTCCAGCCAGGCATTCACGCCCTCCGTGTAGGCGTCCACGGCGGCGCGGGCACCCTCCGGCAGCTCGGCGTAGGACGCCTCCGCCTGGGCGTACAGGCCCAGCGTGCGCATGAACCGGTCCAGCGGCAGGGCGAAGGACCCAACGATCTCGGCGGCCCGGCCGGCGCCGATCCGGCGCTGCGCCTCCATCTGCGCCAGCCGGTCCGCCGCGTGCAGCCATCCCAGCGCCCGGTAGGCGTCCAGTTCGTTCGCGGCGAAGATGTGTGGCAGCCCGTGCTCGTCGCGCACCACCTCCACCGGGGCGGACAGGCCCGCGACGCGCATCTCGGCTGGCGTCTCCGGCTGTGCGACGCGCAGATACAGGAACAGCAGCGCCAGCCCGACGGCGGGCAGCACCACACCGACCAGCAGCAGGCCGCCCAGCAGCCATCCGGCGATCTTCAGGAACAGGCGCATCCGGGACCCGCCACCATCCATTGCCTTGTCCGGGCCAGAGATGGTGGCGGTTCGCCGAAAGTCAGCGGGTCGGCCGCGTCAGGCCATGTTGATGATGGCGGACTTCTTGTGCGTGAAATGCTCCAGCATGGCCTCCAGGCTCGCCTCCTTGCCAAGACCGGACGCCTTGATGCCGCCGTAGCTGATGTTGGGCTGCACCACCATGTTCTGGTTCACCTGCACCAGCCCCGCTTCCAGCCGGTGGATGGCGTCCATGGCGATCTTCAGGTCGCGGGTCCAGATCGTGGCGGCCAGGCCGTACTCCGTGTCGTTCGCCTGGGCGATCACGTCCTCGTAGTCGGTGAACCGGATGACGCAGGTCACCGGCCCGAAAATCTCCTCCCGCGCGAGGCGGCTGTCGTTGGTCAGGCCGGTGAAGATCACGGGCTGCACGAACAGCCCCTTCGCCAGCGACGGGTCGTCGGGCAGGCGGGAGCAGACATGGGCGGTCGCACCCGAGGTCTCCCGGCCCAGGCGGATGTAATCCTGGACGCGTGTGAACTGCGCGCAGGACACGATGGCCCCGATGTCCGTCTTCTCGTCCATCGGGTCGCCCATGACCATGGCGTCCACCTTGGCCTTCAGTTTTGCGACGAAGGCGTCGTGGACGCTGTCATGCACGAAGATGCGGCTCGCCGCCGTGCAGCTCTGGCCCTGGCGGGTGAAGCGCATGCCGACCACGGCCCCGTCCACCGCCTTGTCCAGCTCCGCATCGCCCATGACGATCATCGGCGACTTGCCGCCCAGCTCCAGCGTCACCGGGATCAGCTTCTCCGCCGCCGTCTTGTAGACGATCTTCCCCGTTTCCACCGATCCGGTGAACGTGACCTTGCCCACCTTCGGATGGGCCACCAGCGGCGCGCCGCATTCCGGGCCATAGCCGGACAGCATGTTGAACAGGCCCGGAGGCAGGATCTGGCTCAGGATCTGGCAGACGCGCAGCACCGTGAACGGCGCCTCCTCGGCCGACTTCACCACCACGGCGTTGCCCGCCACCAGGGCCGGCGCGATCTTCAGCGCCATCAGCAGCAGCGGCACGTTCCACGGGATGATGGCGCCGACCACGCCGATCGGCTCCCGGAAGGTGAAGTTCAGCGTGGTGGGCAGCAGGGGTACGGTCTCGCCCTTCAGCTCCGGCGCCAGCCCGCCGTAATAGACGAAGCTGTCGGACAGCACCCCGGCCTCGATCCGGCTTTCGGTGCGCAGCGCCTTGCCCGTCTCCAGCGTGATCAGGCGGGCCAGCTCCTCCACATGGTCCTGCAGCACCCGGCCGCATTCGGCCACCAGCTTACCGCGCTGGCGGGCGGGGACCCTGGCCCAGGCCTTCTGCGCCTCGGCGGCGGCCGTCACGGCCGCTTCCACGTCCGCCGCCTCGCCGAAGGCCGCCTGGCCGATCACGTCGCCCTTGGCCGGGTTCACGACGTCGAAGGTGCGGCCCGACCGGGCGGGCACCAGCCGGCCGCCGATCAACAGCTTGCCGGACAGCTCGCGGGCGAGGGCATGGGGGTCGAGGACCGGCTGCAGTCGCGCATCGGCCATGGCGTTTCTCCCGGAATCTTGTCGTTCGGGCGGGATGGTTCCCGCCCCTTGCGGCTGGCCTTGTAGCAAACGGCATCCGCGCGGCAAACCCCGCCAAGGGCGGGACAGATGGGCGATTCGGCATGCCGGGGCAGGGGGGGCGCGCCGCCTTAACGAAATTTCCCGTCCCCGCCCGTGCGCTTTCGAAATCGGGGGTCGGAAAAATGCTGGACCGGCCCCCGTTGCTTTTTTCCCCAGGCCCTTCCGCGCGGCGGAATCCCAGGGCATTTCTGATGTTCCAGGGCGGTCGCGGCGGGCGGAGGATGGACATGGACGGGGGTGCGGACAAACGGACGGGTGGACTGCCGGCCTTCGCCGATGCCGCCGCCATGGTCGCGGCCTTGCGGCCGGAGTCGCCGGTGTACTGCTTCCGCCCCCACATCCTGACCGCCCGCGCGAGGGAGTTCGTCGCCGCCTTTCCCGGTGACGTCCTCTACGCCGTCAAATGCAATCCCGAACCGCTGGTGCTCGATGCCCTGTGGGCGGGCGGCATCCGCCATTTCGACACCGCCTCCCTGGTGGAGATAGAGACTGTACGCGGCCGCTTCCCGGACGCCGCCTGCCACTACATGCACCCGGTCAAAAGCCGGGAATCGATCCGCGCGGCCCGTCTCCGTCACGGCATCCGCCACTACGTCGTCGACCATGCGGATGAGCTGGACAAGCTGGTGGCGGAAACCGGCGGCGATGCTTCGATCGTCGTCGTCGTCCGCCTCGCCACGGCGCGGGGGGCGGCCGTCTACGACCTGGGCGGCAAGTTCGGCTGCACGGTGGAGCAGGGGGCCGACCTGATGCGCCGGGCCGCCGCGCGCGGCCTGCGGGTGGGCGTGTGCTTCCATGTCGGCTCGCAGTGCATGAACCCCGGCAGCTACACGGCGGCCTTGCGGCTGGTCCGGGCCTGCATCGACCTGTCCGGCGTGGAACCGGCTGTGATCGATGTCGGCGGGGGCTTCCCGACCTCCTATGTCGGGCATGAGCCGCCGCCGCTGTCGGACTACATGGACGCGATCCGCGCCGGCCTGAAGGTGGTCTCCCCGCCGGAAGGTTGCGCCGTCTGGTGCGAGCCGGGGCGCGGCATGGTCGCCAACGGCGCCTCCCTCGTCGTGCGGGTGGAGATGCGTCGGGACGGGCACCTGTACCTGAACGACGGCGTCTACGGCAGCCTCTGCGACCTGAAGTTCCCCGGCATCCACATGGCCATGCGGGTGATCCGTGACGGCCGCTTCCATGATCGGGAGATGGCCCCCTTCGGCCTGTTCGGCCCCACCTGCGACTGCTACGACCAGATGCCCGGCCCCTACATGCTGCCCGCCGACGTGCGGGAGGGGGACTGGATCGAGATCGGGCAGTGCGGCGCCTACACCACCGCCACCCGCACACCCTTCAATGGCTTCCTGGCTGAGCGGTTCGTGACCGTGGCCGACGCCGCCTTCCTTCCGACCCCGGCCATGGTCCCGCCGCCGCACATGGTGCCGCAGGCGCGGGCGGCCTGAGCCGTCTTTTCCGCCGCCGGACGCCGTGCTACTCAGCACGCCATGGCGACCATGATCGAACGCAGCTTCAACGGCCTCTCGGCCACGGGTTTCCACCGCGTGTCCTATACCCAGTGGGACCCGTCCACCGGCGCGCCCACGCGGGCCGTCGTCTGCGTGCACGGACTGACCCGCAACGGACGCGATTTCGACCGGCTGGCGGAAGCGCTGGCCGACGCGCTGCAGGCCCGTGTGGTCTGCCCCTCCGTGGTCGGGCGCGGGACCAGCGACTGGCTCGCCAACCCCGACCTCTACGGCTATCCGCAGTATCTGGCCGACATGACCGCCCTGATCGCCCGCCTGGACGTGGAGCGGGTGGACTGGGTCGGCAGCTCCATGGGCGGGCTGATCGGCATGATGCTGGCGGCCCAGCCCAAATCGCCGATCCGCCGGCTGGTGGTGAATGACATCGGCCCCTTCGTGCCCAAGGCGGCGCTGGAGCGCATCCGCGACTATATCGGCCACGATCCGGCGTTCCCCGACGTGCGGGCCCTGGAAGCCTATCTGCGGGAGATTTACACGGTCTGGGGCCCCATGACGGACGCCGACTGGGCCCACATGGCCCGGCACACGGCCCGTCCGCATCCGGCGGGCGGTGTGGGCCTCGCCTACGATCCCGGCATCGCCAAGGCGTTCAAGACGCAGCCCCTGACGGATGTCGACCTGTGGGCCGTCTGGAACGCCATCCGCTGCCCGGTCCTGGCCTTCCGGGGCGTGCTGTCGGACCTGATGCTGGCCGACACGGCCGACCGCATGACGCGGGAAGGCCCCCGGGCCACGCTGGTGAACGTGGAGGGGGTCGGCCACTGCCCGTCGCTGATGGATGCCGCGTCGATCGGCAGGATCCGTGACTTCTTCGCTCAGGCCTGATCCGTCCTTTCCGCCCTTTAGGGAGCGCTGGCCCTGGCGGGGTCCGCATCTGCAGACCGTCCGCAACGTGCTGCGCGGACCCAAGGCCGTGCCGCCCGGCCCGCCGGAACGGATGCGCTTCCCCATGGACGATGGCAGCGGCGACGTGCTGCTGGGCGCGCTCGACCGGCCCGCCCAGGGTGTCCGTAAGCCGCTCGTCATCCTGGTGCACGGCCTGACGGGCTGTGAGACCGGCACCTACATGCTGACAACGGCGGCGGCCCTGCTGGCGCAGGGGCACCCGGTGCTGCGGCTGAACCAGCGTGGTGCCGGACCGTCCCGCCCGTTCTGCCGCCTGCGCTATCATGCGGGCCGCTCGCAGGACCTGCGCGCGGTGCTGGCGCAGCTTCCGTCCGGGCTGGTCGGCGACGGGGTGCTCATGGCCGGCTACTCGCTGGGCGGGAACGCGCTCCTGAAGCTGCTGGGGGAGGGGGACCTGCCGGTGCCCATCCTGGCGGCGGCCAGCGTCTCCGCCCCAATCGACCTTGCCTTGACATCCCGCACCTTCATGGAGCCCCGGAATCGGGTCTACCATTCCTGGCTCTTGAACCGCATGAAGGCGGAAACCTTCGCCAGCGGCCCGCGGATCGAGGCGAAATGGGCGGACGCCGTCCGCACGGCCCGGTCGGTCTACGAATTCGACGACCGCTTCATCGGCCCCTGGAACGGCTGGTCGGGTGCGGAGGAGTACTACGCCGTCAACTCCGCCCTGCGGTTCCTGCCCCGGATCGCCGTGCCCACGCTGGTCGTCCATGCGCTGGACGACCCTTGGATACCGGGGGCGATCTACACATCCATCGACTGGTCGGCCAACCCGAACCTCACGCCTTTGCTGCCGTCGGGCGGCGGACATGTCGGCTTCCATGGGGAGGGCGGGGTCTGGCACGACCGCTGCCTCGCCGCCTTCTTTGCCGCCCACATCTGAAACCCGCGCGTACGCCTCGTCACCAAGGGGCCGCCGATATAGTATCATTCCGGTCGGGGTGGCTCGGTCGGAGTGCGCATCATGCGGGCCTTGATGAGGGCGGGTGTCGTGGCGGCCGGTATCGCCGCGATGGGGCCCGTCGTCCCGGCGCTGGCCCAGACGCCGTCCTCCCCTGCCCAGACGCCAGCGCCCCCCACGACTCCGGCCAGTCCGGACCTGATGCGCTTCCTGTCGACGACGCCGATCACGCTGCTGGACTGGGGCATGCTCCGGCTGGAACGCGACCTGGAGGAGGCGGTGAAGCAACTCGGCCTCGACCGGGGGCGGGAGGGGCCGCCGAAGATCGGCACCCAGTTCCGCTTCGGCGATCGCCGGGTGCTCGCCTACGCGTCCTTCGCGGTGAAGGCGGCGAGCCGGACGGAGTCCAACTGTCGGGACATCTTCTCCATGGTGCGGGAGGCGCTGTTGTCGGCAGCACCAAAGGGCGCCACCGGTGCCGGCTGGTACCTTGCGCGCACCTTCAATTCCGATTTCCGCCGCCTGGAGACGCAGCCCGAACCGTTTGACGAGCTGCTGCTGGACGCCGTGCTGCTTGAGATCACGCTGCGCGTCCCGCCGAATGAGGCCTTCGCTGGCGGTCCGGGCCGCGTCGCCTGCGCCGGCCGCCTGGACTCGGAGACGGCCTACATCGTGCCGCTGCCCCAGGTTCCGACCCAGCCCCGTCCGGCGGGCTGACCCTCAGCCCTGCGCCTTCAGGAGCTTCGCGGCCTCCACCGCCGCGTAGGTCAGGATAGCGTCCGTCCCGGCCCGCTTGAAGGACAGCAGCGTCTCCAGCAAGGTCTTGTCGTAGTTCAGCCAGCCGTTCGCGGCGGCGGCCTTCAGCATCGCGTACTCGCCGCTCACGTGATAGGCGAAGGTCGGAACCCCGAACGCGTCCTTCACCCGGCGGACGATGTCCAGATAGGGCAGGCCGGGCTTGACCATGACCATGTCGGCCCCCTCCTGGATGTCCAGGGCGACCTCCCGCAGAGCCTCCTCGCCGTTTGCCGGGTCCATCTGGTAGGTGCGCTTGTCACCCTTCAGGAAGGCGCCGGAGTTCACCGCGTCCCGAAACGGGCCGTAGAAGGCGGACGCGTACTTGGCGGCGTAGGAGCAGATGCGGACGAGCTGGTGGCCATGGGCGTCCAGCGCGTCGCGGATGGCGCCGATGCGGCCGTCCATCATGTCGCTGGGGGCGATCACGTCGCAGCCGGCCTCGGCCTGGACGAGGGACTGGCGGATCAGCACCTCCACAGTCTCATCGTTCAGCACGTGCCCGTGCCCGACGATCCCGTCATGGCCATGGCTGGTATAGGGGTCGAGGGCCACGTCGCAGAGGATGCCGATCTCCGGCACGGAGCGCTTCAGCGCCCGGACAGCCCGGCACATCAGGTTGTCGGGGTTGTAGGCCTCCGCCGCGTCCTCCGACTTGCGCTCGGCCGGGACGACGGGGAACAGGGCCACGCAGGGGATGCCGAGGTTCGCCGCCTCCGCCACCGCCTCCACCAGCAGGTCGATGGTGAGGCGCTCCACGCCGGGCATGGAGGGGATCGCCTCCCGCCGGTTCTCGCCTTCGATGACGAACAGCGGCCAGATCAGATCGTCGACCGTCAGCCGGTTCTCAGCGACCAGGCGGCGCGTCCAGGGATCGATGCGGTTGCGCCGCATGCGGAGGCGGGGGAAGCCGCCGCCCGCGACGGGCGCTGCGGTCAGGCGGGAGACGGGCGACTTGTCGTCGGGCATGGGGCACCAGCGGCGGTTGACCGCCGCATGCTACGCCCGGCCGCGTCAGCCCTCAAGAACGGCCCTCAAGACCGCCCGGCAAGGCGGCGGTCCGCATCTGCAAGGCCGGTGTCCTCCGCCAGCTTGTGCCAGAAGTCGCCGCGCTTCTCCCATTCGGTGGTCAGGCTGCCCGTGAACCGCGCGCCCTCCCAGCTCCGCACATGGATCGTCAGGTGCTGTGGGGCGATGTCGATGAGGTTGTAGGCGTTGGGTTCGTCGCGCAGGCGCGTGGAGGTCGCGGTGGACGCCTGGGCCACCAGGATGGAGCGGGCGACCGTGGTGTGATGGGTCATGACGTCGCCCGAATAGGCCCGGTGCAGATGGCCCGCCAACAGCAGGTCCACGCCCGTCGATTCCAGGGCCGCCAGCGCCTGCCGGGCCCGTCCCACCAGCCGCTCCCCCGGCTTGCCCGGTGGAGGAAGGAAGGGATGGTGGGTGAACACGACCTTGAACACGTCCGCGTCCAGCCGTCCGAGGCAGGCCCGGATCCGGTCCATCTGCCGCCGGTTCACGCGGCCCTCCGCGAAATCCACGATCAGGGAGCGCGCCGTGTTCAGCCCCAGCACCGCTACCTCGCCCATGTCGCGGAACGGGTTCAGGTCGGCGCCGATGAAGCTGCGGTAGTTCCGGAACGGGTCGCTGAACCGTGCCAGCAGGTTGTAGACCGGAATGTCGTGGTTGCCCGGAACCACCATGTAGGGACGAGCCAGCGCGTCCAGGAAGGCCTTGGCCGCCCGGAACTGGCGCGGGCGCGCCCGCTGGGTGAGATCGCCGCTGATCACGACGAGGTCCGGCGCCTCGCGCTCGAGGTCGGCGGCCAGGGCTGCGACCACCCGCGCGTCCGTGCGGCCGAAATGCAGGTCTGAGATGTGGGCGAGCCGCTTCATCGCGCGGCGGCCCGTGCCGAATTGGTGCCGCCCGCCTCGTCCGGCCGGGCCGGGCGCAGCACGCGCAGCGCACCGGGGCGGATCCGGTAATGCAGCGGCGTGGTCAGCCGCTGCACCTCGCCGTCGTTTGCGATGCGCAGGGTGCTCCGCCGCGAATAGACCGTGCATTCCCGCGCCAGATGCACCTCCAGCTCCGGATCCCGCAGCCACAGGCCCGTCAGGAACCCAAGACCGAGACGGATCAGCCGCGTCCGCGTCCGATGCTTGGCGACATAGATGGCGAGGGTGCCGGCCGACAGCTGGGATCGGTGCAGGATCGGCCCGAACCCCTCGTCATAGACATTGTTGGCCACGGCCAGCACGGGCGTGCGCACCCGCCGGACCCCGTCCTCCAGTTCAAGAACGACTTCCATAAGGGGCGGATTCGCCAGGGTCTTGAAGCCCGCGACGATCATCGCCGGCCATTTGCGCAGGTTGTTGACGCCGCGCTGCCGTTCGCGCTCCTGCACCATCCGGGCGTAGAAGCCGATGACGGAGTTGTTGAGGAACGGCAAGCCGTTCACCTCCGCAACATCGATGCTGTCGACGGTCCCATCGGCCAGCGCCGCGACCGCTTCGGACAGCAGCAGCGGCAGGCCAAGGTCGCGCGCCAGCAGGTTCATGGTGCCGAGCGGCAGCACGCCCAGGATCTTCTGCGTTCCGGCCAGCACATGGACAGCCGTCGCGATGGTGCCGTCGCCGCCCCCGACGATGATGGCGTCGGCGTTCCCGTGGCTCGCCTTTTCGATGGCCGACCGGATGTCCGCGGCCGGCGCGTGGACGCAGAGGACCCGGTGACCGGCCGCTTCGAACGCCGTCTCGATCGTGGCGACATGCTCTTCCATCGGCGTGCCGAGAAGGCTGCCGGCGCTGCTGTTCAGGACCACGTCGATGCGCATGGGGTGGTTGGCTCCGCCGGTCCCGGGCCGCACGAGGGACTGGCGCGGAAACAGGAGGCCGTGCTCCGGGGTTCCCCGATGGCGACCGCATGCGGCCCGGTGGGCCGGATTGACAGGGGGAGGGGCGGGTCTATGATCCGGCACCCTTCCGCCCCGAACCCGGACGCGAGGCATGGATTTCGAACTCTCCGCCGACCAGCGCGCCTTCCAGGACATGGCGCGCGGTTTCGCCGCCGAGCATCTCGCCCCGCACGCGGCGGAGTGGGACGAGCACGGCATCTTCCCCGTCGACACGCTCCGCAAGGCGGCGGAGCTCGGCTTCGCCGGCCTCTACTGCTCCGACGAGCAAGGCGGCACCGGCCTGACCCGGCTGGACGCGGCCGTGCTGTTCGAGGAGCTGTCCGCCGCCGACCCCTCGACGGCCGCCTACATCTCCATCCACAACATGGTCGCGTGGATGATCGACAGCTTCGGCGATGCGGAGCAGAAGGCCCGGTGGCTGCCGTCGATGTTCAGCATGGAGCGCCTCGGCAGCTACTGCCTGACCGAGCCCGGCAGCGGGTCGGACGCCGCGTCGCTGCGCACGCGGGCGGAGCGCGACGGCGACCATTACGTGCTGAACGGCAGCAAGGCCTTCATCTCCGGCGCCGGGGCGACCGACCTCTATATCGTCATGTGCCGCACCGGCGGCCCCGGACCCAAAGGCATCTCCGCCATCGTCGTGGAGAAGGACACGCCCGGCCTTTCCTTCGGCAAGAAGGAGCGGAAGATGGGCTGGAACAGCCAGCCGACGGCGCAGGTGATCCTGGAGGATTGCCGCGTGCCCGTCGCCAACCGCCTGGGTGCCGAAGGCGAGGGCTTCAAGTTCGCCATGAAGGGGCTGGACGGCGGGCGCATCAACATCGCCGCCTGCTCCCTCGGCGGGGCCCGCGCCTGTCTGGAACAGGCCCGCGACTACATGAACAGCCGCCAGCAGTTCGGCAAACCGCTGGCCGATTTCCAGGCGCTCCAGTTCATGCTGGCCGACATGGCGACGGAACTCGACGCCGCCCGGCTGATGGTCCACCGGGCGGCCGTGGCGCTCGACCATGGGCATCCGGAGGCGACGAACTGGTGCGCCATGGCAAAGCGGTTCGCCACGGATGTCGGTTTCAAGGTGGCGAACGAGGCGCTGCAGCTCCACGGCGGCTACGGCTACATCCGCGAGTACCCGGTGGAGCGGTTCGTCCGCGACCTGCGCGTCCACCAGATCCTGGAGGGCACGAACCAGGTCATGCGGATGATCGTCGCCCGCCACCTGTTGAAGGGCGCCTGACCCGCCGGGGCGCCCGCCCCCAAAGCAAGGGAAAACCATGGACGCCAGCCACGCCACGAACCTTGACGCGATCTGCGAGGTGCGCGGCCCGATCGGGCTGATAACGCTCAACCGGCCCAAGGCGCTGAACGCGCTGACACTGGGCATGATCAGGACCATCGACCCGGTGCTCAAATCCTGGGCCGCCGATCCAGGCGTCAAGGCGGTGGTGATCCGGGGGGCGGGCGACCGGGCCTTCTGCGCCGGTGGCGATGTGCGCGCCGTCTACGATGACGGGCTCGCGATGAAGCGGGGCGAGGGGGACGGCGCCCTGACCCGGGACTTCTTCCGGGAGGAGTACCGGCTCAACCGCAGGATCAAGCGCTTCCCCAAGCCTTTCATCGCCATCCTCGACGGGATCACCATGGGCGGCGGGGTCGGGCTTTCCATCCATGGCTCCCACCGGGTCACGACGGAGAAGACCCTTTTCGCCATGCCGGAAACGGCGATCGGCCTCTTTCCCGACGTCGGCGCCAGCTTCGCCCTGACGCGGATGCCGGGCGAACTCGGGACCTATCTCGCCTTGACCGGGGCGCGGCTCCAGGCGGCCGATCTCACCTATCTCGGCGTCGGCACCGGCCACATTCCGAGCGGGAAGGCGGACCGACTGGTTGAGGACCTGGTCGCGGCCGACTGGTCCGCCGGGGACCCCGGCAAGCTGGCGGACGACATCACCGCCACGCACGAGATCTCCGTGGGGGAACCAACCCTTCCCGGCCACCGGGAGGCCATCGACCGCTGCTTCGGCCAATCCACGGTGGAAGGCATCCTCGAAGCCCTTGTCCAGGATGGCACGGAGTGGGCGGACCAGACGGCGAAGACCTTGGCCGCCATGTCGCCCACCAGTCTGAAGGTCTCCCTGGCCGAAATGCGGCGCGGCGCCCTGCTCGACTTCGACGACTGCCTCAGGACGGAGTACCGTCTCAGCCAGTCCTGCATGCGCGGCGACGATTTCTATGAGGGCATCCGCGCCGTCCTTGTCGACAAGGACCGGAACCCGAAGTGGCGACCGGCCGACCTTGCGGCGGTGTCGGACGGGGACGTGCAGGCCCATTTCGCGCCGACCGGGGTGGAGGACCTGTCCTTCGACGACTGAACCGGCGCGACCGGAGCCGGCGGCGACCAAGTCCGTCCGGCGGAAGAACGACGATAACGGGAGGAAACGCCATGGCGACAGTCGCCTTCATCGGACTCGGCAACATGGGCCTGCCGATGGCCCAGAACATTCTCAAGGCCGGGCACCGCGTCATCGGCTTCGACATCGGCGCGGCCAACATGGACGCCGCCCGGGCGGCCGGTTTGAAAACGGCCGCCGGGGCCGGGGACGCGGCGGCGGCTGCTGACGCGATCGTCACCATGCTGCCCGCCGGCCAGCATGTGCGACAGGTCTATCTTGGCGATGGCGGGCTGGTGGCCCGTGCCCGCCCCGGCACGCTCATGATCGACAGCTCCACCATCGATGTGGAGGCCGCGCGGGCGGTGATCGCGTCGGCCGAGGCGGTGGGCCACGCCATGCTGGACGCCCCCGTTTCCGGCGGTACTGGCGGTGCGGCGGCCGGCACGCTGACCTTCATGGTCGGCGGGGCGGAGCAGGCGTTCGAGCGGGCGCGGCCGCTGCTGGAATGCATGGGCAAGACCATCGTCCATGCCGGCGGTCCCGGCACCGGTCAGGCGGCCAAGATCTGCAACAACATGATCCTCGGCATTTCGATGATCGCGGTCAGCGAAGCCTTCGCGTTGGCCGACAAACTGGGCCTCGACCGGCAGCGGCTGTTCGACATCAGCTCCAAGTCCTCCGGCCAGTGCTGGTCGCTGACCAGCTACTGCCCGGTCCCCGGCCCGGTGCCGACATCGCCCGCCAATCGGGACTATCAGGCTGGTTTCACGGCCGAGATGATGCTGAAGGACCTGAAGCTGGCGCAACAGGCCGCCCAGGCGGTCGGCGCCTCGACACCCTTGGGTGCCGAAGCGGCCCAGCTCTACCAACTTTTCGTGGGGTCCGGGCAAGGTAAGCTGGATTTCTCGGGCATTATACAGATGCTTAAGGGGCATTAATGCGTTAGGGTCTGTTGCAGTCGTCAACGGAGCGGATGGCGGCCGGAAGTCTTGGCCGCCCTTCGGCTTGCAGGCGGAACGCGGAGATGGCTTTGCGGCAACCCTATTACGACAGCATCCTGCTGATCGAACGCCTCCACCGGCATTTCCTGGAAGTGCTGAAGGTTGAGCTGGACCGTCAGGGCGTGCAGGACATCAACAATGTCCAGAGCCTGATCCTCTACAACATCGGCGACGACGAATTGACCGTGGGTGAACTCACGGCGCGCGGCTACTACCTGGGCTCGAACGTCTCCTACAATGTCAAGAAGATGCACGAGAACGGGTATCTGACGCAGGAGCGGTCGCCGCACGACCGCCGATCGGTCCGCGTGCGTCTGTCCCCCAAGGGGCTTGCGTTGCGGAACAAGGTCAGCGCGCTGTTCGAACGCCAGATCGAGCTTCTCGCCAAGGCGGGACTGGGGCCTGAGGAGCTGATGAAGGCGAACGAGATCCTGCGCAAGCTGGAGCGGTTCTGGTCGTCGTCGCTCGATTACGGCGGCTATTCCATCACGTCGGCGGCGTGACGGCGGGCGCTCCATGGCGGATCTGCGGGACGGGGACGTGCTGCTGGAGTTCCAGCGTGTCGGCAATGTCGTGCGCGTATCCGCCATCGACCCGGCCTCCAACACCGAAGTTGTGGTGCAGGGGCCGGCGGAGTATGGGGAGGCGACCTTGCGCCGAACGGCGCTCGCCAAGCTGAACTATGTGCTGCGCAAGAAAAGGGCCGCCGAGTCTGGCGGGACCGGGCCGGAGCCCCCATTGCTGCCAGGTGGGCCGGGCCTCGTGGTCTGAAGCGGACACGGGAAAGCCTGGAATGAGAAAAGGGCCGCGGGTAAGACCGCGGCCCTTCTTACGTTCCGTGTCGCGATATCAGCCGGCGCGACGGCGGGTCTGCCGTGACGAGGTACGGCCCAGGCCGATCTTCTTGGCGAACTCTGACCGCTGGGCGGCGTAGTTCGGGGCCACCATCGGATAGTCGGGCGGCAGGCCCCATTTGACGCGATATTCGTCGGGCGTCATCCCGTAAGTGGAGCGGAGATGCCGCTTCAGCATCTTCAGCTTCTTCCCGTCCTCGAGGCAGACGATGTATTCGGGCGTGACCGACTTCTTGATCGGCACCGCCGGGCGCGGCGGTTCGCTCTGGGTCTCGCGCGTGCCCCCCTGCAGACCGGTGAGCGAGCCGTAGACCGTGTTGATGACCTCAGGGATCTGCTGGGTCGGAAGCGGATTCTTCCCCACGTAAGCGGACACGATCTCCGCCGTCATACGGAGGAGTTCGGAGGCGGGGAGGTCGTGATCCTGCTGGTCCGTCATTTCCAATATCCTGGTGGCCAATTCAGTCTGTCGCATTCGCTTGGCATAGGGCCATTTGAGTGTCAATCATAAAACGGAGAAACCTTGTACATGTTCACTTGCGAACTCTGATCGCGCAAGTTCATGTGCTGCGCGCCTGGATCACCTGTGCCGTTTCCAGCGGTGCGTACTGGCGAAGAATGCGCACTTTAGTGGATAACGGCCGCCGCGATCACAGTCTCCATCGACACAGCATTTGCGATCCCGGCAACCACTCGGTGCGACATTTGGTTCCTTCACTGTGCTGCAAAGATGGGTCAGCTAGCGTCGATGGTGCTGCCATGTTGGCATTGCCGCCCTGCAAGTGGTTGGTCTCGGCGTCTCTGGCACCGGGGCGCACCATCTGCTAGGGTCGCTTTCCAGTCGGACCCCCCAGGTTTGGGAATAGCGCAGGTATGTCAGACAAGCCCGTCGCCCTTGCCAGCGATCATGCCGGCGTCGATCTGAAGGCCGTGCTGCGGCAAGCCATGGAGGCGGCCGGCCATACTGTCCTGGACCTCGGGACGAATGGGGCCGAGTCGGTCGACTATCCCAGATTCGCCGATGCCATGGCGGCCGCGATCCGCGACGGCCACGCCGATCGCGGCGTGCTGATCTGTGGCACCGGCATCGGCATCAGTATCGCCGCGAACCGCCACCGCCATGTCCGGGCGGCGCTTTGCCATGACACGACGACCGCACGGCTCGCCCGTCAGCACAACGATGCCAATGTCCTTGTCCTTGGCGCCCGCACCACGGGCGTGGAGATCGCGCGCGATTGCACCATCGCGTTCCTGACGACCGATTTCGAGGGTGGCCGTCACGCCCGCCGGGTGGAGATGCTGGGCTGACCGCCGCCGCCGTGAAGAGTTGAGGATTCAAAGATGGACATGCATACCGGTTCCCGCTTCTTCGTCGATGGCGTCGCCGACGCCGATCCGGAGCTGTTCAAGGCGCTTCAGGACGAACTCGCCCGCCAGCAGGACCAGATCGAGCTGATCGCGTCGGAGAATATCGTCTCCCGGGCCGTGCTGCAGGCCCAGGGGTCGGTGCTGACCAACAAGTACGCCGAGGGCTATCCGGGCAAACGCTACTATGGCGGCTGCGAGTTCGTGGACGTTGCGGAGCAGCTGGCGATTGACCGGGCCAAGGCCCTGTTCGGCTGCGCCTACGCCAACGTCCAGCCGCACTCGGGCGCGCAGGCGAACCAGGCTGTCTTCCTGGCCCTCCTGCAGCCGGGCGACACCTTCATCGGGATGGATCTGGCGGCCGGCGGACATCTCACGCACGGTGCGCCGGCGAATCAGTCCGGCAAGTGGTTCAAGGCGGTTACCTATGGCGTGCGCCGGGACGACCACCTGATCGACTACGACCAGGTCGAGGCGCTGGCGAAGGAGCACCGGCCGAAGATCATCATCGCAGGCGGCTCCGCTTATCCGCGCCGGATCGACTTCGCCCGCTTCCGGGCCATCGCGGACATGGTCGGCGCCTATCTCATGGTGGACATGGCCCATTACGCCGGCCTCGTCGCGGCCGGGGTCTATCCGAGCCCGTTCCCCCACGCCCACGTGGTCACCACGACGACCCACAAGACCCTGCGCGGCCCGCGTGGCGGCATGATTCTCAGCGACGATCCCGATCTGGGAAAGAAGTTCAACTCGGCGGTGTTCCCCGGCCTGCAGGGCGGGCCGCTGATGCATGTGATCGCCGCCAAGGCGGTCGCCTTCGGGGAGGCCCTGCGGCCGGACTTCAAGCGCTACGCCCAGCAGGTGGTGGACAACGCCCGCGCCCTGGCCGAGCGGCTGATCGCGGGCGGTCTGGACATCGTTTCGGGCGGCACCGACAGCCACATCGTGCTGGTGGACCTACGACCGAAGAAACTGACCGGCAAAGCCGCCGAGGCCAGCCTCGAGCATGCCGGCATGACCTGCAACAAGAACGGCGTCCCGTTCGATCCGGAGAAGCCCTTCGTCACCTCCGGCGTGCGCCTGGGCAGCCCGGCGGCAACGACGCGGGGCTTCGGCAGGGCTGAATTTGTCCAGGTGGGGGACATGATCGTCGAGGTGCTGGACGCCCTCGCGAAAAGCAATGGCGATAACGGCGCCGCCGAGGCGCGGGTGCGGGAGCGCGTGCGCGAGCTTTGCCGTCGCTTCCCGATCTACCCCGCCTGATCAGACGCCGGAGAGGGGCGATCGGGGGAGAGGACAGACATGCGCTGCCCGTTCTGTGGGAACGACGATACACAGGTCAAGGATTCACGGCCGACGGAAGACAACTCCGCCATCCGGCGGCGTCGGTTCTGCCCCGCCTGCGGGGCCCGGTTCACCACATTTGAGCGGGTTCAGCTCCGGGAGCTCACCGTCATCAAGAGCGGCGGCCAGCGGGAACCGTTCGACCGGGAAAAGCTGTTGCGGTCCATGCGGATCGCGCTGCGCAAGCGTCCGGTCGACGCCGACCGGATCGATCGGGTGGTGAACTCCATCGTGCGGCAGCTCGAATCCTCCGGCGAGACGGAAATCCCGTCCAAGCAGATCGGGGAGATGATCATGCTGCACCTCGCGACCATGGATACCGTGGCCTATGTCCGCTATGCCTCGGTCTACAAGGATTTCCGCGAGGTCGCCGACTTTAACCAGTTCGTCGAGACGCTGAAGACCGACGCCGAGGCGGACTGACCCGTGCCGGCCGCCGCTGCACAGAGGGAGGCCGGCCGGTTCTCCGAGGCCGACCGCACCCACATGGCGGCGGCTTTGGCGCTGGCGGCGCGCGGCCTGGGAGAGGTCTGGCCCAACCCGTCCGTCGGCTGCGTGATCGTGAGCGACGGGCGCGTGGTCGGGCGTGGACGAACCGGCAAGGGCGGCCGCCCCCATGGGGAGACGGAGGCGCTGCGGCAGGCGGGGGAGGCCGCCCGCGACGCCACCGCATACATCACGCTGGAGCCGTGCAACCATCACGGCAAGACCCCGCCCTGCACCGAGGCCCTGATGGCCGCAGGCATCGCCCGCGCCGTCATCGCCTGCGAGGATCCGGACCCCCGGGTTCTGGGAACCGGCATCGCCCGGCTGCGACAGGCCGGGATCGCGGTCGATGTCGGGCTGTCCGCCGAGGCCGCCCGTGGCCTCAATGAGGGTTTCTTCCACCGCATCCTCGACCGGCGGCCGATGGTCACCCTGAAACTCGCCACCACGCTGGACGGCCGTATCGCCACCAAGTCGGGGGAGAGCCGGTGGATCACCGGAGAGGTCGCCCGCTCATGGGCGCATGGGCTTCGGGCCGGGCATGACGCCATCATGGTGGGGATCGGAACCGCGCTCGCCGACGATCCGGAACTGACCTGCCGTCTTCCGGGACTGGAGGGGCGGTCGCCGGTGCGGATCGTCGTCGACAGCCGGTTGCGACTGCCCATGACGAGCCGGCTGGTGCGGTCGGCGGGCCAGGTCCCGACCTGGATCGCCACGCTCAAGGGCGGCTGTCCGGGAGACCGGTGCCGCGCCTTCGCCGACTGCGGCGTGGAGCTGATCGAGGTGGAGCCGGGCGCCATGGGCGAACTCCCGGTCCGGTCGTTGCTGGAGGCCCTGGCGCAACGCGGGCTGACCCGCATTCTGGTGGAGGGCGGGGCGCATCTGGCCGCCTCCCTGTTCCAGGCGCGTCTGGTCGACCGGCTGGAGTGGTTCCGGGCGGGCCGGGTGCTCGGTGGCGACGCCCTGCCGGCGGCCGTCGGATTCGGGCAGGACCTGCTCGCCGGGAGCCCGCTGTTCGAGCGTGTGGCGATCCGGCAGGCCGGCGAGGACGTGCTGGAGAGCTATCGCCGCGCCGCGTGACCGATGCGCGCGGGCCGCGCACCGTTCCCACTCGTCAGATCGGGCACGCCGCCTTACGTTACGGGCCATGTTCACGGGAATCATCACGGATGTCGGCCGGGTATCCGCGTTGGAAAGGCGCGGCGACACGCGTCTCACCATCGCCACGGCCTTCGACATGGACACGGTGGCACTTGGCGCCTCCATCGCCTGCAACGGCGTCTGCCTGACCGTCGTCGAGAAGGGGCAGGGCCGCTTCGCCATCGACGCCTCGGCCGAAACGCTGGCCAGGACCACGCTCGGCACCTGGGGCGAGGGGACGCCCGTCAACCTGGAGCGCTCCCTTCGCCTGGGCGACGAGCTTGGCGGTCATCTGGTTTACGGCCATGTCGACGGCGTGGGCGAGATCCTGTCGGTCAGGCCGGAGGGGGACAGCACCCGCTGGACCTTCCGGGCGCCCGGCGAGCTGGCCCGGTTCATCGCGCCCAAGGGGTCGATCGCCATCGAAGGCGTCTCCCTCACGGTGAACGAGGTCGACGGCGCCGTGTTCGGCGTCAACATCATCCCCCATACCCGCGCGCATACGACCTTCGGGACGCTGAAGGCCGGTGACCGCGTCAATCTCGAGGTGGACATGCTCGCCCGCTACGTCGCGCGGCTGGTCGCCACTGGAAGCCTGGAAGCGCTGACATGACGGCCCTGGACGATTCCCGCCTGCCGCCCGAGGACCGGCCCATGCTGGCCACGCCCGAGGAGCTGATCGAGGAGGCTAGGGCCGGCCGGATGTTCATCCTGGTCGACGACGAGGACCGGGAGAACGAGGGCGACCTCGTGATTCCGGCCCAGATGGCCACACCCGAGGCCGTGAACTTCATGGCCAAGTACGGGCGCGGGCTGATCTGCCTCGCCATGGACCGGCAGCGGATCGAGCGGCTGAACCTGCCGCTGATGGCGCAGCAGAATGGCACGCGTCACCAGACCGCCTTCACCGTCTCGATCGAGGCCCGAGAGGGTGTGACCACCGGCATCTCCGCCGCCGATCGGGCACGGACCATCCAGGTGGCGATCGATCCCGCGTCGACGGCCGCCGACATCGTGACCCCGGGCCATGTTTTCCCGCTTCTGGCGCGGGATGGCGGCGTGCTGGTGCGGGCCGGGCACACCGAGGCCGCGGTCGATTTCGCGCGGCTGGCGGGTCTCAACCCGGCGGGCGTGATCTGCGAGATCATGAACGACGACGGCACCATGGCCCGCCTGCCGGACCTGGTCCAGTTCGCCCAGCTGCATGGGCTCAAGATCGGCACGATCGCCGACCTGATCGCATATCGCCGCCGGACCGAGACCCTGATCGAACGTGCCTACCGGACGGTGCTCGACAGCCATCACGGCGGGCGCTTCCAGATGCATGTCTATCGCAACCGCATCAGCGGGGCCGAGCACATCGCCCTGGTGAAGGGGGAGGTTTCCTCGGGCGGTCCCGTGCTCGTGCGCATGCACGCCCTCGATATCGTCCACGACCTGCTGGGCGACGCCCGGCGCGGGCAGGGCGGTGAGCTTTCCACGGCCATGCGGATGGTGGCGGAGGAGGGGCGCGGCGTGGTCGTGCTGCTGCGCGACGCCCAGCCCTTCAGCCTGTCCGACCGGCTGCGCGCCCGTGACGGCGGCGGACAGGGCGGTACGGGGGAACTGCGCGACTATGGCGTGGGCGCCCAGATACTGCACGATCTCGGCGTGCGGGAGATGACCCTCCTGTCGAACACGCGCAAGACGGTCATCGGCCTGGAGGGCTATGGCTTGACCATTATCGGCCAGCGGTCCATACCCACGCCGCCCGCGCGCGACGACGCGGAAAGCTGAGAGGGACGCCATGGCCGACGCGCCGCACATCATGCTGGTGGAGGCCCGGTTCTACGAGGACATCGCGGACGAACTCGCCCGCGGCGCCATCGCGGAGCTGGAGAAGGCGGGCGCGACCTACGAGCGTTTCACAGTACCGGGCGCCTTCGAGATCCCGGCCGCGATCCAGTTCGCCATCCGCTCCATGGACTTCTATTCCGGCCGGCGCCGTTTCGACGGTTATGTCGCCCTCGGCTGTGTGATCCGGGGCGAGACGACCCACTACGACTATGTCTGCGTTGAGAGCGCACGCGGCCTGCAGGACCTCGCCCTGCGCCACACGCTCGCCATCGGCTACGGCATCATCACCGTGGAGAACCGCGAGCAGGCCTGGGCCCGGGCGTCGGTCGCGCAGAAGAACAAGGGGGGCGGGGCCGCCCGCGCCTGCCTGGACATGATCGAGCTGAAGCGCCAGTTCCGCCTCGGATCCCGCTGACCGGAAGGGCCCGCCCACGATGCCTCCCCGCAAGAAGACGGGACCGGCCCCCGAACCGGCGGAGCCGCCGAAGATCAAGCCGACCGGCTCCGCCAAGGCCCGGCGCAGCGCCGCCCGGCTCGCCGCCGTCCAGGCGCTCTATCAGATGGACCTAGCCGGCACGCCCAGCGAGACGGTGATCGGCGAGTTCGTCCGTCATCGTTTCGGCCAGGACATCGATGGCGACGCATATGTCACCGCCGAGCCGCAGCTGTTCGCGGACATCGTGCGCGGGGTGACGGCGCGGCGGGACGAGATCGACGGCATCCTGTCCCAGGCGTTGCAGGGGCAATGGTCCTTCGACCGGATCGAGCTGATCCTGCGCGCCATCTTGCGCGCCGGGACGTGGGAGCTGCTGGCGAACACGGCCGTCGCACCGCATATCGTCATCAATGACAGCATCGACGTGGCCCACGCGTTCTTCGCGGGGCGCGAGCCGGGCATGGTGAACGGCGTCCTCGACAAATTGGCGCGGTCGCTCCGGCCGGGTGAGATGCAGGCGCGCGGTCCGGCCCCGTGACCGGCGATCCGTCCGTCACGTCTTCCACGGGCACGCCTTCGACGGACGGCGGGGAATTCGACCGCATCCGGCGCCATCTGCGGCCTTTGGCCGATGGATGCCCCGGTGCGCGCCGGCTTCTGGACGATGCGGCGACGGTCGATGTTCCGGCCGGGCATCAGCTTGTGGTCACCACCGACGCCATGGTCGCCGGCGTGCATTTCTTGCCCGGCGACTCGCCGGCCGACATCGCGTGGAAGCTGCTCGCGGTGAACCTGTCCGACCTTGCCGCCAAGGGGGCGGAACCGCTCGCCTACAGCCTGGTCACGGCACTGCCCGCCGACCTGCCGGAGGACTGGCTCGCCGCCTTCGCGGCAGGGCTGGGCGAGGGGCAGCGTCGATGGGGCATCCACCTGCTCGGCGGCGATTCCGTCACGACACCCGGGCCCGTGTCGCTGACGCTGAGCGCGCTGGGCCTGGTGCCTTCGGGCGGCATGATCACGCGGGCCGGGGCGCGTCCAGGGGATGCCGTCATGGTGAGCGGCACGATCGGAGACGCGGCTCTGGGCCTGCGGATCGTCCTGGGGGAGGACATCGGCCTCGATGACGTGCGCTCGGCCGGTCTGGTGGCGCGCCTGCGCCGACCGGAGCCGAGGCTTTCGCTGGGGCGCATCCTCAGGGGCTGTGCGACGGCGGCGGTGGACGTGTCGGACGGGCTGGTCGCCGACCTTGGCCACATCGCGACGGCAAGTGACCTGTCGATCGACATCGATCTGCGCCGCGTGCCGCTGTCCGAGGCTTCCCGTGCCGCCCTCGACAACGACTCAGGCTTGCTGGAGACGCTGCTCACAGGGGGTGATGATTACGAAGTGGCCTTCACGGTGCCGGCAACGCTTGTCTCCGATGTCACGGAGCGCGCCGCCGCCACCGGAGTGGAGGTCACGCGCATCGGGACCGTCTCGGCGGGGCCGCCCGTTGTGACCGTCCGGGGACCCGACGGCGCGGCCGTTCGCCTG